>JADGHJ010000267.1 GCA_019686175.1 Chloroflexota bacterium | reverse complement strand
GGATTATTACCTGGCACGGCTCAACACGCGCACCAATGGGCTGCGGCTGTTCCGCCACGAGGGCGGGCAAACGACGCTGCTGGCCGGGTGGGACTTGCCGATCCCCGTGGGCCTGTGGCACACGCTGGCGGTGAGGGTCGGGCAGGGACGCGTGGAGGTGGCGCTCGACGGCGAGCCGCTGCTGGCAGGCGAGGATGCCTCCTGGGTTGGCCAGGGGCTCGGGCTATGGGTTGGCAGCGAGACCCGCGCTTGCTTCGGTGCCGTGCGGCTGGCTCCTGCCGTTAACGACTGACCAGGAGGAGTGTAGTGGCCGATGTCCGCCCCCTGCGGGGCTTGCGCTACGACCTCGCGCGCGTGGGCGATCTGGCGCACGTGCTCTGTCCCCCTTACGACGTGATCTCGGCGGAGGCGGCCGCGATCCTGCGCGCCAGCAGCCCCTACAACGCTATCCACGTCGAGCTGCCCACGGGCGAGGCGGGCGACGGGCGCTACGCCCAGGCGGCCGCGCTGTTCGCCGAATGGCTGGCGCGCGGGGTGCTCCAACGGGACCCGGCGCCTTGCCTGTACCCCGTGGAGGAGGAGTTCGAGTGGGCGGGGGTGCGGCGCCGGAGGCGGGGGGTGCTCGCCTTGGTGCGGCTAACGGCCTGGGAGGAGGGCGTAGTCCTGCCTCACGAGCGGACGTTGGCGGGCCCAAAAGCCGATCGCCTCGCGCTCCTGCGCGCCTGCCAGGCGAACCTCAGCCCCGTGTTCCTCCTGCACCCGCCGCTGCCGGCGGCGCAGGCGGCCCTCTGGGAAGCCACGACGGCCACGCCCCCGGTGGCCAGCGCGCGGCTCGGGCCGGATGACCAGGTGCGGATGTGGGCGGTGGCTGCGCCGTCTGCCTGGTGTGCAGCGTTGGCCCCCGCGCGGCTGTATGTGGCCGACGGGCACCATCGCTACGAGACCGCGCTGCGCTACCGCGACGAGCTACGCGCGCAGCGGGCCGCGGTCCCTAGCGGTGCCGAGTTCGTGCTGGCGTATCTGGTGGCGCTCGACGACCCGGGCTTGCTGCTGCTGCCCACGCATCGCTGCGCGCCCCCCGAAAGCGTCGAGCGCAGCGCCGTCGAGCGCTTGCTCGCCGAGCGGTTCGACTGCACGGCGATGACGCTGGATGCGAGCCGCGTGGCCGACGCGGTCGCCGCGCTGGAGCGTCACGGCCAGGCACGAGCGGGCGCCGTGGTCCTCGGGGTGTATACGCCTGGGCGCTTGTGGCTCGCCACGCCCCGCGCGGGCGCCGAGCGATGGCTGCCGGCCGAGCGGCACCCGGCGTGGCGCGCCCTCGACGTGGCGCAGGCCGACTGCCTGCTGCTGCAGCCGCTCCTCGGGCCGGACGCCGCGGAGCGGCTGACCTACACGCGCGACCCCGCCGAGGCGTTGCAGCGCGTCGATCGTGGGGCGGCCGCGTTCGCCGTGCTGCTTAACCCGCTGGCTCCCGCCCACATGGTGGCGGTCGCCGAGGCCCACGAGCGGATGCCCCAGAAGTCGACCTACTTCTACCCCAAGTTGCCCACGGGCCTGCTGTTCCATCGCCTCGACGAGCACGCGCTCGGCTGAGCCCGGGCCAGGTTGCAATCCCGCAATAGGTCGCCAGGGCCCCCGGAGCGCTGTGCTATCCTGCCGTCGCAGTGAGGTGCGGCGGGGCCCCCCCCCCCCCCCGGGGGCGCGCCCCCGGCCGGGGGGGGTGGGGGGGGGGGGGCGGGCCGCCGGGGGGGGGGGGGGCGCCCCCCCCGGCGACGGTGGAGATCCTGTCGCTCGCGGCTGTTGGCCGCGGTCGAGAGAGGTGATTGGAAAGCATGCTTATGGCTGCCGCGTCGAGCGCAAGCTCCGAGGACCCCGGCGCGATCGAAGGGCGCGGAGAGACGGCTGCCCCGCCGCTCCGAGAGACGGAGCTGGCGGGCGAAGCGCTGCCGCTCTACCTGCAAGAGATCGGGCGGGTTCCCCTGTTGAGCGCGGCCCAGGAGGTCGCGCTGGCGCAGGCGATCGAGCGCGGGAACGTCGCCGCGGCGGCGCTGCAGGCTGGCGGCGTCGAGGCCGCAGCGCGTGCCGAGCTAGAAGCGGCGGTGCGCGCTGGCGAGGAGGCGCGCCGCCAGCTCATCGAGGCGAACTTGCGCCTGGTGGTCAGTGTGGCGCGCCGTTACATGAATCGCGGCATTCCCCTGCCCGACCTCATCCAAGAGGGCAACCTAGGGTTGCTGCGGGCGGTCGAGAAGTTCGACTATCGCCGCGGCTTCAAGTTCAGCACCTACGCCACCTGGTGGATCCGCCAGGCGGTGACCCGCGCGATCGCCGACCACGCGCGTACCATCCGCATCCCCGTCCATATGGTGGAGACGATCAACCGGGTGGTGCGAACCCTAAGCCGGCTCCAGCAGGAGTACGGGCGCGAGCCCACTGCCCAGGAGTTGGCACAGGCGCTCGACCTGACGCCCGAGAAGGTGCGCGAGGTGCTGAAGATCCTGCCCCAGCCGATCTCGCTGGAGACGCCGGTGGGCGACGAGCAGGACGCCCTGCTGGGCGACTTCATCGAGGACGAGGCGGCGATCGATCTGGAGGAGGCGGCGGCCCGCGCGTTGCTCCGCGACCACGTGGCCAGCGTCCTGGCCTCGCTGGGCCGCCGTGAGCAGCGCGTCCTCGAGATGCGCTATGGCCTGGACGACGGCAAGTACCACACACTGGCCGAGATCGGCGAGGAGCTCGGGGTAACGCGCGAGCGCATCCGTCAGATCGAGACGAAAGCGCTACGCAAGCTGCGCCATCCCACGCGTGCCCGCGCGCTCAAAGCCTACGCGGAGTAAGGGCAAGGGGAGCCGCACGGCCCTAGCGGCGTCCGTCCACGCGGGCGGGCGCCGCGCCGTTTCGAGGGGGCGTCAATCGAGCGGTTCGGCGCCCGGCTCGTCGGCGGCTTCGGCGTCCGGCTCGTCGTCCGGCAGCTCGCCGGCTTCCATGCGGTCGATCAGCTCGTCGTAGTCGTCGCCGAGTTCATCGCCGAACTCGCGGCCCATCTCGCGCGCCCAGCGGGCCACCGCCCGCGGGTCGTCGCTGTCTAGGGCGCCGAGCGCCTCGGGGCTGGCGAGGTCCTCGAGCCGGCGCTCCTCGGAGCGCGCGACCGCGAAGCGGGTGATGAGGCGGGTGAGGTCCTGCGACCCGCAGTGGGGGCAACGCGCCGCGTCGGCGGCGGCGAACGTGCGGAACCATAAACTGATGCGGCGGTGACAGCCGCCGCATCGATAGTCATAGATCGGCATCGCGCTGGGCCCTTACGTCAGGCCGAACCACCGTTGGAGGAAATACATCAGCGCCAGCACGCCCAGGACCAGGGCGAACATGATCGCCAGCTCCCAGGCTTCGCCCACCACCATCTGCGCCGCACCTCCGCTCGTTGCGGGCTGCGCGTCCAGCGAGCCGGCGGCAGCCCTGCTCGATTCTCGCGGCCCCGCCCCCGGCTGTCAAGCGGGGCGCGGCTAGTCGCTACCGAGGCTACTGCGCAGAGACGGGCCGCCCGAGCCGAGCCCGGGCAGACGGCGCGACGGCGCGTTCGGCCCCAGGTCGCGCTCGGGCGCCGATGCCTCCTCGGGCCGCCCACGGTTCTTCATCTTGAGCTGGCCGTCGAAGAACGCGCCCTCCTGCATGACCAGGGAGGCGGCGTTGATCTCGCCATTCACTTGCCCCGAGGGACGGATCTCGACGCGGCCGACGGAGAACAGTTGCCCCTCCACCTGGCCGGCGATGGTGATCTCGGCCGCGACGATCTTGGCGCTGACGCGCGCCCCCTCCTCGACGTACACGGCCTGCTTGGACTCGATCTCTCCGCGGGCCTCGCCCTGGACCCGGATGCTGTGCTCGGAGCGCAGCTTGCCGTCGAACGACGACTCGCGGCCCACGACCGTCTCGACTTCGCCGCGGTTGATGCCGGTGAACGACGAGCCGCTCAGGGGGGCGGTGCTGCTCGGCCGCAGGTTGTCGCTTCCCCGGGGCGCGGGGCCGCTCGGGCTGGACGCCACGGCAGTCGGCAGTTCGGGATTCTCGGGCGGGTACGCGGTGCCTTCCGGCGTCTCCTCGCGGTCGCGGGCGCCCTTGAACAGGCGCGCGCCCTCGGGTTCGTCTGGACGGCGAAACATAATGGCTTCCTCTCCCGCCCCACACGAGGCCATGACCCTGGCTGGCGACCAGTATAACAAACTATGGGCGCTCCGGACATTGGCGCGCTTCTTGCATCGCACGCCGCACTGTCCGCGAGGGGCCTGCCTAGGGCGCCATCGACTGTGGAGGGGATCAGGCCCGCATGGAGCGCTTCATCGACCAGCCGCTGCGCCCACGCCCGCACCTGGCCGTGCTGTTCTACGACTCGATCGGCGACTTCGTGGTCAGCACGCCGCTGCTGCGTGGGTTGCGCGAGAAGTATCCGGGCTGCACGATCGACTACTTCAGTGGCGAGCGCACCGCTGAGCTGGAGGCTGCCTCACGCCTGCTCGATAGCCGCTACTCGCTGTTCGGGGTACCCAACGGGCTGGCCGCGCTGCCCGATTACGTGGCGGAACGGGTGCGCGCGGCGGGGCCATACGATCTGGCGGTCAACTGTGAGGCGCACCCGGCCACGCGGCTCGCGCTGCAGATCCTTCAACCGCGGTATGTCGTCGGGCCGGCCTACACCCCCGACTTGCGGAGCGAGTTGCCGTACCCGCCCACGCGCGTGGACGCGCTGCATGGTGAGGTGTGGAACGCCGCCGACCTCCTCGAGCGCTACGGCGATGTGCTGCACAGCCAGTACATCGGCGAGATTTTGTGTCGGCTGGCGCGCGTGGAGACCGACTACTGGCGCACCGAGGTGCCGGAAACGCCCCCGCCGTTCGCCACGCCGCCCGTACTGATCGCCACGGGTGCCAACCGCAGCGCCAAGGTCTGGCCGGGCGTGTACTGGCGCGAGGTGGTCGCGTGGTGCGAGCGCCACGGTTGGACCGTGGGCCTGCTGGGCAGCCGGCCCGCCGAGCAGGCGCGCTACTACCACTCGGTGGACCTGGAGACGCAGTTGCTGGCGGAGACGGCCCTGGTGGACCTGCGCGGACGGCTGACGCTGCCGGAGGTCGCCGGGGCACTGCGGCGCGCGCGGCTGTGCGTGACCATCGACAACGGGATCATGCACCTGGCCGCGGCGGTGGGCACGCCGACGGTGGCCATCTTCGGGGCCAGCCCGCACCGGCTGTGGGCGCCGCGGGCGCCGAACGTCACCGTGCTGCTACCGCTGGAGCCGTGCGGACGGTGCGAGGAGAATCGCTACCGCAACGCGGCCTGTCTGCTGCCGGAGCACCAATGCATGCTGAGCCAGCGGCCCGAGCGGGTGATCGCGGCGATGGCGGCCGCGCTGGGGGTGGAGGCGCCCGCCCTCCCTTGCAACCGGGCCGGCGGTGGGCTAGAATAGAGCGTAGCACTCAGTACAGTATAGGGGGCAGTGTCTGCCCCGCATCATTGCTGCATCAGCCAGCGCGGCGCGCGCCGTGC
>JADGHJ010000030.1 GCA_019686175.1 Chloroflexota bacterium | reverse complement strand
CGCTGGAAAATCTTTCGGACCTGGCGCAACCCCGCTGCCAGCTCGTTGGCCACCTCGGCAGCCGACGCCCCTTCCAGTGCGAACGCCAGCCCGGCGGCGCTCACCGCCTCGCTCGCGGACAGGCTGCCGCCCATGCGGCGCGAGCGGGACCCCACGCCGCCCAGCTGCACCAGCAGCCACAGGGCCGCCGCGGCTTGCTCCAAGCTACTCTCAGCGCTGGACGCTCCAGGCCGCGGCGCCACCTCGACGACGAACCGAACGCCAGGTGGGAAATACTGTTTGGGTGCCTGATAATTGCCCCGCTCTTTGCTGCCGCTCTCGGCCATCGACCAGAAGAGATAGCGGCGCCCGCTGGTCGCCGAGCCAAAGTCGTTGCCCGCATACACCTTGGACGCGGGCATCCCCGCTGGCAGCGCGAGCCGCACGACGACGGCGGAGGCGCTGCCACTACCCGCCGCGGCGCCGAATACCTCCTGCTCGGCCCGCGCGACCGCCTGGCTCTTGCCGCCCAGCGCGCCGCCCGCCGCCGCGCGGAACCAATAGCGCAGGGCACCGCGAAACGCTGGCGGTCGCAGCTCGGGTTGCCCGCGCGGCTCCGCTCCTGCCAGAAACAGCGGCGTCACCACCTCCAGCGGCACCCGCACCGCATGCGGCCCTGCCATCCCCTTGTCCCTCCTGGTGTATCGCCCGCACTGCGCCCGCGGCCGAAGCGCCAGCGCCTAGGTGTCGCGGGCGTACTCGCTGAATCCCGGGCCCACGTTGACGAGGCCCAGCGGCACGATCGTCTGCACGAAACGGCGGTGTCGGTCGCGCCGCGGCGTGGTCGCGCTATACGAGCTGAGCGCGTCCAGCGTCGCCTCGGGGCCGAAGTCGTCTAGCGGCGCCACGTGCCAGCGCGGCGGCAGTGTGAAGCCGTTCTGCGCCTGGGGCTGCGTGTACTCGGTCGACAGGGCCACCTCGCGCCGCACGCCGAGAAACTGCACGAAGCTGCCGCGCCGTCCAATGTAGCTCACATGCGCCAGCAGCTGCACCAGCTGCGCGGCGACCTCGTCGCTGACCGCCGCCAGGTCGAACGCCCAGCGCCAGTCGCCATCCAGGTGCACCACCTCTCGGTAGGCCACGCTGGAGATGTACGGTTGCGTCGGACTCGGCGTCTTTGGCTCTTGACGGATCTTGCAGTAGGTATGGGTGACCACCGCGCGGGGCGTCGGCGCGATGCGCACGTCCACCTCGACCAGCGCCCGCAGCAACGCGGCGCAGGCGGCGTCCGGGTAGCCCGCGCGAAACGCGGCGTCCACCAGCGCCATCTTGATGGCGTACATGGTGGGCACCAACAACGTCTTGCCCACGGCGCTGGTCGCCGCGCTCAGCTTCAACGAGAACAGCGTGGTGGGGCGGTAGGTGGCCACCAGCCAGCGCCCAGGTCCCGCGACGCCTCCCACGGGTGCGGCGCTGGTGGTGAGCCGCTGGGCGCGCGCCTCGCGCTCGGCCGCTGCCGCCACGGGGTCGTGGGCGCCGGCCGCGCCTCGCGTCCCGCGGGGCCCCGTGCGTCGCTCGCTAGGCATGGCGCGGCACTCCCGCCAGCTCGAGGCCGTCGGCGAGCTCGGCCAGGATCTGCACGCCTTCGGCTAGCGTGCGGAAGGGGTACAGCCGCACGGTATCGGGCTGCAAGCGATTGCAGGCGGCTGCAGCGGCCTCGATCTCCGCCAGGTAATTGGGCGTCAGCGGGCTGACTGTGGGCGCTGGCAGCGAGTTGTTCGAGGTGGCGATCACTCCCTCGCAGGCCATGATGTGCGGGTTCTGCGTGTTGCGCTGCGCGCCGGCCGGCTTGAGCAGTGTCGCGGCCAGCGCCCGCAGCAGCGCGCGCGCTCGCGCCAGCCGGTCGCCCTCGGCGATGACGAACTCGCGGGTGATGTCGTTCAGGCCGATCCGCCAGAGGTCGAGGTTGCAGACGATGGCGTACTGGCCCGACGAGGCCGGGCGGTGGAAGATGGCTTGCTGGCCCGCGACGGTAGTGCCGCCGGCTGCTTGGCCGCGCCCCTCCGGCGCGTACTTGACGTGGAAGTACTGCTCGGTGATGGTGTTCTCCGGCAGGCCCACCACCCAGCCGATCTCCACCACCGACTTGCGGCCCACCGCGCGCCCGCGCGTGACGAGTGCTCCGGCCAGGTCGGTGGCGCTGCACGCCTCGAGCATGCGGCTCATGATCTGGGACTCGGTGGGCCGCTCGGCGCCGCTCCGCTCGCAGTACTGCACGAACTCCTCATCGGCGGTGATGCGGTCGGGGTCGTGGCGCAGCGCCGCGGCCGACAGCGGCTGGCCGGCCTCTTGGAGCAGCGGGATCAAGTGATCGACCAGGATGTGCTTGAACATATCGCCGCTGACGGCGTTGACCACCTGCCGGTTGCCGTTCGCGTCGAGGATATGCACCATCCGGGTCTGCTGCTGGTTGCCCTCGGTCCCCTCGTTGTTCAGGTTGTGCAGGTTCAGCGTCAGCCGGGCGTTGAGCGTGAGCGAGCTGATCACGGGCATCGGTTCTACTCCCCCTGCGTTCCGTCCGCCGCGTCGGTGTCTGGCTCGCCCGCGGCGGGCTCGGTGTCGGTGCCAGACGGCTCGGGCTCGCGTGGCTCGCGGCAGGAACCGTAGGCGGCCAGTAGCGCGCCGACCAGCGGCGCCGAGTGCGCCTCCACGAGCGCGGCGAAGGCGCGCAGCTCCTCGGTGGTCACGTTGCGCGGGGCCCAGATCTTCATCTCGCGGCGCCGCGCGTTCTCGTAGTTGTAGCTGGCGATGAACTCGCAGATCGTCTCCATGAAGGCGTGCCCGTCGGGCAGCGAGCGGCGCCGCCGGATCTCGGGCAAGAGGTCGTAGCGGATCTCGCGATAGTCGGTGCGGCCCTGCGCCTTCAACGCCTGCGCGCTCACCGTCGCGTTGCGCACGGCGGCCGCGACGGCCTGGAAGCCGGGGTCGTCGAGGATCTTCAGGTACTCGCCCATCATCCCCCTCACTAGCACACGGAAGTGCTCCGTGGTGAACTGCGCCACGCGCCGGCGCTGCTCCCGCGCGCGCAGCACGAAGGCACCGTACGCTCCCATGAACTCCAGCAGCGCGTCGAGCGCCGCGCGGCCGCGCCGCTGCAGAAAGCGCCGGTAGTCGATCAGCAGACCGATCTCGTCCGAGCGGTCGTCGCGCAGGCTGGCTAGCACGCGCCGATGCTCCTCTAGGATGGCCAGCCAGGTGCGAGCGTCCTCGGGGGTCTGCATGGGGAACCAGTCGGGTAGGGCCAGCTCGCCCACCTGCGCGACCGCTCGCGCCTGGCCGAGCGAGACGTACTGCGTGATAGCCACACCGCTGATGATGCTGGCGGGCGTGCGGCCGAACAGCGCGAACAGCTCCTCGACCTGCTCGTCGGCGGCGCCGACCCGCGCGTACAGCTCCGAGTGGCGGATCAGCGCTCGCGCCAGGGCCAGCACCGCGAGCGCGTCGAGCTTCGGCTCTGCCCCGTACACGGCCGCTCGGCGCAGCTCGCCCACCACCGTCTGGAGGCTGCGGACTGCGATATCCGCCGGCTGCGGCGTGAGGATGCGGATCCCCTCGCCCTTAGAGCCCGTGAAGTACGGGCAGGTGACGAGGAAGTAGCCGCGGTAGCGCAGCCACTCGGCGAACGGATCGACCCACGCCTCTTTCGTCTTGTCGTTGCGGTCGGTCGAGTCGGGCTTCAGGCGCGCGTAGCCCTTGGCCGCGTTGGGGGCGAACAGCTGGACCGAGGACACCTTCCAGGTGACGCCCGACGGCCGGCCCGCGTACAGCGCCTCCAGGCCGCGCGCGATCAGGGTCCGCGCCTGCGCGGGCGATAGCTCGGCCAGCGCGACGAACACCTTGTTGGTGTTGTCGTCGCCCTGCAGCGTGTTGAGCACCTGCCAGTGGCGCCAGTCGCCGCGCGGCTTGAGCTGCTCCAGCTGCTCCTGCAGGGCAGGGTCCGCTGGCTTGCCCTTCGTGGCCTGCTGAAGCTTGCGCCATTCGTTGAAGCGCGCCCGCTCTACCTCGTAATCCAGCACGCGGTCGGCGGATACGGAAGGCGGCACGGCTGCGGAGGCCTTCGGGCGCAGATACTGGTAGCCCGCGTCGGTCGGCAGCCGCTGTGGCCAGTCCTCCGGCAGCCGCGCCACGACCTCGTACAGCGCCCCGCGCGCCCGCAGGTATACGGGCTCGTCGGTCGCCCCCTGGAGCACGTCGGCTAGCCCGACGGCCAGCAGCACATCGCCGTGCGTCCCCGTGGCGCGCGGTACCTGGAAGATCATCTCGTTCATTCGCTTCCCGCCTCCGCTGTCGCCCGCCGGTCGGCGAGCCGCAAGGTACGTGTGAGGTACGCCACCAGGGGCCAGTAGTCGGCCAGCACCGTGGGATCGCTCACCGTCTTGACCGCGCGCTCGAGCAACGCGCGTCGGGCCGCGGCACCCAGGAGGCGGGGCACCAGGGCGGGAGCCTGGCCGTTGATCTTCGCGCCCCCGAGGTCGTTCGGCCAGCCCACCCACAGCGGCTGCAGGCCGAGGTTCTCGGCGTCCGGCAGCCAACCGCCGTGGTGCGCCAGGATGGCCGCCTGGATCGCAGCGATCAGCGCCGCGCGCCGCCCCGCGGGCAGGGTCGGGAAGCGGCTGTGCAGTGCAGCTAGCGCCAGGTACGCTCCCTGGGCGGCGTGCGTAGGGCGCTTGACGGGGAACTCGCGCTGGCGCGCACGGTCGCGGGGGTCCTCGGGGTCGTAGCTCGTGTGCGCCAGCGCCGCCTGCAGCGCGAAGGCGGGGTCCTTGCTGCGCTGCCAGGCCTCGGCCCACGCCTGCCAGCCCTGTTGGAGCTTGCCGAGATCGTGCAGCAGGCCACACAGCTCGGCCGCCTCGCGCAGCGCGTCGGGCGGGATGCCGTAGCGCCGCTGGAAGCCCTCGCCGAGCCAGCCCGTGGGGTCGTCGTCCTGCTCGACGCGCCGCCGCGCCTCGCGGGCCACCGCACGAGCGTGGTGCGCCCAGCTCTCCACCTGCATCGGGCGATAGCCCGGCCGCGGCGGCGGTACCCGCTCGGGACTGACCGCCTCGCCAGCTTGCCCCACCTCCAGCCCAACCTCCGCGGTGTAGCGCGCCACGGCCGGCGCCAGGCACACCACGTACTGGCCAGCCAGGTCGGCTCCGCGCGCCAGCGGCTCCCAACGCGGCTCGTCGCCGAACGTCCAGCCCCAGGCCACCGGCCCGGCATCGGCCGGCGCCGCGTCGAGCGCCGCGCGAACCGTCCACCCGGCGACCGTCACGGCCTCGCGGCGGCTGGGCTCCTCAGGCAGCGCGTGCGCGGGCGCGACGATCACGCGAAGGTCCCCAACGCCCTCCTCGCGGATCAGGTGTGCCACGCGCCCCGGCTGCCGCAGGAAGGCGTGGCGGTGGATCAGCGTCAGCACCTCGTCGCGACGCCCGCGCCAGCCCATGTGCAGCGCCGCGGCGTCGGCCTCGTAGTGGACCGCCTCGACCCACTGCGCCGCCAGCTGGGGGGTTAGTATCGCCGCATCCCCCGCCCTCGCCAGGAGGTCTCGCGTGGCCTCCAGCGCCGGATCGGGCGCGCCGCTCGTCCCGTACGGCAGCCAGGCGCGCGCCTGGTCTGGCAGGTCGTACACGTGCACGGTCCCCTGCTCGTGCGGGTAGCGGGCACAGCGGCCGGCCCGCTGGACCAGCGCGTTCATAGGGCACAGCTCGGTGTGCAGGTCGTCGCAGGAGATGTCGATACCCGCCTCGACCACCTGCGTGGCCACCAGGACCGCCCGCTCGGTGCGCCCCTTGCCCAGCAGCGCCATGAGCTGGGCCTCCTTGGCGGCTCGGTCGGGCTTGAAGAAGCGGGAGTGCAGCAGTAGACACGGCACCTCGGGGGGCAGCGCGGCCCGCAGCGCGGTGTACAGCGCCTGGGCGCGGCCCACCGTGTTGCAAATGGCGATTGTCCGCCCTCGGGAAGCAGCCAGGACTGCCTCGGGCGTCAGTGGCACCGCATGGTAGCGCAGCCGCCGGGTCACGCACGCCACGTTGGGCAGCTGAGCCACCGCGCCCCCATCCGGGCTCGCGTCGGCGCACTGGAGCGCCTGGGCCAGCTCGTGGCGGAGTCGCGCGGTGGCCGTGGCGGTCATCCAGACGCTCTGCGCCAGATCGCGGAAGACGTGCAGGCCTGCCACCCCGGTCAGGAAGGCGAGCGCGGGCGCCATGAGGTGGAACTCGTCGAACACCACCAGCGCGCCGACCACGGCGGCGGCGTTGAGGTTGTGCTGGCTGGGTGACAGGCCGTATGGGCCCTCCAGTAGGCCGCTCAACACCTGGTCGTAGGTCGTGATGATGATCTGGCCGCGGGCAAAGAACTCGTCGTCGGGCTGTTCGCCGGTCTGCATAGTGACGCGCTCGGGATCGTGCCCCGCGCGTTGCACCAGCGCCCGCGCTTCGCGGTAGATACTTTGCACCAGCGTCCGCAGCGGCAGCGCGTAGATCAGCCGTGACGGCCGAGGTGTCCAGCCAGGGTAGAGGAACGGCGCCAGCACCGTGAGCGTCTTGCCCGCGCCGGTGGGCGCGCCGACGACGAGGTTCTCGCGGTTAGCCAGCCGCCGGGCGACTTCGACCTGGTAGGGATACGGCTCGTGCCCCGTGAGGTCGCGGAAGAACGCCCGGTACGCTGCCGCGTCCCAGCCTGCCATAGCTCCTCCTCGCCTGATCGCCACCCGGGAGGCGCTTTCTGGCGGGCTGAGGACGCCACGGCCGCGCCGCCCTCGGTGCGGGCTCGGCGGTGTGTTCTGCTGTAGCTTCCGCGGTCGCGCGCGAAGTGCGATGCCTCACCAGCGGCTGACGTACGGCACGTACGGGCCGCTGTCGCCGCGCACGTAGGTGGCCAGCGCGCGCGCCTGGCCCTGCAGGATGGTGCGCAGCCGCGGCCGCCGGCCCCGAAACGGCTCGGGGCTCTCTAGCCGCTCCTGCACCCGCCGCACGACTGCCTGTCGCGTGGGCAGGTCCAGCCGGCCCCCGGCGTCCTGCCCCACCGGCACGCGCTGGTTCAGCAGCGCGAACACCGCGCGATCGACCACCGCTTGCCGGAACTCTTCGATCAGATCCAAAACCAGCGAGATCTTGCCCGGGCGATCCTCATGCAGGTACCCACCGTACGGATCCAGGCCTGCTAGCAGGATCGCTTGCTCCACCTGTGCGTACAGCACCCCGTAGCCGTAGTTGAGCAGCTGGTTCACCAGGTCGCTCGCGCCGCGCGTCTCCCGCCGCGGCCATTCGACATCGGGCCGCACCAGCAGCCGCGCGGCGTCCCAGTAGTGCCGCGCCCCCTGCGCCTCTAGCGCCATCAGCGGCAGCCGCACCGCGTCGGTGTCCGCGCCGTGCACCTCCGCGACCTGCCGCGCCAGGTCCTCGCACACGAACGCCGCCTCGCGCGCCATGGCGAACACCTCCGGCTCCGTCTGCTGCCGGTACTTGGCCATGTACTTGAGCAGCACGGCCTGGTTGCGCAGCTTGGCCATGGCGAACGCCTTGGCCAGATGCACGCCGCGCTGGTCGTAGTACGCCAACAGCTGCTGGCGCCGCGTCTGCACGGTGCCGGTCAGCTCCGGGGCCACCACGCGCGCGTACGGCTTGCCCAGCGACGAGACGAACGTCACCGGTACGCCGCGCTCGGCGCAGGCGCGCAGGGCGTCGCTGCTGCACGCCACGCCGCCCGCCACCACGAGCACATGCTCCAAGCCCACCAGCGCGCGCTCCACCCGCACCTCGCCGTTCACGCTCACGCGCAGCCGCTCGCCGTGGCAGCCGAGAAAGGCGCCGTACTCGTCGACCACCAGCCAGCGGTCCGGCTGCTCGCCCGCGACCAGTAGGTCGGCCACCTGCGCCCGCGGCGCCATCGCCCCCTCCCCGCTCGCCAGCGCTCGGCTAGCCCCGCAACTCCGAGTGGCTCTCGGCGGCGTGGGCCCGGCGGGCGCGGCAGATCGCGCTGGCCAGGCGCTGCAGGTTGATGTCTAGCTCGGCAAACACGCGGTGGCATAGCGGGCAGAACAGCCGCACGCTGGCGGGCGGCAGCAGGGCGCGGGACATCGACGACCTCCTGTCTCGTCGGGCTGACCGGCTCGGTCTGTGGAGCTATTCCGCGCTGGTGGGCGAAGTGCGACACCTCACGCGGGCGCGAGCACGAGCGCGCCGTTGCCCATGGTGGCGTCCTTGCCCACGCCCACCAGGCTGCCCCACACCAGCCACGGCAGCAGCGGCCCCAGCTCGCCCTCCATCACCACCTCGCCCACCAGCCCACTCATCGGCAGCAGCCGCCCGTGGCGCCCCGAGGCGCGAAACAGTTCCCGCCACCCCAGCCGCTGCTCCACCACCCGCACCTGCTCGGCCGCGTACAGCAGCGGCGCAACCTCGAGGCCCAGCGGCCCGTTGCCGTATCGCGCCCCCAGCGCGTCCAGCCGCTCCAGCAACCGCGCCACCAATGGCCGCAGCCGGAAATCCGCCGGCTTGACCAGCCGGCCATCCTCCACCAGCCGCGTCGGGGTGGCCAGGGTCAGGCACAGCCGACGCCCGGCACCCTGCCGCGCGAGCGCTCGCGCCTCGGCCGCCACATCGGTCGCCGTCACCGGTAGGGCTGGTGCCCGCACCACCCCGTCGCCGGCGCGGTACACGCGCTCCTGGCGCCCCGCCAGCGGGTGCTCGGTCCACACCTCGGCTAGCCGGAAGCTGCCCGCGCGCCGCGCGCCCAGCCCGCGCTCGCCCATGGTCTGCACGCCCAGCAGCGCGTAGGGAAACGCCTCCAACGCTCGCCCGAACGTCGCCATGCCGAACTCGAAGCTCTGCCCGGGCGCGTACACGAGCTCCCGCCCCGCGAACGGTACGCGCAGGGCGTAGGGCCGCGGCACGTCCTGCCCGCGCCGATGCCCCGCCTCGACCGGCGCCAACAGGAAGCAGACGGGACAGCGTGCCGCCAGCTCCGGCTGGCCGCACTCGGGCCCCTGCGCAGCCAGACAGAAGCCCGCCCGTAGCGCCGCGAACAGGGCGCCGCGCAGCGCCGCGCCCGCCGCCACCGGCAGCCGCAGCTCACTGGTTACCTCGGCACGGAACCGCAGGACGTGGACATCGAGGTCGAGCGCGGAGACCAGGGCTGCCCGCGCGCCGTCTCTCGTACTCGCGAGCTGCCGATCGAACACCGCTCACTCCGACGCCGCTCCCCATACGCCTAGCGAGCGGCGAGTTGCAGTTAGGATAGCCACAGGCTTGACTTCGGTCAATACGGTCTCCGGCGTGGTCCGGAGCGGCCGTTCGACCGCTGGCGGCCGACGGGGCGGCGGCTCGGTGTCGCGCCCACCGCGGAATTGTTGGGTAGGACGTGGCCAGGTGCCGATACTTTGGAGGCGCCCCGCGAAGTTGTTCCAGCGAGGAGGGGTCGATGCCATCTAGGTTAGTGTGCCGCAAGCTTCTCAGCGCCGCCGTCGCCGCCCTGACCGGGGCGGCCGTCTCCACCGCCCTGGCTCTGGCCCAGCTCGGCGACCCGGGTGGGCCTGGTCAGTCCGTCCCGCCCCCACCAGCGCAGTGCCCCCGCACGATCGCCTGTAGCTACACCGAGCACAACAGCCTGGGGCCCGAGGGAGGGTACCGCTTCCAGCGCCTGCTGGTGTGTGGCGCCAACTGCACCACCCAGTACTGGGTGCACGACCTGCCCAGCGAGGCGTTGCTGCTGACCCTGGCGCCCGTGCGGGGCGGCGGTATCGTCGCCATGCAGTCCGGGGACGATCCCGCGGACACCCATCGGCCGATCCGCACCGTGCTGCCAGATTACCAGCCGAGCGACCCGGCCTGCTGCCCGTCGCGCTACGCAGACACGACCTACACCTGGGATCCCGATCGGCAGGCGCTGGTGGCGGCGGCGCCCACGTTCATCGAGGCGGGCGCGTTTCCCGGCTGGGACCAACTCCGCCAGCAGCTGCAGAGCGAGGGATTCTTCGACGTGTTCAGCGGGCTGTGACCGCGAGAGCGACGCCTGGTCAGCCCCCGCCGCTCTCCCTCCGCGTTCTCGCCGCTCCCAACTCCACGCAACCGGACCCCTGCGTAGGCAGCTCAAGGCCCCGCCGGCGCGCCACGCGTTGCCGGCGCTCTGCTACTGGCTATTGACATTACTAATGTCTTCGATTAGTAATTAATGTAGTCAGAGCGGCCAGGCGGCTTGCGGGAGGCCAGAGCATGCGGGGGCAAGTGTCGGTACCGTCAGCGACCCGCGCGCGACGTGGTGAGTACCTGCTCGGTTTCGGGCTGTTGCTGGTCATCGCGGTGGTGGGGCTGTTCATCGTGAAGTGGAGCCCCTACTGGGCGCGCGCCTTCGCCGTGGCGTCCAGCCACACGCTGGGCAACCCGATCGTGTACGGTACCGAGGCAACGCCGCCGCCCGCCTCGGTGGAGGCGGCGCTCGACTACGCCCAGCGCTACTTCCAGGCCGTGTGGCAGGCGATGCTGCTGGGCCTGCTGCTCGCCGCCACGCTCGACAGCGTGGTCCCGCGCGACTGGCTCGCGCGCGTGCTGGGCAGCCGTCGCTTCAGCACCGCCGTGCTCGGCGGCGTGCTCGCGCTGCCAGGCATGATGTGCTCCTGCTGCTCGGTGCCCGTGGTCGCGGGGCTGTACAAGCGCGGGGCCTCGATCGGCTGTGCGGTCGCCTTCTTCCTCGGCAACCCCACGCTCAACCCGGCAGTGCTCGTGTTCATGCTGTTCACGCTCGGCTGGCCCTGGGTCGTGCTGCGCCTGGTACTCGGCCTTGTGCTGGTGTTTGGCGGGGCGTGGCTCGCCGTACGCCTCACGGAGCGCGAGGCCCAGCAGAGCTCGGCGTCCGCGGTGCTGCTGGAGCCGGAACACGACCCCCGGCCCTGGCCGCTCCGCTGGCTGGGGTCGCTGGTCCGCTTCGCGGCCTGGCTGCTGCCGGAGTACATCATCCTGGTCGGCGTGCTGGGCGCGGCGCGGGCGTTCCTGTTCCCGGCCCTGGGCACCGAGATCGGCAATAACCTGCCTGCCGTCGTTGGGATGGCGATCGCGGGCACGCTGTTTGTCATCCCGACCGCTGGCGAGATCCCGATCGTCCAGACCATGCTCGCTTACGGGGTGGGCGCCGGGCCGGCGGGCGCGTTGCTGCTCACGCTGGCGCCGCTCAGCCTGCCGTCGCTGGTGATGCTCGGCCGCACGTTCCCGACCCGTGTGCTGCTCGCTCTCGGCTTGCTGTGCGCGGCGGTAGGGATGATCGCGGGCCTGCTGGCGATGGCCCTGGGCCTGTAGCGCGCGCTCACACCGGGCGGGCGCGCTCGCGGTACGCGCCCGCGTACCACATGTCCCACCATAGCTCGGCGGCGGTGAGCACGCACTCGCGTAGCTCGGCGCGGAGGGCGGGCGTGGCGACGTATTTGCGGATAATGTCGGCGTAGAAGCGGCCGTGCTCGGCATCGGCCTCGACGTGGGCCGAGTAGAACAACACGTCATCGGCGCTCAGCCCGTAGTGCTGCTGCAACGCCGGCGCCAGGCGGGCCGCCGCCGCGGCAAACTGCCCTTCGTCGCCGTACTTCATGCCCAGGGCGATGAACCACGGCCGCGAGCGGATCACCAGTTCCTGCCAATAGACGAGTGCGCGAGTCTCCGGATTGGGCGGGGTCGCCTCGAGCTCTTCCAGCGTCATGCCCAGCGCCAGTGCCGTCCGCGCGTGCAGGCGCACGTGGCTCTCGGTGCCCGTCTGCTGGCCCGCCAGCTCCTCGGCGATCACCTCCATCAAGTGCGCCTGGACCTCGGGGTCGGTCACCTGGCCGTAGCGGAGGCAGACGAGACGGGGCACCGTGCGGCTGAACAGGTACTGCTGTGCTACCCAGCGCCGCAGCTGCTCGCGGGACAGTCGCCCGGCCACGATGTCCTCGACCACCGGGTGGGTCGCCTGGCAGCGCCCTGGCACTTGCAGCTCCTGCGTGAGGGCCGCGAGAAATGCGTGTACGTCATCGGTCGTCGCCACCATCGGCGCCGCTCCCCTTCCGCGTGCTAGGCCTTGATCACTTGCCGGGCGCCGGCGCCATGAACACCAGCAGCACCAGGCGCTCAGGCCCCGGATTGCGCACCCCGTGCGCTGCGCCGTCGGGGGCCAGCGCCGCCTGCTGCGGCCGCAGCTCGCGCTCCTCGTCGCCCACCCGGACGAGAGCGCGGCCCTCCAGCACGGCGTACACCTTGTCCGCGCCCTCATGCGTGTGGGCCGGCTGCTCCTGGCCCGGCTCCAAGCAATAGATATCCGCGAAGAAACGGGGGGTCTCGAACAGGTTGAGCTTCTGCAGCTTATCGGCGGCGAAGCGCCGCACGCTCAGGTCGGCGATCTCCATGTCGCGATCCCCCTCGGCGACTCCCTCCCACCACGCTCCCGATCATCAGTATTGTGGTTGAGGATACGGCGGCGGCTGCTGGTACGGCGACGGCGGGTAGTAGGCGCCCGGCGCGGGCCCGTACGGCGGCCCGTAGGCGGGGCCATACGGCGGATACTGCGCCTGCGGCGGATATTGCCCGGGCGGGGGGTACTGTCCCTGGGGCGAGTACGGCGTCGGCGGCGCCGGTTGCGCCTGGGGCGCGCTCGACGGCTGCGGCGCGGCTTGCTGGGGTGCCGCCTGCTGCGGCTGCTGGTTCGGCGCGGGCTGCGCCTGCTGCGTGGACGCCTGGCCACCTTGCTGGGGTGCCTGCTGGCCTTCCTGCGGGGCAGGCTGCGGGCGAGCAGGCGGCTCTGGGATAGCCACCAGCACGCCGCGCACCCACGGCCGCAACTTGTCGCGGTAGTAGATCGTGCCGATCAGTGTCGGTGTGAAGGTGAATGTGTCACCCGGGGCGAGCGGTCCCGAGTCGAACGAGCTCCCGTCCTCGGACGTGAGCTGCACCAGGCCGCTCGATTGGTTGGTCCAGGTGACCGGGTGGTCGACGACGGTGCGCACCGGGGTGGGGTCGAGGCCGATCCCGCCGTCGCCGGTGTCGACCACGCGGACCTGATCTGTATAGGCACCGCCGGCAGTCGGAGCGGGCGGCAGTGCGGTGCCGGGCGCCCCCGTCGCGCTGGCGAAGCCGACGGGGCCGATCTGGGCGCCGACGTTGGCGCCGGGCATGGCCATGCTGGTGCCCGGGGGCGCCTGGCCCGGCTGGTTGGTGATGGGTGGCACGCCCTGCGCGTTGCTGGCGCCGGGCGGCGCGCTCTGAGCGTTGTTGGCGGGCCACGGGTAGTAGGGGGCCCAGGCACTGCCGTCACCCCCGGCCGGGGCGTAGGGGTTGGCGGCGTACGCCGCGTACGGATCGTAGCTTGGCTGCGGCGGGCCCGCGGGCTGGGCTGGCCCCATGGGTGAGGTCGCCGGCCCGTAGCCGGGAGCGGGCGGGTACGGCGCGGCGTAGGGCGGTGGATACTGCGCCGCTGCCGGCGCGGCCGACGCCACCGCGACGACTGCTCCCAACACGACCGCTGTCACCTGGACTCGCATGTCCCCCTCCCTCGCAGCTACGACCGCACCGGCGGCGCGATCGCGCCGCCAGCGCCTGCTCTATGGCCCGCTCGTAGCCGGCGACCCCGCGCCGGCGGGCTGGGCGGCTGGCCGCCGGTCCTCAAGTCGGGAAAGGATAGCGCGCCGCAGGGGGGCGGTGCCAGCGGACGCCAGTCAGCGATAGGTCCGCTCGCGCTCGAAGCAGCTCGAACAGTACACGGGCCGGTCGCCGCGGGGCAGGAACGGCACGCGCGCGATCCCGCCGCACGCCGCGCAGACCGTCTCGTGCATCTCGCGTGGGGCGCGTCGTGGCTCGCTCAGTGGGTCGCCGAACGCGCCGTAGGTGTCGCCGCGCCCGCCGGCTAGCGCGGCCCGCCGCGCAGCGCGACAGGGCGGACAGCGGCTCGGCTCGTTGGTGAAGCCCTTCTGGGCGAAGAACTCCTGCTCCCCAGCGGTAAACGCGAAAGTGGTGCCGCACTCCCGACAGGTCAAGATCTTGTCGCTGAAGGCCACGACGCTCTCCTCCATGGAGCCCGATCGGCGGCCGCCTGAGGCGCCGATCGTCGTTAGCGCTGGGAAAGGCGGACGCACGGGAGCCGCTGAGGCTGCCATCGCCGGCAAGTGCGACCTGGACTCGGCTGCTGAGCGCGGCGCCGGCTGCTTTCCAGCGGCCGCATTATAGCACGGGTTTTCCCTGGTCGCGCGCGGTCCCTCGCGCGCTTGTAGCCGTTCGGCTTTCGTGACCACGTGTCCTCGCCCGGCCCCTTCGCGCCGCCCTGTCGCGCTCGCTACTATGGGCCCCGGGGCACCCGACCACAACATCTTGCGGCCGTGCTCCCGGTTACGGGCACCGGTTGCGGGGGAGGGCTCCCGGCCCGGCGTGGCGGCGCCGGGCCGTGTATTGCTGACGCCTCGGAGTGGTTCGCGATGGCTACAACCCAGGCGGGTCCGCGCTTCACGCACCTGCATGTCCACAGCGAGTACTCCATGCTCGACGGGCTCAGTCGGGTCAAGGACCTCGTCAAGCAGACACGGGCCCTCGGGATGGACGCCATCGCCCTCACCGACCATGGCGCGATGTACGGCGCCATCGAGTTCTACCTCGAGGCCAAGAAGGCCGGGGTCAAACCTATCATCGGCGTCGAGGCGTACGTGGCGCCGCGCCGCATGACCGACCGCTCCGGCCTCGAGGACAAGTCGGGCTACCACATGACCCTGCTGGCGCAGGACCTCGACGGCTACCGCAACCTGCTGCAGCTCGTCACCAAGGCACACCTCGAGGGCTTCTATTACAAGCCGCGCGTCGACAAGGAGCTGCTCGCCCAGCACTGCCGCGGCCTCATCGCGACCTCCGGCTGCCCCTCCGGCGAGATCGGCCGCGCGATCCGCGACGGCGACCTCGACGCGGCGCGCCGGGCCACGGCGTTCTACCGCGACTTGTTCGGGCCCGAGAACTTTTTCCTCGAGATCCAGGACCACGGTCTGGCCTTCCAACCCGCCATTACCCGTGCCAAGATCCAGCTCAGCCGCGAGTTCGGCCTCGGCCTCGTGGCCACCAATGACCTGCACTACGTGCATCCCCACGATGCCGATGCCCACGACATCCTGCTGTGCATCGGGACCAACAGCACCTACGACGACCCCAAGCGTATGCGCATGGAGGGTGGCCAGCACTACCTCAAGAGCCCACAGGAAATGGCCGCGCTATTCCGTGAGCTGCCCGAGGCGCTGGCCACGACCGTGGCGATCGCCGAGCGCTGTCATCTGGAGCTGCGGTTCGACCGCCTCGACTTCCCCAAGCTGAAATTCGTGCCCGAGAACGAGCACCCGCACGCCTTTCTCACCCGGATCTGCCGGCAGCGCCTGCGCGAGCTGTACGGCCCGAATCGCCCCGACGCCGAGGAGCGCCTGGAGTACGAACTGGGGGTCATCGAGAAGACTGGCTTCTCCACCTACATGCTGTTCGTCTGGGACTTCGTGCGCTACGCCCGCGAGCGTGGCATCCCCTGCGGCCCCCGCGGCTCGGCGGCGGGCAGCATCGTGCTGTACTGCCTGGGCATCAGTACCATCGACCCGCTGGAGTACGGGCTGACTTTCGAGCGCTTCCTGAACCCCGAGCGCATCCAGATGCCCGATATCGACATGGACTTCGCCGACAACCGGCGCGACGAAGTCATCAACTACGTCGTGGAGACGTACGGCCGCGACCACGTGGCCCAGATCGCCACCTTCGGTCGGCTCCTGGCGCGGGCCGCTATCCGTGACGTCGGACGTGCGCTGGGCTACCCACTCGCCGAGGTCGACCGCGTGGCGAAGTTGATCCCCACGGTGCCCATCGGGATCACCATCGAGCGCGCACTGCAGGACAACGCCGAGCTGCGCCAGCTCTACGACAGCGAGCCCCGGCTGCGGCGCCTGATCGACACCGCGCGCTCGGTGGAGGGCACCATCCGCCACGCCTCCACCCACGCCGCCGGCGTAGTAGTCTCCGGCGAACCGCTGGTGCTCAACACCCCGCTCCAGAAGGTCGCCAAAGGCGACTTCATCATGACCCAGTACGATCAGAAGTCGCTGGAGAAGATCGGCCTGCTCAAGATGGACTTTCTGGGGCTGGCCAACCTCACCATTCTGGAGAGCGCGGTCCGCTTCATCAAGGAGAGCCGCGGCATCGACATCGACCTCAACAATCTCCCCGAGGACGACCCGCGCACCTTCCGCATGCTCTCCGAGGGCGACACCACGGGCGTGTTCCAGCTCGAGTCGCAGGCCATGCGCCGCTACATCCGCGAACTGAAGCCCACGACCATCCGGCACCTGGCCGCCATGGTGGCGCTGTACCGCCCGGGGCCCATGGCTCACATCCCAACGTTCATCGCCGGCAAGGAGGGGCGCGTCGAGCCCCAGTACCTGCATCCCGCCCTGGAGCCGATCCTCAAGGAGACCTACGGCGTCATCGTCTACCAGGACCAGGTGCTCCAGATCGTACGCGCCATCGCCGGCTTCAGCCTCGGCCAGGCCGACATCCTGCGGCGCGCCATGGGTAAGAAGATCCCCGAGGAGATGCGACAGCAGCGCGACCACTTCCTGGCCGGCGCGCGGGCCAACGGCGTCGATGAGCGCGTGGCCAACCAGATCTGGGAGTACATCGAGCCGTTCGCTGGCTATGCGTTCAACAAGTGCCTGGCCGGGGACACCGAGCTGGTCGATCTCCAGGGGCGCCGCCATCGCGTGGACAGCGTGCCGCCGGGCACGTGGCTGCTCAGCGTCGATGAGCAGGGGCGGCTCATGCCCAACCGCGTGGTCGAGGCCTTCCCGACCGGCACCAAGCCCACCGTGCGGGTGGAGACGGCTGGCGGCCGGCAGGTCGTGTGTACGCTGGACCATAAGTTCTACACCCCGCAGGGCTTCCGCCCGCTGCGGGAGATCGGCGTCGGGGGCACGCTGCTAGTAGGTAGCAACGCCCCGGCCGCGGCCCCGCCGCGAGCCACCCGGGGCCGGGCGCGAGCCGCTCGCGTCGCCGTGCTGCCTCCCGTGGCGGGCGGGGCGCTCGAGGTCGCCGCGCCGGCAGCCTATCGGCCGCCCACGGCGCTCGTTGCCGACACGATCACGGCGATGGTCCCGCTGGGCGAGCAGCCCACCTATAACCTCACCATGGCCGCGCCCTACCACAACTACCTGCTGGCCAACGGGCTCGTCTCGGCCAACTCGCACGCCGTCTGCTACGCCTACGTGGCCTACCAGACGGCCTACCTCAAGGCGAACTACCCCGTGGAGTACATGGCGGCGGTGCTGTCGTGCCAGGGCGACGACACGGACAAAGTGCTCGCCGCGGTGGGCGAGTGTCGGCGGCTGGGGATCCAGGTGCTGCCGCCCGACGTGCAGCGCAGCCAGAAGCACTTCACCGTCGAGCGGGTGGAGGGCACCGAGCACGACGGTGAGCCGCGCCGCGCCATCCGCTTCGGGCTCGGTGCCATCAAGAACGTCGGGGAGGGCGCGGTCGACGCCATCCTGGCCGAGCGTGAGCGCGGCGGTCTGTTCCGGTCGTTGGACGACTTCTGCCACCGCGTGGACCTCCGGGCGCTGAACAAGCGCGTCATCGAGAGCCTGGTCAAGGCCGGAGCGCTGGACGCCTTCGGGCCGCGCGAGCGGCTGCTGGCCGCGTTGGACGCCTGCCTGGCCAACGCGCAGGCCGCGCAGCGCGCCGAGGCCCGCGGGCAGGCCTCGCTGTTCGCGCTGCTTGGGGACGCGGACGACCACGACCAGTCGGCCGCAGTCGTCGCCACCCCGCTGCCGCCGGTGCCGCCCGTCAGCCCGCGCGAGCGGCTCGCCTGGGAGAAGGAAGCGCTGGGCCTGTATCTGTCGGACCACCCGTTCCAGGAGGCCGCGCGCTGGCTGCGGCCGCGGGTCACGGCGACTACCGCGAGCCTGATGGAGGAGGGCGCGCCGGAAAAAGTCGTGCTGGCGGGGGTGCTCAGCGGCGTGCGTCGCATCCTCACCAAGAAGCGCGAGACGATGGTTGTCGCCCAGCTCGAGGACCTGCATGGCGCGATCGAGGTGATCGTGTTCCCGCGGACCTTGGAACGCACTGCCGATATCTGGCGGGACGATGCGATCGTCATTGTCGAGGGGCGGCTCGACACCAGCCGGGCTGGGCGCGACGACCGGCAAGCACGCCAGGTCATCTGCGAGGCGGCGGAGGAGTGGACGCCGCCTCCGCCCGGTAGCGAGCCGCCTGCGGACTCGCTCGAGGCCGACGCGCCAGCTCCTGCCACGCCGCC
This sequence comes from Chloroflexota bacterium, assembly GCA_019686175.1. Classification (GTDB taxonomy): domain Bacteria; phylum Chloroflexota; class UBA6077; order UBA6077; family JAJPHF01; genus JADGHJ01. The sequence continues at coordinate 6,881 of JADGHJ010000030.1, read as the reverse complement.
GGCCCTGCCCGCGTGGGCGACGGCCACCGACGCCGACCTGCAGGAGGAGCCGTCGCTGACCGAGCCCGAGGAGAACGTTCCGCCCTCCCCGCCTGCGCGCCACCTGCGCCTGCGCTTCGTACGCGAGGGCGACGACGATGCCGATCTGGGGCGGCTGCGCTCGCTGCACGCGCTGCTCAGCGGTCAGCCGGGGCCAGACACCTACGAGCTGCTGCTGGTCCACGGGGAGGTGGAGTACCGCCTCCTGGTCCCCGAGGCGCGAGTCGCCTGCACGCCGGCTGTCGAGCAGGCGCTGCGGCGGCTGCTCGGCCCGGCCAACGTCCAGGTCGTGTAACCCCGCACCGGATATATCGATGGTCCAGGCCGCCCGCGAGAATCGCTGGGGCGCGTCGTCAGGGCCTGCTACACTAGGCCGGGAGGTCGCACGCGGAGACCCGTGGAGATCACCGGGCTGTCGCTACTCAGTGCGGTCGTCGCCTTCGGCGCGGGGGTGTTGTCCTTTTTATCGCCCTGCGTCTTGCCGCTCGTGCCCGCGTACATCGGTCACCTCGCGGGCGCGTCGCTGAGCCCGGGTGCGCCCAGCGTGCGGCGCACGACGACGGTCAGCCATGCCCTGGCCTTCGTGCTCGGCTTCACGACGGTATTCGTCCTGCTGTGGACCGTGATCCGCCTCGTGGACCTGGTCGTGTTCCCGGGCTTCGTGCAGGTGTTGCGGCAAGTGGGCGGGATCGCGCTGATCCTCATGGGCCTGCACGTCGCCGGCCTCCTCCGCATCCCCCTGCTATACCGTCAGAAGCGCTGGGAGCTGCACCGTCGCGGCGCGCCATCGCTGCCGCTCTCCTTCCTGGTGGGCGTGGTGTTCGCGGCGGGCTGGACCCCCTGCATCGGCCCGATCCTGTCGGGCATCATCGGGCTGGCGACCTTCACGGACACCATGGCCCAGGGCGCGGTGCTGCTCACAGCCTACTCGCTGGGGCTGGGGGTGCCGTTCCTGCTCACTGCCGTGGCGTTCGGCTCTGCCACGTTACTGCTCAAGCAGTTCAGCCGCTATTTCGGGGTGATCGAGCTGGTGAGCGGCCTGTTCCTGATGGGGGTCGGCGTGCTGATGCTCACAGGCCTGTTCTTGCGACTGCCGCAGTATTTCAACTGGGGCTTCGTCTTCTAGTAGCGAGTGAAACGGTATGCGGCGATTGCGACCGACGCGGGCTCTGGGCTGCTGGCGATCCGTTGGCGCCTTGCTACTGCTCGGGAGCGCCCTGCTCCTGAGTGCGGCTTGCGCCCCGGCGGCCACGGTGGCGCGGTTGGGGGGGCCGGCGCCCGAGTTCGCGTTGCCGGGACTCGACGGCAGCACCGTGCGGCTGGCGGACTTCAAGGGCCGTCCGGTGGTGATCAACTTCTGGGCGACCTGGTGCGCGCCCTGCCGCGAGGAGATGCCCGTGATCCAGGAGGTGTACGAGCGCTACCGCGAGCGCGGGCTGGCAGTCGTCGCGATCAATATGGAAGAGCCGGAGGGGGTGGTCCGCCGCTGGGTCGAGCAGGGCGGCTTCACGCTCACCTTCGCCCGTGACGCCGACGGCGCGCAAGTGAAGCGGTACAACGTGACCAGTGCCCCAACGACCTACTTCATCGGTGCCGACGGGATCATTCGTGATGTGAAGCTGGGGGCGGTGACGCAGGCGGACCTCGATACCAAGGTCCAGGCGCTGCTCACCGCCAGCTAGGAGCGGACTATGCAGCGCGCATTCCTCGCCCCTGGCCTGGTGCTGGCCACCTGGCTGGCGATCGCCTGCCAGAGCGCGCCCGCAGCGATGAACAGTTCGCCGGTTGGCAGCGCTGCGGCCCAAGCCGAGCCCCGCGTCCTTCACGTCGGCGACCGCGCGCCCGACTTCACGCTGCAGGACCAGAACCGCCAGGAGGTGTCGCTCAGCCAGTTCCGCGGCCGTCCAGTCCAGATCGCCTTCTACGTCTGGGCCTTCAGTCCTGGCTGAACGCAGGAGCTGACCAACTACGCCGACCGTGAGTCGGCCTACGGCGAGCTGAACACGCAGGTACTCGGCGTCATCCAGGAGAACCCCTTCGTTGCCAAGGCGTTCGCGGAGCGCATCGGGACCACGCTGCCCGTGCTGGCCGACTGGAAGCACGAGGTGGCGCGTGCCTACGGCGTCTGGGACGAACAGCGGTACATGGCCCGACGCACGACCTTCACCCTCGACGCCGATGGTATCATCCGCGCGATCCATCAAGACCGCGAGGCGCTCGATGTCGAGGCCGCGCTCGATGCCTGCCGTGTCCTCCAGCGCGTGGAGAGCACCGCGGACCGCTGATCACGCCTCCGGCGCCGGGCGGATGGTGGCGTGCTGCTAGTCGGCGCCCTGCCTCTGCTGTACCTCCTCGGCGCCGCGCTCGACCTCTCACTCGCGCGTCCCTGCCCGGCCGCCTGGGCGCCGGGTGTCCTGCTTCGGCGCACCATGCTCGGGCTGCTAACGGTCGCCTGGGTCGGCGTGCTCCTTGCGCAGCTGGGCGGCTTCTCTGCGCGCCCGCTCCTCGCCGCCGCCGTGGCGCTGGTGCTAGCGCGATTGGGCTGGCAGCGCGCGCGGCGGCACGTGGGTGGATGGTTCCCAGACGGCCGGTGGGGGGCGACGGGCGAGTTGGCGGCGCTCGCGGCGTTGCTGGCGCTCGCCGTGCTGCTGTTCGCCCACCCGGGCGAGGACGTGCTGGGCGCCCGCGACCCGGGGATCTACTACGCCACCGGCGTGGCCATCGCGCGCACCGGGGGCATCCTGCAGCACGACCCTACCCTGGCCGCCCTGGGCGCGAGCCTCGGCGACGTCAGCGTCAACTACTGGCTGTTCCAGAGCGTGCACGGCTGGCCGCTGCGCTTCCCCGGCCAGCTCTTCGTGCGCGACCTGACCGCTGGCACGGTAGAGCCGGGCTTCTTCCCCTGGTACCCGGTGCTGGTCGCTTTCGCCGTCGACCTGGGAGGCCTGGAGGCCGGGCTGTGGGTCAACCCGCTGCTGGCCACTCTGGCGGTGCTGACGGTGTACGCGGTCGCGCGTCGCCTGGTCGGCGTCACGCCAGCGCTCCTAGCGGCGGCCTTGTTGGTCGTTAACCTGGGCCAAGTATGGTTCGCGCGCTACACCATGGCCGAGCCGGCCGCCCAGCTCCTTCTGTGGAGCGGGCTGTACGGCGCGGTGGTCGCTCGTAAGGAGGCGCAGTGCTCGGCCGGCGTCCTCACCGGCGCGGCCTGGGCCGGCTTGCTGCTGGCGCGGATCGACAGCGTGCTGCTGCTGCCGCTGCTGCTCGGCTATCTCGCCTGGGAAGCACGTGTGCCGTCGCGGCGTAGTTTCGCCCTGCCCGCGCTCGGCCTGCTGCTGCTCGGTGTGGCCCAGACGACCTGGCACGCGATCGCGCTCGCGCCGGGGTACACCAGCATGACGTTCAGTCGCGCCACGCTCGCGGTGGCGGCCGGCGGGGTGGTCGCTGCCCTGCTGCTGGCCGCCGTGGCGTGGATCTGCGCCGTGAACTGGCACCGCCCGGGCGTGCGCCGCTGGGCGCCCGCCGCGCTGGTTGCGGCCGTGACGATAGCCGCGGTGTTCGCCTACGTGGTGCGGCCGATGCTACCAGCGCCACCCTTGAGCGGCGAGGCGGCCGAACTGGAGCGGGCGGCGCGCGAGAGTCTGGTGCGCCTCGGCTGGTACCTCTCGCCGCTGGGACTGCTGCTGGCGCTGGTGGGCGCAGCCGCTCTCGTCGTCGCGGGCTGGTGGCGGCGAGCAGGGCTCCTCTTGGCCTTGCTCGCCCTCTCGCTAGCGTTCTATCTGCCCAACCCGCTGGTCTCCGCCGACCAGCCGTGGGCGGTGCGCCGCTACCTGCCGGTGGTGCTGCCGGGGCTCCTGGTGCTAGCCGGGTACGGCGCCGTGCGGCTCGGTTGCTGGGCGTGGCACGGCCAGTGGGGCCGGCGGGTGGGACCGCGGCTGCTCGCCGCCGGGCTCGCGGCGGCGGTCGCCGGCGGTGAGTGGGGCGCCACGGCGCCGATGATCGCCTACCGGGAGCACGCGGGGGCCGTGGGACAGGTACGCGCGCTCGCCGCTGCCGTCCCCGCGGAAGCGATCGTGCTGTTTCCCTGGACCCCCGCCGGGCTGCGACTGGCACTACCGCTACAGTATCTCGGCGAGCGCGGCAGCTTTGTCCTGCCGACACGGGACCTCGAGACGGGTGTCGTCGCGGTGGTGCGGCGCTGGCTGGCTGACGGACGCACGGTCTACTGGATCGTGCCCCAGGGTACCCGTTTCCCCACGCCGCCCGGCCTCCGCCTCGTGCCGGCGGGCCAGTACGTGTTTGCAGTGCCGCAGCTAGAGCGACCCGTCGATCGCTTGCCCCGCGAGGCCCACCCGGTGGAGTTCGCATTGCAGCTCTACCGGCTGCAGCTCGCGCCGTAGGGGTAGACTGCTAGCTCGTGAAGGCCGGCCGGAGGTACGTCATCAGTTTGAAGGGGTCGCTGGCCACCACGCTGCTGGCGTACAGCTCCATGGCACCGAAGTCGGAGGTCTTGTTCTGGAGCGGCCCGCGGTCCACCACGCGGGCGATCACGGGAAAGCCGCTCCAGTCCTCGGGGGCCGGCGCCAGTGGCGGGACGTACAAGACCACGTTGAAGCTGTGCACGCCGAGGTGATGCGCGTAGCAGTCCAGCACCCGATACAGCGCATCAGCCAGCGTGTTGTCGACTGCGGAGCCGATGAGCCAGACTTCCTTCTCCTTGATGGGCGTCAACGAGGCTAGTAGCCGCACTCCCCGCGCCTCGAGCGCCAGGCCGACCGCGGCGTGCGCGGCGAACAGGTCGTCGAAGAAGTTGACGCCGTACTGCTCGCGGTACTGCAGGGCCGCGCGCCGCAGATGCTCGATCTTGGCGTAGTGCAGGCCGCGGGTGCAAGCGATCTGCGCGTGGCCGTGGAGGATCGACGCGCCGCTCTTCCACAGGCAGTTCCACATGAAGAAGTAGTAGCGCGCCTCAGGGTCCGCCTCGAGCACCTTGTAGCCCCAGCGCAGGCCCACGGAGAGGTAGTCGGCGATGTGCTCGCGGGTGAACGCCAGCGGGTCGTGGTCATGGTAGATGACCACGCCGTGGAAGGCATCGTACTTGGCGATGTTGCTGCTGGTGAGTGAGTAGCGCCCGCGCACGCGCCCGAAGATATCCTCGGGCGTACCCTCCTCCGCCCGGCAGAAGGGGTCGCCGCGACTGCTGTTGATAATGTCGGAGAGGGCCTCGGGAGGTGCCATCTCCATCGGGCGAGAGGCGCGGAGCGCGTTGAACAGCGTGCCCTCGAAGGTGACGAGGTTGGTGGTCTTGACGATCTTCTGGTGCTCCACCACCGAGACGGACCCGAAGAAGTTCTCGATCCAGCGGTGCATCTCCTCCGGCGCGACGAGCACGCCGATGGCCTCGGTGACGTGGAACAGGCGGTCGAAGCGCGTGCGCTCCGCGGGGGGCAACCGATCGATCTCTTGCACGAGATCGGTGATCGCGGACGGATAGGTACGTTCGCCAGGTTGCTGAGCTGTCATCATGGTCCAACGGACCCCTCGTCCGTGTGCAGGTTGGCGGCCACGCGGGCGCGCGCTTGCGCCCGCGCCGGAACACGGACGAGTCGGTCATGCGTCCCTGTCCCGGAATAATAAACGGATGGACTCCAAAAAAGTGACAGATGGGCTGGGAGCTACCGGCGAGCTAGGAGCGCGAGCCCGTCACGAGCGCCTTGGAGGTTCGGGCTCAGCTCGAGCGCCTTGGTGAACTGCTCGCGCGCCGCATCGGTCTGCTTGGCGTGGAAGTAGATCCAGCCCAACGCGTGGCGGTAGGAGGCGAGTCGCGCCGGGTTGCGCTCGAGCTGGACCGCCCGCTCCAGCATCGGTTGGGCGCGGGCGTAGTCGCGGCGCTGGTAGTAGATCACCCCAAGTTGGCCATAACCCGTCGCGTACGACGGGTCGATCTCGATCGCTTCCTGGAAGCGCTCGATCGCAGCACGGTAATTCTCCTGGTCGAAGTATACCATGCCGACGCCGGCCACCCCGCGCGGATTGGTCGGCTCGATCTGCGCCGCGTACAGGAACACCGCCTCGGCATCCGCGTACTGCTTCAGCACGCGCAGCACGTGGCCGAGCGCGATGTGCAGGTGGGTCCAGTACGGCCGGATATCGATCCCGCGGGCATACTCCTCGGCGGCCGCGGCATATTCCTGGCGCGTCTCGAGGAGGTAGCCGCTCACGCGCACGACCTCGGGATCCTCGGCGTCGAGTGCCAGCGCGCGGTCGATCGCCGCCTGGGCGTCGGCGAGCCGGTACTGGTCGGCCTGGGCCTCGGCCACGTAAGCGTGGGCGCGGGGATTCTGCGGGTCGTAGTCCACGGCGCGCTGCGCCTCGCGCAGGGCCCGCTCGGAATCGCCCGACCAGCTCGCCGCCAAGGCGAGGGCCGCCCGGGCGGCACTGCTGCGTGGGGCCAGGGCCACCGCCTCCTCGGCCAGTGCACGCGCCTCGTCGTAGTGGTGCCAGAACACCAGCGCCTCGGCGCCGTGCACGTAGGCAGGCAGGAGGTCCGGCTGGAGCCGACGTGCTTCCGCCAACGCCTGCGCCGCTGGCTCCCACTGCCCATCGTTGAGCAGGTCCACCCCGGCCGCCAGCCACTCCTCTGCGGTCTGCGGGCCGGCAGGCCCGGGCGTCGCCGCCAGCTCGGCGGCCGGTGCGTCGCGCCGCCCCGGCGCCACGAACAGAATGGCCGCCGAGATCCCCAGCAGCAGGGCGAGCCCCACCGCCCCATACCAGCGCAGCCGCCGTCCCGCGCTCACTACTGCCACATTCCACCCTCGCGCATCCGAAGTAGGGCGGCCTGCCCG
>JADGHJ010000266.1 GCA_019686175.1 Chloroflexota bacterium | reverse complement strand
CCCCCTGCCACGGCCCGGCCCGAGGATGAGCGCTTCGACCTGACCCCCGACGACACCTACAACGCGACGCGGGGCCGGGGCGTCGCGCGGCCGGACCCTACCGGCCGGCTGGGGCCCGACGAGGACACCACGCGAAGCCCCGCGACCCCTGCCTACGGAGTCGCGACCAGCAGCCCCGGCATGACCAGTCCCTCCACTACCGTCCCGGGCGGACGGCCTGGCGCCCCTGGCGCTGGCGGCGAAGCGATCGGCAGCGGTGATCCCGGGACTACGCAGGGCCCCTCGCAGGGCAGCATCGGGATGAGCGGCGGCACCACCACCAAGGCCTCGGGCTTGGCCGGCACTGGCGTGAGCGGGGGCAGCGCCGCCATCGCGGGCCAAGGTCCCATGAATACCGGGGGGACCACCACCTCGCCAGGCGGCGCCGGCAGCGGGCTCGATATCGGCGCCGGTAGCGATGCGATCGGCGGCGAGCGGGCCACGAGCGGTCTCTCCGGCGCCATGGGCGGCATGACCCCGGGGCGCGTTGGCGAGGGCAATCCCGCCGATGACCGCCCGCGGACGCCTGAGGCGCTCGCCGGACGAGGGGGCGATGCCAACGCCGCCGAGCGCGCCGGCCGCGAGGAAGGCCGCGAGGCGAATATCCGCAGCCCAGCTCCAAGCTCAGCCGCGGCGCCGCCGGGCGTGGCGGTGCCTCAGCCGCCGCTGGCCGGGCCAGGTCCCTTCCGCCCACGTCACCCGCTCGGCGAGACAGCGCCGGGGCAGGGGGGTGGGATCCTGCACGATGAGCGTGAGCCCGGTACCGGCGCCCCGGGCCCCCGCCCCGGCGCCCGCGCCCCCGCCCCCCCCACCCCCCACCCCCCCCCCCGCCCCCCGCGGGCGCCCGGCCCCGGCGCCCGGGCCCCGGCCCAGGGCGCCGTCGGCAGCGCGCCCGGCACGCCGCAACCGGCGCCGGGCGGCGAGGTAGCGAACCGCGGCCGCGATGACGAGATCCGTCCGGACCAGGAGCCACCCGGCGAGCGCCGCCCGCAGCCGCCCCTGACGCCCTCTCCGCCCGACTGATCGGGCCGCAGTCTCGGGTTGGGTACAGGTTCGGCGCCAGCGATCCCGCGCCAACCTGTACTTGGCCCCGCCCACTGCTGCCCTCCGCGCGCTCACGGGGCGACGGCACCCTCGCTGCCGCTCCGGAATGAGATGATGCTGGAACGCATCTTGCCCCGGGGCGCAACCGAGGCGCGGCGGGCCGCGTCTGGAATATGGACCAGGGAGACCGAATGAGACTCCAGGGCGCGGCACAGTTGTCCATCGTGGCCGGGCTACTCGTGGCTCTGCTCCCGAGCCTCGTCGCCAGCCGAGAGGCGCTGGCAGGGCCGGCGTGCGCCTCAGACTCGCCCTCGCCGCCCGCAGAGATCCTGTGGGACACTTGGGGCGTGCCGCACATCTTCGCGACCACCCTGCCAGAAGTGGCGTACGGCTATGGCTGGGCGCAGATGCACAACCACGGCAACCGGCTGTTGCGGCTATACGGCCTGGCGCGGGGACAAGCCGCGGAATACTGGGGCGAACAATACCTGGCCTCCGATCGGCTGATGCGGCAGATGGGCATCCCCCGGGCTGGGCGCGACGGCTACGCAGCCCAAACGCCGGAGTTCCGACGCTATCTCGACGCCTTCGCAGCCGGCGTCAACGCCTACGCCCGCGAGCACCCTTACTCCCTCGACCCCGAGCTGGCGCGCGTGCTGCCGATCGACGGCGCGGATCTCATCGCCCATACCCACCGCGTCCTGTTCACGTTCCTCGCCGCTGGCCACCAGCCACCGCTGGTGGACTTCGAGGGACTGCCCCGCACCGACCGACCGGGCGCCGGCTCGAACGGCTGGGCCATCGCTCCTGCCCGCTCGGCCAACGGTCGGAGCCTACTGCTCGCCAACCCCCACTTGCCCTGGGACGCGGATCTCGCCACGCACTTCGAAGCCCAGCTCGTGGCCACCGCGGACGATCTCGACGTCTACGGCACCACGCTGGCCGGCATGCCGGTGCCCGTGATCGCATTCAACGACTACCTGGGCTGGACGCACACCGTCAATACGCTCGACGGCTTCGATCTCTACGAGCTGATCCTGGCGGACGGCGGCTATCTCTTCGACGGCGCCGTCCGCCCGTTCGAGACGGAGGAGCAGGTCATCCGGGTGCGGCAGTCCGACGGCAGCCTCCGCGAAGAGCCGCTTGTCGTGCAGCGCTCCGTTCACGGGCCCGTAGTGGCGGAGACACCGGATGGGCACCTCTTGGCCGCTCGCGTCGTCGGCCTGATCGATCAGCAGCATGGGGCGCTGCAACAGTGGTGGGATATGGCGCGCGCCCGGAGCCTCGACGAGTTCGAGGCCGCGCTCCGCCGCCTGCAAATCCCGCTCTTTATGGTGCTGTATGCCGACCGCGAGGGGCACATTCTGAGTCTATTCAACGGGCGCGTGCCGGTCCGCCCCTCCGGCGACTTCTGGTTCTGGACCCAACCCGTGCCGGGCGATACGGCGGCGACGCTGTGGACCGCCGTCCACTCCTACGAGGAGCTGCCGAAGGTGGTGGACCCGCCGAGCGGCTGGGTCCAGAACGCCAACAGCCCGCCCTGGTACACTACGGTTCCCTCGCCGCTCGATCCCGACGACTATCCACCCTACCTGGCTCCTCGCTTCTTGTCCTTCCGCGAGCAGCGCGCGATCGCGCTGCTGCGCTCGGACACGCCCTTCTCGCTGGACGCCCTGTCAGCCGCCCGCCACTCCAACCGCCTGCTGTTGGCCGACCGCGTCCTGGATGACCTCCTCGCCGCGGCGCGCGCTTCCGGCCGTGGGCTGGCGCGCGAGGCAGCCGACGCCCTCGCCGCGTGGGACCGAACGGCAGACAGCGACAGCCGTGGAGGGGTTGTGTTCGCGCTCTGGGCGATGAGCATGTTCCCCGGCGACGTGCTCACGCCTAATGTATTCGCCATTCCCTGGAATCCCGCGGACCCGTTCGCCACGCCCGATGGGCTTGCGAACCCGGAGCAGGCCGTGGAGCAGCTAGAGCGAGCGGCCTCCACGTTGCAGGGCCTCGCCGGCACGCTGGATGTACCGTGGGGCGCGCTGAATCGGCTGCGGCGCGAAGGCACGGACATCGACCTGCCGGGCAATGGGGCCAGCGGCGAGCCACTGGGTACGGTCCACGTCATCCACTACGGTGCTATCCTGGGCGGTCAAGTGGCCTACACACCCGCCCCGGACGGGCGCTTCCCCTCGATCGCCGGCGAGACCTTCGTGGCGGAAGTCGAGTTCGGTCCGGCACGCGCCACCGCCCGGGTGCTGCTCGCCTACGGCAACGCCACGCAGCCCGACTCGCCGCACCTCGGGGACCAGCTGGCGCTCGTCGCCCGTCAGGAGATGCGGCCGGCCTGGCGCACGCGCGCCGAGCTACAGGGCCACGTCGAGGCGACGACGCCGATCCCGAGGCTCTCATAGGTGCGGAGGAGCGCGCAGCGTCTCATCTACTCCCAGCGCCGCTCAACCAGCCCACGGCCAGCGTGACCGCGCTGGCCATGATCGCCAGCCAGTGGCCGCCCCGAATGCGCCAGCGGTCGAAAGCGACCGCGGAGAGCAGGGCCAGGCAGGAGAGGGCAAGCCCCGCGTTCGGTCCGGTCCCCGATGGCCACAGGAGCCAGGCCAGCGCCTGCGCGCTCGCCATGGCCGCCCAGCAGACCCAACGGGCGCCGCGCGCGCCGAGCCGATGCGCGAAGCCGCGCACGCCCCAGGCCTGGTCGCTGTCGATGTCCGACAGGGTGTCGGCGAGATGGACGCTGATGACCAAAGGCCCGGCGATCAGGTAGATCAACCCCAGCTGGGGCGCCGCGCGGCCCTCGGCGGCGAAGGCGACCAACGGGATGGTGGGCAGCGCGACCCAGAACGGGAGCCAGCTCCAGGCCGTGCGCTTGAGAGCGGCGTTGTAGACGAAGCCCGCCGCGGGGCCGAACGCTACCAGGGCGACGACCTCGGGCCCCAGCGGCGCCGCCGCGAGCAAGCCGAGCGCCGTCAAGGTGGCCGTCCAGGCCAGCGCCGCGCGGGGCGTCAGCAGGCCGCGCGGCAGCGCGCGCCACGGCTTGGTCTGGGCATCCAGGAGGCGATCGCAGTAGTCGTTGTGAACCGAGATCGCGAGCTGTGTGAGCAGCACGGCACTCAGGACCAGCGCGAGCCGGTCCAGCGGCGGCCAGCCGCCAGCAGCGATCACCATGCACCCGGCTGTGCCGAGCAACACCATGGCGACCGGGGGCAAGTGCAGTAGCTCGACATAAGCCAGAAGCGGGTTGGCCCCGGTGCGCCGTGCCGCCTTCGCGCTCATTGGCCCTGCCCCCGCTCGGCCTGCCACCGCCGTAGCACTAGGCTGGCGTTGATGCCTCCAAAGCCGAAGGCGTTCTTGACCGCATAGTGGATGCGCCGCTCCTCGCCCCCGGGCTCGACGTGTCGGACCTGACAAGCGGGGTCGGGATCGACGAGGTTAGCGGTCGGCGGCAGCCAGCCGCGCTCCAGCGCCAGCACCGTGATCGCCACTTCGATCGCGGGACTCGCGCCCAGGGCGTGGCCGTGTAGCCCCTTGGTGCTGCTGACGGGTACCTGGGCCGCGTGGTCGCCGAGAGCGAGGCGGATAGCCAATGCCTCGGCCGCATCACCCAGGGGCGTGCCCGTGGCGTGCGCGTTGACGTAGTCGATCGCGCCGGGTGAGAGCCCCGCTTCCTGCAGCGCGAGGGCCATGGCCCGGGCCGCTTGCTGGCCGGTGGGCAGGGGCGCCGTCATGTGAAACGCATCGTTGGTAGTGCCGTAGCCGAGCACCTCGGCGTAGGGGTGCACGCCCCGCGCCAGTGCGTGGCCTAGCTCCTCCAGGACCAGCATGCCGGCCCCCTCCGCCATCAAGAAGCCGGCGCGGGCCCGGTCGAAAGGGCGGCAGGCAGCCGGGGCCGGGTGGTTGCGGTTGGTCAGCGCCCGGATGCGGTCGAAGGCACCGAAGGTGAGCGGCGCCAGTGGTGCCTCCACCCCACCTGCCAGCGCCACTTCGGCGCTGCCCGCCCGGATCAAGCGGAACGCCTCGCCGATCGCGATCAGCCCCGAGGCGCAGGAATTGGCATTGCCAATGGTTGGCCCGCACCAGCCGACTTCGATCGCCACGTTGCTCGCACCCGCACCTCCGAAGACGGCCAGGGCCAGGGACGGCTCGACCGTTTGAATGCCGCTCGCCAAGAATCGCTGGTGCTGCGCCTCCGCAAAGCCGATCCCGCCCAGGGCGCTGCCGAGATAGATAGCCGTTCCGACCCCCGCCAGATCAGTCCCGTCGAGCCCCGCATCGGCCAGGGCTTGCCGGCTGGCGGCGATCGCGAGGTGGGAGAAACGATCGAGGCGGCGCGCCGTCCGCGCTTCCATGTAGTCGGTGGGCTCGAAGCCGTCGATCTCGGCCGCGACCTGGGAGCGGAACGCGCTGGGATCGAAGCGCGTGATGCGCCGCGCGGCCGGCTGTCCTTGGCGGACCCCCTCCCAGAGGCCCTCCCGGCCCATCCCCAGGGGTGTGATAGCGC
>JADGHJ010000265.1 GCA_019686175.1 Chloroflexota bacterium | reverse complement strand
GGGGGGGGCCGCTCCAGGCGTCGTGGGCGCGCGGTCCGGGGCGCGGCGCGGTGCCTGGAGGTAGGCGGCCAGGGGTGCCACGGCGCGATCCCACGTGTGCGCGGCGGCCACGGCCGCGAAGCGCGAGGCGAGCCGCGCGCGCAGGTCGGGCTCGGCCAGCAGCTCGAGCACCGCCGTGGCGACGGCCGCGGCGTCACCGGGCGGCACCACGCGCCCCAGCCCCTCCGCGGCTACCATGTCGGCGAGCGTGTCCCCATGCGTGCACAGCAGCGGCAGCCCCGCCCAGAAGCAGTCCAGCAGCCGGCTGCGGAAGGCGAAGTGGGTCTCGATGCCCGCCCGGTGCAGGCTCACGCCGAGGTCCGCCTCCAGCAGGTAGGCTCCACGCTCGGCATAGGGCACCCAGTCGAGGAAGAACACGCTGCGGTCGAGGAGGCCCAGCGCTGCGGCACGCGCTCGGGTGCGCTCGGCCATCGCTCCCACGGGCAGCGCCGGGTTGGGGTGGCGCGTGCCGAGGAACACCAGGCGCACGTCCGGGCGCTCTGCCGCGATCCGTTCCATCGCGTCCAGCACGGTCAGCGGGTCGAACCACTCCCACAGCCCGCCGCCCCACAGCAGCACGCGGTCGGTGGCAGCGATCCCCGGCAGCACGCCCTTCAACACGGGCCGCTCGGCCCGGGGCGGGTCGGCGGGCAGCCCGAACGGGACCACATCGATCAAGCGCCGCAGCGTGGGGTCGGCGTCGTAGGTGCGCGGGTTCAGCCGGTTATTGGCGGCCAGCATACCGAGCCAGAAGTCGCGCTGCCGCTCGCTGGCACACAAGAAGAAGTCGCCGGCCTGGAGCTGAGCGTTCAGCACGCCGAGGTGCTCGCGGTGCAGCGCCTCGCGCAGCGCCGGCCGGTCGTTCGCGAACAGGTGCAGGTTCTCCAGGATGAACGGATCGTACAGATCTACGACGAGCGGCTTGCCCAGGGTGGCCAACGCTGGCGCCTTCTGGAGAAGGAAGCCCTGGACCACAAGGGCGCCCGCGCGGCGGGCCAGGGGCAGCAGCCGCTCGGGCCGCTCCGCGTAGCTCACCACGGTGCAGTCCCCCGTGGCGGGCGGGTCGGCGTTAGGCACGGCGAGCACCACGGGGAGGCCCTGGCGCGCGAGCGCCCGCGCCAGCTCCCAGGCGCGCACGCCCGGCCCCGCCATGTGCGCGCCCACCGGGTCGCCCGCGACGAGTAGCACGGGGGCGGCCTGCGCCCGGCTCCGGGCGGTCCCCATCACGGGCGCGGGGAGCGGCCCGAGGGCCGCGGCCTCCTCGTCGCTTCGGCGCAGGGAGGAAGGGGCGGGCGTCCCAAGGGCGGTCGGGCGCGCGCGGAAGCTGGTGTCGCGCTTCTCGGCGTGCTCGCCCGAGCGGCGGCGGGCTGGCAACGCCTCTCTCCTCTCGCGGGCGAGCAACGGCGGAGGGACGCCCTCCCGCCGCACGCCGAGCGCGTCGAGCGACGGCACCGGCGCCGTGGTGAACAACGCATCGAGCCCGAACGTCCGCACCAGGCGCTCCTGTGTCGCCAGGTACAATGGCTCGACGTGGTTGGGCATGAACGGCTCGCCGAACAGCGGTAGGATCGCGGCGTCCGGCCGGCCCCGCGCCTGCTGGATCGCCGCGCGCCGCTGCCAGACGGCCGGCAGCTTCAGCCCCAGCTCGCCCAGCGCCACGAAGTAGCTGAGGGCAAGCCGCGAGACCGTCGTCTCCGCTCCCCCGTCCGGGCGCCCGATCACCCACGGCGCGGTGGCAATCCGGCCGCTCATCAGCCCGCGCTGCGCGGCCAGGAGCAGCGCCGCCGGCAGCACTCGCTCCAGCGTGCCGCTCTCGTAATTCTTGAGGATCGTGTACAGCGCGTTGCGCTCGTACAGGACGCGGAGCTGGTGAGCGGGCACGCGCGAGGCGGTGGCGTGACCCTTGTGGTAGGCGACGGCGCGCGGCACGTACAGCACGGCGTGGCCGAGCACCCACAGCCGCCAGCCGAGGTCGACATCCTCGAAGAAGGCGAAGTATGCCTCGTCGAAGCCGCCCGCGGCCAGGAACGCCTCGCGGCGCACCGCCATCGCCCCGCCACAGGCGAACAGCGTCGCCCGCACGCTGAGGTCTGGATCGGCATCGGCGGGCGCGCCGTACAGGCGCTGGAACGCATGGCCGTAGAAGTTGAGCAGCCCGCCAGCGAAGTCGATGCGCGCCCCTGCCCAGTCCAGGATGCGCGCGCCCGCCGCGGCCGCCCCAGGGTACTCCATGAGTGCGTCCACTAGCGCGCGCGCCCACTCAGGATGCACGCGCGCATCGTTGTTCAGCAGGGCCACCAGGGGCGCGTTGGCGGCCCGCACGCCCTGGTTGCAGGCGGCGGCGAAGCCTCGGTTCGTGCGGTTGCGCAGGACGCGGACGCGCGGGAAGTGGCGCCGCACCAGCGCCAGCGAACCGTCGCGCGAGGCGTTGTCCACGAGGATCAGCTCCAGCCGATCAGCCGGGTAGTCCAACGCCTCGAGCGAGCGGAAGCAATCGAGCAGGTGGGCGGCGCCGTTGTAGTTGGGCACCACCACCGCGAGTCGGGGCCAGGGATCGGTTCCCAAAGCGGCGACCTCTCGTGACTAGCTGGGCGAGCCCGGCCGCCCGCGCAGGGCGGCGAGGGCGTTGAGCAGCCGCATCACGCGGCCACGGCGGATGGCCGCCAGGTGGGCGCGCAGCGTCTCCACCTCGCGCGTCAGCGCGGCGATCTGGCGCTCCTGCGCGCGCAGGCGCTCCTCCCAGAGCGGGGGCGCACGATTGCCCCGCTCCAACGCCAGGAGGTGGAGGACGCCCTGGAGGTCGAGCCGCGCGCGCAGGTCCTCGTCCGGACGCGTGGGGGGCGCCGCGAACCGCGCCGCGACGGCCGCGAGCGTCGGCGTCCCGCCGGCCTTGCTGGCCACGATACCGTGACGATAGGCCGGCGTGCGGCGGTCGAGCTGCTCATCGCGCGCGTTGTACCAGCGATCGAGCGCGGCGTGCACCCCCGCGTCGGGGTCCAGCGCCAGCAGGTAGTGCTTGAGCAGCATGAGCGGCAGCCAGTGGTACAGGTAGCCGCTGGGAAAGACCAGGCAGGCCGCCCCGGCAGCGCGAAGCTGGGCCATCGTGTCGGCCAGGTCGGGCAGGCCGTGGGCGCGGTGCTCGGCTAGCTGCGCGTGGTCGGCGTGCAGGGTGGCGCGCACGTACTCGAACAGCAGTGCCTCGGCGCGCGCCGTCTCGTCCGACGCGAACGGGGCGAGGAGCACGACGTAGCGCCGGCTCACGCGCAGCAGCTCGCGCAGGTAATGTGGGCGCTCGGCGGCCGGCACATGCTCCAGGCTGTCCAACGACACGACCAGGTCGAAGCTGTCGGGTTGGAACGGCAGCGCGGTGCCGGAGGCGCGCAGGTAGGCGCGATCCGGCTCCCGCGGCTGGGGGGCGGCCAGCGGGTCGACGACCACGATCCAGTCGGTGGGCAGGAAGCGCCGTAACAGGCAAGGGTAGCCACCCACGTCGAGGATCGCCAGCCGCAGCGGTCCCTCGTGGGCGCGCACCAGCTCGGCGACAGTTGCCGCGTCGCGGTGCCGGCCGTACTGGTCGAACGGTAGGGCCAACAGGTCGGCCGAGGCGATCATCCGGCGCTCGCCCGCGGCGGTACGGCTGGCACGCCCCGGCCCGCGGACTCCCAGCGGCCCTGCAGCGCCACCAGCCCGTAGCGCTCGGCGCCGTCGGCTGCGGCCACGCGGAACGGATAGCACTGGTGGTGGTGGTCGTAGGGGTGGAGCTCCGTGGCGTCGTACACGGCGGCGGACAAAGTGTAGGCGCCGGGCAGCAGGGGCAGCGCGTCGATCGCGTACAGCAGCGTGCCCTCGCCGCTGACCTCGTCGAGCGCGTAGCCATCGACGCGCGTGTTCGGTCCGGCGAGCTGGAGCCCGCCGGCGTAGATGGCGATGCCGAATACCGGCTTGCGCACGCGACGCGTCGCTCGGTAGCGCAGGCGCACGGTCAGCGGCGCGCCGGTCGTGAACCGCTGAGTGGGCCGGCCTTGCCCATCCAGCAGCTCGACGGCCACAAGCTGGATCTCGCCGCTGCCCCAGCGTCGGCCGTGCTCGGGAGCCTCCCCTGGCGGCTCCTCGGCTCCCAGCGCCTCGTCCGCAGGAGCGCCGCGCTGGAAGCGCCGATAGGCGCTGATCACCGCCTCCGGCGCGCCGAGCGCCCGCACGCGGCCCTCGTGGAGCCACAGCACGCGCGTGCAGAACTCGCCCACCGCCGCCAGATCGTGGCTCACCAGCAGGACCGTCCGCCCGGCGGCGAGCAGGGCGTGGATGCGCTCGCGGCACCGCTCCTGGAACTGGAGGTCGCCCACCGCCAGCACCTCGACGAGCAGCAGGATGTCGGGGTCTACATGTACGGCCACCGCGAACCCCAGCCGGGCCTGCATGCCCGAGGAGTAGCGCTTGACGGGGGTGTCCACGAAGCGCTCCAGCCCGGCGAAGGCCACGATGTCGCCGAAGCAAGCGTCGACGCGGCGGCGCGGGATGCCCAGGATCGAGGCGTTGAGGTAGATGTTGTCGCGGCCCGTCAGCTCGGGATGGAAGCCAGCGCCTAGCTCCAGCAGCGCCGCTACTCGGCCGTCCACCACCACTCGGCCGGCTGTGGGGGCGAGCAGGCGCGTGGCCAGCTTCAGCAGCGTGCTCTTGCCCGAGCCGTTGGCGCCGATGATGCCGAGCGCCTCGCCCGGAGCGACGGCGAACGAGACGTCGCGCAAGGCCCAGAACTGCTCGCGCCAGCCCCGTGGGCGGAACAGGTGGCGCAGGAGGGCCTGGAGCGACCGCGGGCGCTCGTGGTGGATGACGAAGCGCTTGGAGATGCCGTCAAAGACGATGGCGCTCATCGAGCCGGATGGTCGTAGCGCACGCTAGCGACCCGTGCCTCCCACGGGCGGCGCCGAGGTCACCGCGGTGGCGGTCGCCGCGCGCGTCGGAGTGGCAGCCGGCAGTGTCGGCAAGAGCTGGAACGGCGAGCTGCTGGCCGGGGTGGCCGTGGGCGCGCCTACCGGCGGCGCCTGGCTCTCGCGCGTCGGGGTGGCCGCGCTGCTGCCGAAGGGGTTGGCGGGCGGACTGGTCGGCAGTGCGACGCCCACCGGCGCGGCTTGGCTCGCCGCGAGCGTTGGTGCTACGGCCGGCCGCGGGGTGGGGCTGGCCGCCGGGCTCGTCGGGCTCGCCGCACTGGCCGGCGCCGGCATCGCCGTCGGGCTCGCGGGCGCCGCCGTGGGGCTGGGCAGCAGCGACGAACTCATCGCGGGCGCCTGGAAGCGCACCGCGGGCGCCTCCGCCGCGGGCGGCTGCACGGCGGCCGGTGGTCGTTCGATAGGCTGGAATGCCGCCGGGATCTCGGGCGCGGGCGGGACGACGCGGGCGGCCGCCGCGGGCTCCGGCGCGCTAGCCGGGGCGTCGGGGCCACTGTCGCCGGGCGCGGGCAGCGTGATTGCCTCGGGCACGCTGACGATCGGCGGCGGTACCGGCGCCACCCGCGCGGCGCGCGACGCCTCGGCTGCCCGCGCCACAGCCGGGC
>JADGHJ010000264.1 GCA_019686175.1 Chloroflexota bacterium | reverse complement strand
TTTTTTTTTTTAACCCCCCCCGGGCCGGCCCCGGGGGGCGCCCCCGCCCCCCCCCCCCCCCCGGCGAGCGGGGGCGGAGCTGGTCATCGCCGCGCGCGAGCCCCTGCCAGCGACCGACGACGCCAATAACCGCCTCGATTGGGAGTACTACCAGATGTGCATCAAGCCGCTACTGACCGAGCCCGGGATCCATTTCGTGGGCGAGGTGGGACCAACGGCGAAAGCGCGGCTGCTCGGTGAGGCGCTGGCCCTACTCAACCCGGTGGACTGGGAGGAGCCCTTCGGGCTCGTCATGGCGGAGGCCCTGGCTTGCGGCACGCCGGTTCTCGCCACGCCGCGCGGCTCGGTGCCTGAATTGATCGAACAGGGGGTCACCGGGTACCTGGGCGACGAGGCGACCCTGGCCGCGGCGGTCGCGCAGGTGGGGAGCCTGGACCGCCGGCACTGCCGGGCGGTGGCGGAGGCGCGTTTCTCGCCGGCCCGCATGGCCGATGGCTACGAAGCGGCCTACGCTCAGCTACTGAACGGTGCGGACCCCAGGCGATCGACCGCTCCCACCAGCATCCAGGCTTACCAGAGCCCACACGGCGGACCGTCGTCGCCGGCCCCGATCCGCATCCTGCGCCGGCGGTGTGAACCGTGATGACTACGGGCGCCTCATTCGTGCCCTCGAGCGCCTCGGGCAGTCCGTCGGCGTGGGCCAAACGCCTGCCCGTGCTCGCCCTGGCGCTAGTCGGCTGCGGGATCGCCACTTACTTGGCAGCCTATCAGTGGGGCCTGCTCGCCAGCGTCTGGGACCCGCTGTTCGGGCGCGGGAGCGCCCGCATCCTCGACTCGTGGCTGTCGCGCCGGCTCCCCGTGCCCGATGCGGCCCTCGGCGCGCTCGCCTATCTGGCCGAGGCCCTCAGCGGGGCAATCGGGGACGCGCGACGCTGGCGGTCGCGGCCCTGGATCGTGATCGTCTTCGGCCTGCTCGTCGCCGGACTCGCCCTCGCCAGTGTGTTCCTGGTGCTCGCCCAAGCGTTCCTGTTCCAGACTGGCTGCACCCTCTGTCTCCTCTCCGCCGCCATCTCGTTCACGAACGCCTGGCTCGCCCGGGACGAGATCGCCGCCACCCTATCCCATCTCGGGCGCGTGCGCGCCCGGCGCGGCGCCCTCTGGCAGGCGCTGCGCGGAAGAGCGCCCGAGCCGGCGGGCGGAGCGCAATCCAGCAACCATCGGAGGGAACCTGTATGAACCAGTCGGAGCGGCCCGAAGTGGTGGTCGTGACAGGGGCGAGCGCGGGACTGGGACGCGCCATCGTGCGCGTGTTCGCCAAGCACGGCGCGCACATCGGCTTGATCGCGCGCGGCCGCGAGCGGCTGGAGGACGCGCGCCGCGAGGTCGAGGAGCTGGGCGGCCGGGCGCTCGTGCTGCCCGCGGATGTGGCCGACGCGGCCGCCGTCGAGGATGCGGCCGGTCGCACGGAAGCGGCGTTTGGCCCCATCGACATCTGGGTCAACAACGCTATGACCACCGTGTTCTCGCCCGTCACGCAGATGACGCCGGACGAGTTCAAACGCGTCACCGAGGTCACCTACCTCGGGTTCGTGCACGGCACGCTGGCCGCGCTCACGCGCATGCTCCCGCGCGACCGCGGGACGATCGTGCAGGTGGGCTCGGCGCTCGCTTACCGGAGCATCCCGCTGCAGGCGGCCTACTGCGCGGCCAAGCACGCGATGGTCGGGTTCACCGACTCGCTGCGCTGCGAGCTGATCCACGACGGTAGCCGCGTGCGGCTGACGGTCGTCCATATGCCGGCGCTGAATACGCCGCAGTTCAGCTGGTGCAAGAGCCGCATGCCGCGGAAGGCGCAGCCCGTGCCTCCCATCTACCAGCCCGGAGTCGGCGCCGAAGCCGTCTACTGGGCCGCGCACCACCAGCGCCGCGAGCTGTTCGTGGGCTGGCCCACGGTGCAAGCCATCTGGGGCCAGCGCTTCATCCCGGGCTGGCTGGATCATTACCTGGCGCACATGGCCTGGGACGGCCAGATGCACGACGGGCCGGAGGACCCGCAGCGCCCCCACAATCTCCGCGCACCCGTGCCAGGCCATCAGGCCGCGCACGGCGACTTCGACGAGCGAGCACGCCGCAGCAGTCTCGCGCTATGGCTCAGCACCCGGCCACGCTGGACGTACGCCGCAGGGGTCGCCGGCCTCGCGGCCCTGGCCTTGGCCGCCTGCCGAGCGAAGTAGGCCACGAGCCGCTTGGGCGTGCCACGCCCCCGAGCACCCCGATCCCCTCGTGGCCGGAGGCACGAGGCTTGCATAAAGCCGAGCGAAGCCGTGACGGCTGTACTGCTCTGTTTCGCTGCCGCCGTGCACGGCGAGCCCGCTCTGCCGGGCGGCGGCGGACTATACCGTTCACGCGGCATGGCTCTGGGCCGACCGCAACGCTTGCGAATTGCTGTAGACCCGAAAGGACGCTATGGCCGATGGCGATGCCAGCTTCCGCGCCCGATACGACCTCGCCAGCGACCAGCGAGGCACGGGCGGCCGCACGTTCGGCTGGACTGCGCTACGTCTCCGACACACAGCCGGGCATCCGGCGCCTGCGGGCGGGCCGCGGCTGCCGCTACGTCGACCCGCAAGGCCACCCCATCCATGACTCCGCCACGCTGCGGCGCATCCGGCGCCTGGCCATCCCGCCGGCCTGGCGCGACGTGTGGATCTGCCCCTCGCCCAACGGTCACATCCAGGCGACTGGCCGCGATGCCCGCGGGCGCAAGCAGTATCGCTATCACCCCCAGTGGGTCGCTGTCCGCGATGAGAACAAGTACGCGCACTTGCTCGCCTTCGCCGCCGCGCTGCCGCGCCTGCGGGCGCGGGTGGAGGCCGACCTGACTCTGGGGGACCTGCCGCGGGCCAAGGTGCTGGCCACCCTCGTGCGCCTGCTCGACCTGACGGCTATCCGCATCGGCAACCCCGAGTACGCCCGCGAGAACGCGTCGTTCGGCCTCACCACGCTCCACAGCGACCACGTCGAGGTGCGCGGCGCGCGGCTGCGCCTGCACTTCCGAGGCAAGAGCGGCAAGGAGCATGATATCCAGGTCGACGACCGACGCGTCGCGCGCATCGTCAAGCGCCTGCAGGACCTGCCAGGCCAGGAGCTGTTCCAGTACCGCGACGAGGCGGGCGCGCTGCACACTATCGAGTCCGATGACGTCAACGCCTACATTCAGGAGGCGACCGGCGGCGACTTCACCGCCAAGGACTTCCGTACCTGGACGGGCACAGTGCTGGCGGTGCTGGCGCTGCAGGATCTTGAGCCGGCGACCTCGCCAGCGCACGCCAAGCGTCAGCTCGCGGCGGCGGTCAAGCGCGTCGCGGCCGAGCTGGGCAACACGGTGGCCGTGTGCCGCCGCGCCTACATCCACCCGGCGGTGATCGCCGCCTACCAGGAAGGGGTCCTGCTGGAAGATCTGGCGCGCTGCCAGGCGCGCCCCATCGCCGGGCTCCGCCCCGAGGAGTGCGCGATCCTGGCCTTCCTGGAACAGCGCTGGACCGACACGTCCCCTGGCGCCCAGCGCTCTGGGGCCGCGCGGCGGCGGACAGCGCCTACTGCTGGAGACGCCGTCGCGCGTCGCGAGCGCGCGCGGGGCTCGCCCCGTCCCGCCGCGCGGCGCGCCGGCTGATCACCTGGCGGAACACCTGCTCCAGGCGCTCCACGTGATAGTCGAAGGTGAACTGGGGGCGCCGCTCCCAGGCGTGAGCGCGCAGCCGCGCCATCAGGGCAGCGTCCTGGAGCCGCGCGCGCAGCTCGGCGGCGTCGCGGAAGAACACCCCGACCTCGAGCGCGCGGGCGAGCGTCTGGGTAGCCACCGCCGCGCCCTCGTTGTCCCACTGGAT
The DNA here is from genome assembly GCA_019686175.1 of Chloroflexota bacterium. Classification (GTDB taxonomy): domain Bacteria; phylum Chloroflexota; class UBA6077; order UBA6077; family JAJPHF01; genus JADGHJ01. The sequence continues at coordinate 1,722 of JADGHJ010000264.1, read as the reverse complement.
CAGGGGCAGCCCCGCGGCCAGCAACAGCGGCAGGCGCGCTGGCAGGTTCAGGTCGTCCCAGATCGCCCGACGCAGGTCGCCGCCGTTGCGACTGGGGTACACGTGCAGCCAGCCGGCGTCGTAGCGCGAGAACTCGGTCACCCAGCGGTCCTGGTGGACGTGGCCGTGCAAGTGCAAGTGGCGCGGGACGAGTTCCCGCACGCGGGCGATCCAGTCGCGCCACTGGCCATGCGTGAAATCGCCGTACACGTGGAGGTGGATGTCCTCGGCGGCCAGCGCGGCGACCGTCTCCGGGTGCAGGCCGATGGGGCGGCCTGGCACCACGGTATGCAGCGCCCCGTCTTCGGCCGACAACAATCGCGAGGCGCGTGCGCCGGTCAGCCACTCGCGCTTGGGCAGATCGCCATCGAGCACCAGCACGGGGCGGTCGTCGCACCCCTCGGGCACCACCGTGGCCCACCAGTCGCGCATCTCGGGACTGCTGAAGACCTGGGCGTCCGCCCGCGTGTACAGGTCCACGAGCTGCGGCCAGGTCCCACGCTGCAAGCAGATGAACGGCCCCTCCTTGAAGTGCCAGACGAACGGCAGGTCGGGAAACGCGCACTGCACCGCGTGGGCCAGCGGCGCGGCCTGCCAGTTGAGTAGCGCGTAGATCACGTCCGGCCGCAGGCGCCGGATGGCGTCCTGCCAGCCCTTCCGGGGCAGGTCGACCACGTGGCCGAACGGGAGCGGTCCGACGGTGTTGTACCAGTACGGCTCGTCGATCCACAGGCCGTACAACCGGTGCCCGCGCTCGGCCAGCGCGAGCACGCGCTCGGGGTTGTAGGCCAGCTCGCCCACCAGCAGGATGCGCAGCCCGTCGGGCGCGGGCGGGTAGTGGCGCTCGCGGAAGCGCGCGTACAGCGCCACCTCGTCGATGGGGTTGCCCTGGGTCGTGTGCAGGCGCAGTGGCTCGGCCACGCCGTAGTACGCGCGATAGCGGTTCAGTCCGCCCTCGGGCTCGCGCAGCAGCTTGTGGTGCTGCAGCGGGTGGTCGCTCCACGCGCAGGTCACGCACCCGGTGCCGACGAACGCACCCCGCATCCGTAGGCGCGCCCAGTACAGTCGGTCCAGGTCGTCGGTCACCAGCTCACCCCGCTCGACCCAGCAGTCGCTCGTACGGCGGTGCAGGACCTGGACGAGCTGCAGCGGGTAGCCGGGAATCTGGCCGGGCGCCTCACGGTTGTAGTGGTGGCGCACGCCGGCGTAGGCCAGAACTACCGCGGGCGCCGTGGCCAGCGCAGCGTGCAGCGTGGCGAGGTGCTCGGGAAAATAGAGGTCGTCGGCCGGCAGATAGGCGATGTACTGGCCGCGCGCCCGCGCCAGCGCGAAGTTCAGCGCGGCGCCCAGGCCACGGTTGCGCGGTAGCCGCCAGAAGCGCACGCGCTGGCCATCGACGAGCGGCGCCACGAGCGCGGAGCTGCCATCTGTGGAGCCGTCATCGACGATCAGCAGCTCCCAGTCGGCGAACGTCTGGGCCAGCAGGCTGTCGAGCGCGCGGCGCACGAACGCCGCCTGCTGGTAGATCGGCAGCAGCACGGAGATCGTGGGCGCCTGGGCACCATCTCCCGAGCGCATCGGTCTTCAGCCGCGCGCGTCAGGCGCTCACGCTTCGGCCGCAGCCATGAGCGCGGGCGGCGCGCGCATTGCGGGCGCGCGGGCGCGGGGCGGGGGGCGCAAGGG
>JADGHJ010000263.1 GCA_019686175.1 Chloroflexota bacterium | reverse complement strand
CCGCCCCACCATCCCGTTCTGGCGCGCGGCCGTGTCCGCCACGTCGGCGAGGCGGTCGCCATCGTGCTCGCCGAAGACCGCTACGTGGCGCGCGATGCCGCCGAGCTCGTCGAGGTGGACTACGAGCCGCTGCCCGCCGTCACCACCGTCCAGGCGGCCGTCGCCCCCGGCGCGCCGCAGCTCCACGACGGCTACCCCGACAACGTCTACCTCCGCATGCCGCGCACCGCCGGCGACTACGCCGCGGCCGCGCGCCAGGCGGCCAAGGTCGTCAAGCTGAACGTGGTGCACCAGCGCGTCAACTCGGCGCCCATGGAGCCGCGCTCCTGCGTCGCCCAGTGGCACAAGGGCGACCAGACGCTCACCGTCTGGTCCACCACGCAGATCCCGCACACCTTGCGCGACCTGCTCTCCACCCTCCTCGGCGTGCCGTCGAGCCGGCTGCGGGTCATCGCGCCCGATGTCGGTGGCGGGTTCGGCGCCAAGCTGAACCTCTATCCGGAGGAAGTGCTGGTCCCCTGGGCCGCCCGCCAGCTCGGTCGCCCCGTCAAGTGGACCGAGACGCGCAGCGAGTGCATGCTCACGCTCATCCACGGCCGCGGCCAGGTGAACGAGCTGGAGGCCGCCGTCGATGCGGACGGCAAGATCCTGGGACTCAAGGCGCGCATCCTCGCCGACTTGGGCGCCTACCTCCAGTTGAACTCGGCGCTCATCCCCGTGCTCACCGTCAACATGCTGGTCGGCCCCTACGACATCCCCAACGTCGACTGCGAGCTGCTCGAGGTGTTCACCAACCTCACGCCCACCGACGCTCACCGTGGCGCCGGCCGGCCCGAGGCCACCCACCAGCTCGAGCGCTTGCTGGACCGCATCGCTGCCGAGCTGGACCTCGACCCCGCCGAGGTGCGGCGTCGCAACTTCGTGCCGCCGGACAAGTTCCCCTACACCTCGGCCGTTGGCGGCGTATACGACTCGGGCAACTACGCCGCGGCGCTGGACAAGGCGCTGCAGCTCGTCGACTATCCGGCGCTGCGCGCCGAACAGCGGCGCTTGCGCGAGCAGGGCCGCTATCTGGGCATCGGGATCGCTAGCTATGTCGAGCTGACCGGCGTCGGCCCCTCCCGCGCCTTCCACGGCCCGTTCTGGGAGAGCGCGGTCCTGCGCGTCGACCCCGACGGAACCATAACCCTTATCAGCGGCGCCCCGTCGCAGGGCCAGGGCCACGAGACCAGCTTCGCCCAGATCGTCGCCGGGACGCTCGGTGTGCCGTTCGACAGCGTGCGCGTGCAGATGGGCGATACCGACAAGGGGGTGCCGGGCGTTGGCACCTTCAGCAGCCGCTCCATGCCCGTGGCCGCCGCGGCCGTCGTGCAGGCTGCCGAGAAGGTGCGCGAGAAGGCGATCCAGATTGGCGCGGCCCTGCTGGAGGCGGCCCCTCAGGACTGCGAGCTGGTCGATGGCCACGTGCGCGTCAAAGGCCAGCCGGGCGGCAAGACCATCGCCTGGGAGGCCATCGCCCGCGCCGCCTACACCATGGCCGGCCTGCCGCCGGAGATCACCCCGGGCCTCGAAGCCACGGTGTTCTTCGACCCGCCGAACATGACCTACCCGTTCGGCACCCATATCGCCGTGGTCGAGGTCGACCCGGCCACCGGCGCCGTGGACCTGCGCCGCTTCGTCGGCGTGGACGACGCGGGGCGCATCATCAACCCGCTGCTCGCCGAGGGCCAGCTTCACGGCGGCATCTGCCAGGGCATCGGCCAGGCTCTGTACGAGGAGATCGTCTACGACGAGAACGGGCAGCTCCGCACCGCCTCGTTCATGGACTACGCTATCCCCAACATCACGCACGTTCCACGCTACGACCTCGACCACACCGAGACGCCCGCGCGGACCAACCCGCTCGGCGCGAAGGGCATCGGCGAGGCCGGCACGATCGGCAGCACGCCCGCCGTGGTCAACGCCGTGCTGGACGCGCTGGCGCCCCTGGGGGTCACCCATCTGGACATGCCCCTGAAGGCGGAGAAGATCTGGCGCGCCATCGCGGCGGCCAAGGAGTCGCTGCTCACGACCGAGAACGAGTAGGCAGCGCGGGCCGGCCGCCCGCGCGGGGAGCGAAGCGATGAAGGTGCCCGTCACCATCACCGTGAACGGCACGCCGTATGAGACCGCGATCGAGCCGCGCGTGCTGCTCTGCCACTGGCTGCGCGACGACCTGGGCCTTACCGGCACCCACATCGGCTGCGACACCAGCCAGTGCGGGGCCTGCACGGTGCTCCTCGACGGCCAGGCGGTGAAGTCGTGCACCGTCCTGGCCGTACAGGCCGACGGCAGCGCGGTGACCACCATCGAGGGCCTGGCCACCGGCGACCAGCTGCACCCGCTCCAGGAGGGCTTCTGGGAGCGCCACGGCCTCCAGTGCGGCTTCTGCACCCCGGGCATGATCATGTGCGCGGTCGACCTCCTGCGGCAGCACCCGCAGCCCACGGAGGAGCAGATCCGCCACGGCCTGGAGGGTGTCCTCTGCCGCTGCACCGGCTACCAGAACATCATCGCCGCTGTGCAGCACGCCGCCGAGCGGCTGCAGCAGGCGAGCCTGCAGAAGGTGGGTTGAGATGTTCCCCCGTGCCTTCGACTACCACGTGCCGGCCACGATCGGCGAGACCCTGGAGCAGCTGGCGGCCGACCCGGAGGAGACCAAAGTCTTGGCCGGTGGCCACAGCCTGCTGCCGATGATGAAGTTGCGGCTGGCGTCGCCCCGCCGGCTGCTCGACCTGCGCAAGCTGCGGGGCGAGCTCGCCTACACCCGCGCCGCCAACGGCGGTTTGGCCCTCGGCGCCCTAACCACCTACCACGACCTGGCCCGAGCGCCCGAGGTCGGCCAGCGCTGCCCCGTGCTCGCGGAAGCTGCCTCCGCGGTCGGCGACCTCCAGGTGCGCAATCGTGGCACGATCGGGGGGAGCCTGGCCCACGGCGACCCCGCCGCTGACATGCCGGCGGTCATGCTCGCGCTCGACGCCCAGCTCGAAGCCCAGAGCCCCCAGGGCAGCCGCCGCATCGCCGCCGCCGACTTCTTCCAGGGCCTCTACACCACGGCGCTGGCCCCGACCGAACTGCTCACCACCATCTACGTGCCAGCCCCACCGGCCCGCGCTGGCGCCAGCTACGCCAAGTTCCGCAACCCCGCCAGCGGCTACGCCGTGGTCGGGGTGGCCGCGCTGGTCGCCCTGGACACCGCGGGCAAGATCGCGATGGCCCGAGTGGGAATCACCGGGGTGAACGACCATGCCTACCGCGCCGCGGCGGTCGAGCAAGCGCTGGTCGGCGTCGAGCCCACCCCCGAGGCGCTCGCCGCGGCCGCGGCCCACGCCGCCGACGGCGTCGACCCCCTGGAGGATGTCTACGCCTCGGCCGACTTCCGCCGGCACCTCACGCGCGTGCAGACGGAGCGCGCGCTACGCCAGGCAGTGGAGCGCGCTCGCGCTATGGCGTGACGTCCACCAGCGGGAGCAGCGTTGATGGGCGGCCCCCTTTGGGGCCAGCCCCCGCGGATGCTATCCTGCCCCGCAGGAGCTGGCACGCTGGTTGCGAGGGTGGCCTGGCGTCCGGGTGCCCACCGTACGGCGCTGGCGGGCGCTGCCACACGAAGTGTCCGGCCGGCCGCATAGCCCGGCCAGCGCCACCGAGTGCTAGTGGGACGTCCCGCCGAGGAGAGAGCGGATGCCGATCGAAGAGATCCTGATCACGGCCGAGCGCATCGTGCGCATCGTGGTCACGGTGCTGGCCGCCTACTTCGTCGCCCTATGGATCGCCACCATCTGGTGGACCTTCCGCGACATCCGCTCCCGGACTAACGACATCCTGCTCCAGATCGCGGCCACGCTGCTGGTCACCGTGTTCAGCCTGCCCGGCCTAGTCATCTACTTCATCCTGCGTCCGCCGCGCACGCTCGCCGAGCTGTACGAGGAGTCCCTGGCCGAAGAGGCGATGCTCCAGGAGATCCAGGTCCACACCGCGTGCCCGCAGTGCAAGCAGCACGCCGAGCCGGACTTCATCTTCTGCCCGTGGTGCCAGACGCGGCTGAAGCGGCTGTGCCCGGGCTGCGAGCGGCCGCTGCTGCTGCGCTGGCGCAACTGCCCGTACTGTGGCCAGGCGGCCGTGCCCGGTGCCGCCACGCTGCCGGCGGCGGAGGGCCCTGCCCCTCTCGGGCCCGGCGCCAACCGCGGCGGGCAGCCCTTGGCCCGGGCCAGTACCAGTTCAAGGCGCAGTTAGCGGGGCCCGCACGTGGCAGCGAGTGCCCCGCTCTCGGTATACTTAACCGGTGCAGCGCCTGGTTGGCGCGCCCCCAGCCGAAGTGGCGAAATTGGCAAACGCACCGCACTCAAAATGCGGCGGGCACCCGCCCTTGTGGGTTCGAGTCCCACCTTCGGCACCTGCCCGGAAAACCTGGCGGAAATCCGCCAGGTTTTCGTCGTCCCGGGGCCAGTTGGTCACGAGTTGGTCACACGTGGCTGCGCCGCCGCTTGCGCCAGCACCGCCTCGAACCGCGCCGCCGCCTCCCGCTGCATCGACGCGGTGACGTGGCTGTAGCGGTCCAGCGTCATGCTGATGGTGCTGTGCCCGAGCCGCTCCTGCACGATCTTCGGGTGCTCCCCGCTGGCCAGCGCCACCGTGGCGTAGCTGTGCCGCAGCCCGTGCAGCGGCAGGTACGGCAGCCCGGCCGCCGCGATCAGCCGCCGGTAGCGCGCCTGGAGCGTGTTCGGGTGCAGCGGCCGCCCGTCGTCGGTGGTGAACACGTAGCCCGAGTCCTGGTACGCCGCCCCGTACGCTAGCCGCAGCGCGCGCTGCCGCGCGCGGTGCTGCCGCAGGGCGGCCACCACGCGGGGCGACAGGGCGAGCTGGCGGCGGCCCTTGCGCGTCTTGGGCGCGCCCAGCTCCCAGCGCCCGCCGGCGCCGCGCTTGCGGGCGTGGTGCACGCTGAGCGTCCCGCGGTCCAGATCCACGTCCGCCCAGTGCAGGCCCAGCAGCTCCGAGCGGCGCATGCCGGTGGTGCAGGCCAGCCACCACAGGGCGGCGTCGGGGGTCTGGTCGGCGGCGGCCAGGAAGCGGGCGAGCTGGGCGGCGTCCCACACGCGCGGCTCGGGCGCGCGGGGGCGGGGCGCCTGCACCCGCTCGGCGGGGTTGCGGGCGAGCAGGTCCCAGCGCACGGCCTGCTGGAGGGCGCGGTGGAGAACGTTGTGCAGCAGGGCGAGGGTGGTGGGGCTGAGGCCGGCGGCCTTGCGGTCGGCGTAGAGCTGCTGGAGATCGAGGGGGCTGAGCTGGCCGAGCGGGCGGCTGCCGAGCTGGGGCAGGGCGTGCAGGCGCAGCAGGTCGGCGTAGCGGCGGCGGGTGGCGGGGGCCACGCCGTCGAGGCTGTCCAGCCAGCGGGCGACGAACTGGGCGACGGTGAGCTTGCCGGGGTCGGCTGCTGCGCCGCGGGCGACGGCCTGGATGTGCTCGGCCACCCGCTGCTCGATCTCCCGCTTGGTCGGGGCGCTCAGGCGCTTCTGGCGGCGCTTGCCCGTGAGCGGGTCGGGCGGCAGGTCCACGACGGCGGTCCAGGTGACGCCGCGCTTGCCCACGCGCTTCTGGATGCTGCCGTGCATCGCGTCCTCCTT
>JADGHJ010000262.1 GCA_019686175.1 Chloroflexota bacterium | reverse complement strand
GTACCGCAGTTGAGCGGCCCCTGCGCGACGATCCCGGTCGCCGGGCTGGTCAGGCTGACTGTCACCAGTCCGCCGATTGTCGGGCTCCCCGTGACCGAGCCCGACACGAGCGCGGGCGCGCCTGGCCCCACCGGGGCGGTCGCCGTGACGGTGCCGGTCGCCCCAGGGATCGTGATGGTGGCGGTCTGTCCGGGCAGCAAACCGATCAAGCTGCCCGACACCGTAAAGGTGCCCGTACCTGAGGTCGTGAGCGTGATCTGGCCGGAGATCGGCGGGCCCCCGATCGGGCCGCCCACGGGGGCCAGCGCCGCGCCCAGCGGCACGCCGCCCGGGCAGACGGTGGTGCCCGTCCCGCCGCAGGTGACGGTACCCGTGGCTACCGTCTGCAGCGTGCCGCCGAAGGCGTTGGTCGCCTGCACCGTGACCGTCGCGCCCGAGTTCAGCGCGCCGGTGAGCGTGCCGCTCACGTTCACTGCCTGCCCGGGGGCGCCCGGCGGCACGAACGGCACCGAGCCGGTGAGACCGGTGACCGTGATCGAGCCGGACGAGCCGGGGAGGATGCCGAACAGCGTGCCGCTCACCGTGACCGTGCTTCCCGACGGTGTGAGCGTGAGCGTCCCGGTGACGCCGGAGCCGACCGACGTCAGGTTCACGGTGGTGGCGACAGTGCAGGTGCCCGTGCCGCCGGTCCCGCAGGCAGGGATGGTACCCTGCGACACCGTGCCGATGCCGGCGACTTGGGCAGTCACCTGGCCACCGGAGGTGGGCAGCCCGATGATCGAGTTGTTGGTATAAGTGACGGCCGAGCCCACGGCGGTGGCGGTCACCGTCTGGTTACCCGCGGTGGTAGGGATAGTGAGCGTGACCTGCTGGCCGTTGGTGAGCCCGTTGAGGGTGCCGTTGATGGTGGTGCTGTTGGCGCCCGCGTTCGGGGTGAGCGTCAACGAGCCGCTGACCGAGCCGCCGATGCCGGTCGCGCTCATGCTCACCGTGACGGCTGTAGTGCAGCCCGTACCCGTGCCACCCGTGCAGTTGATCACGCCCTGCCCGAGCAGCTGCCCGTTGGGCGCGGCTGCCATGACCAGCACTAGGTCGTTGAGCACCGGCGCGCCGCTGACAGTGCCATTGAAGGTCACCGTGGTCCCGCTGGCGGTGCCTTGGACGGTCTGGATATTGCCAGTGGTGGTGGGGACGAAGAGGGTGAGCGTCTGGCCCGCCGGGACCCCCGACAGCGTGCCCGACACGGTGGTGTTCCCGCCCGAGGGCGTGAGCGTGAGCGTCCCGCTAACGGTCGAGCCGCTCTGGGGCGTGATGCTCACCGTGGCGCCGGTCGTGCAGCCCGTGGCCGTGACGCCCGTGCAGGACAGCTGCCCCACCGCCGGCACCTGCCCCGCCGGGCTGGTGTTCACCACGTAGACGAAGCTACCGGCCAGCAGTGGTCCCGTGACCGAGCCACTGACGGTCGCCGCGCCGGTGGCATTGGCGGTGACGGGTACTGTCGCCGTGGTGCCCGAGGTGGTGACGAACGTCAGGTTGCTCGTTTGGTTGGGCGCGAAGCCGCTGAGTGTGCCGCTCAGGGTGTAGACGTTGGTCGTGGACTGGCTGAGCGTGATCGTGCCCGTGGGCCCGGTGAAGCCGGGCAGCGGGCTGAAGTTGACGGTAGCGCTGGTGCCGCAGCTTGCCTGGGCCTGGGCGCTGTCTGGTGGGGACAAAGCGAGGACCAACGGTAGAAGTAGTAGGAGACTCAGCAGGATGCGCCAACGGCTCCCGCTGTTACCCATGACCCCCTCCTCAACTCGGTCTGATGATGGCCGCTCGGCACGCTCTGACGCTCGGGCCACACGGGCCAGGGTATGGTACACCCCGCCGCGCCGCCGGAGGAAGTATGCTTCCCCCTGTTTCGAGTGTAGTTGGCCCCGAGTCGTGCTGATTCTGTGATTCCCCTCTATCCTCGCAGGAGAATGCCCAGGCGTTCGCTGGGGGTAGACCCCTATGTGCCACCGAACGACGGGTTGTTGCGACTGGGGCACCACACGGGTTGACTGCTGGAGGAGAAGGGGGAGAGGGACGGCGAGTCACGGACGCGCGAGCGGTAGGCGTACCGTGAAGGTGGTGCCGCGGCCCGACTCGCTCTCCACCGTGATCGTGCCCCCGTGGTGGACGACGATCTGGCGGACGACGAACAGGCCCAGGCCGGTCCCGGGAATCGCCTCGACCACGTTGCTGGCGCGGTAGAAGCGCTCGAAGATGTGGGGCAGGTCGTGGGGGGGGATACCGATGCCCTCGTCGCGCACCTCCAGCACGGCCCACGCCGTGTCGTCCGCGGCCTCGTGGCGCAGGCGCACGACGATCTGGCCGCCGCTGGGGCTGTACTTGATCGCGTTGGCCAGGAGGTTAGCCAGCACGCGCTCCAGGCGCGCGGCGTCCCACTCACCGACCACGGCCTGCGCGGGCACCTCCGTCCGCAGGACATGCTGCTCGCTCGTCGACTGCAGGTCGGCGACCACCCGGGTCACCAGGTCGACGAGGTCGATAGGGGCCAGTTGGAGGGCGAGATCGCGGCCCGCCTCTAGCCGGGCAGTGTCCACCAAGTCATCGAGCAGGCGCGCCATCTGGGTGGCTGTTCGGGCGATGAAGCCGAGGCGCTCGGTAAGCTGCGCCGGGTCGGGAGGCTGGCCGTTGGTCATCCGCCGCTGGAGCAGTTGAGCGCTCGCCTTGATCGAGGCGAGCGGGTTCTTCAAGTCATGCGAGATGGTGGCCAACACCTCGTCGCGGGCCCGTAGCGCGGCCTCCGCCTCGGTCCGTTGGCGGAGCAGTCGGACGCGTTCGGTCTCGGCGTGGGCGCGGGCGATCGCGTACCGCAACGAGCGCAGCAGCACGAGCCCATCGACTTGCCCCTTGACCAGGTAGTCCTGGGCGCCCTCGCGGACGGCCCGTACGGCCATCATCTCGTCCTGCAGCCCGCTGAGCACCACGATCGGGATATCCGGCGCCCGCTCCCGGATGCGCGCGAACGTATCCAACCCCTGACTATCGGGCAGGGAGAGGTCGAGCAGGACCACTGCGATGTCGCCACCCGCGAGCAAGGCCTCGGCCTCGGCCAGGCGGCGCACGTGCAACACTTCGAACCGCGTGCCTTCCAGCGCGGCCATCGCCTCGTCGAGCGCCTCGTGGATGAGGTCCGCGTCGGCGGGGTTGTCCTCGATCAAGAGTGCCTTCAGGGGCATGCTCCCCAGCGGCATCACCGGTCACTCCGCCGGCAGCCGGACGATCGCCAGCCAGAACCCCTCGATGGAGCGCACCACCTCGATGAACGCATCGAGGTCCACCGGCTTGGTGATGTAGCAGTTGGCGTGCAGGTCGTAGCTGCGCACGATGTCTTGCTCGGCCTCGGAAGTGGTGAGCACGACCACCGGGATGCGGCGCAGTGCCGGATCGGCCTTGATCTCCGCCAGCACCTCGCGGCCGTCCTTCTTGGGCAGGTTGAGGTCGAGCAGGATGAGGTCCGGCCGCGGCGCCTCGACGTACGGCCCCTCGCGGCGCAGGAAGGCGAGCGCCTCGACCCCATCGGCGACCACGTGGAGGTTGTTGCTCACCTTCGCGTCCTCGAGCGCCTCGCGTGTCAGGTCGACATCGGCGGGGCTATCCTCGACCAGGAGAATTTCGATCGGTTCCACCCGCCGTTGGCTGTCGGTTGCTGCCATGAACTAGTGCCTCCGTTGCGCTGTCCACGTCGGGCAGCGTGAAATAGAAGGTCGAGCCCGCGCCCGGGGTAGACTCCACCCAGATGCGGCCGCCGTGGCGCTCGACGATCTTCTTGCAGATGGCCAGCCCGATCCCCGTGCCCGGATACTCCTCACGGGTGTGCAGGCGCTGGAAGATCACGAAGATCCGCTCCGCGTACTCCGGCGCGATGCCGATCCCATTGTCGCGCACGGCGAACAGCCACTCGCCGTCGCGCTGCGCCGCCGAGACGTGGATCCGCGGCGGCGCGTCGCTCCGGAACTTCAGGGCGTTACCAATCAGATTCTGGAACAATTGCCCAAGCTGTGTCTCGTCGGCGGCCACCGTGGGCAGCGGGTCGTGGGTCACGGTGGCGCCGCTGTCGCGGAGCGCGGCGCCGAGGTTGGCCAGCACGCGGCCGAGCACTGCCGTGGTATCCGTGGGCGCGATCTGGTCGCCCCTGCGTCCCACGCGCGAGTAGGTCAGCAGGTCGTTGATCAGCGTCTGCATACGCCGCCCGGCATCGACCACGTAGGCGAGGTACTTGTCGGCCCGCGCGTCGAGCTGGTTCTTGTAGCGCCGCTCCAACAATTGGATATAGCTGACGATCACCCGCAGCGGCTCCTGGAGGTCGTGCGATGCCACGTAGGCGAACTGCTCGAGGTCGGCGTTGGAGCGCGCCAGCTCCTGGGCGTACTCGCGCAGCTGCTGCTCGGCTTGCAAGCGCTCGGTGATGTCACGGAAGGTGATCACCACGCCTCTACCCTGCTCCGGGTCGTGGAAGGGCACTGCCGTGTACTCCACTGGAAAACAGGTGCCGTCCTTGCGCCAGAACACCTCGTCGCTGCGCTGGGCGCACGTGCCGCTCTGGAGCGCTTGGTAGATCGGGCACTCCTCGATCGGATACGGCGTCCCATCCGGGCGGCTGTGATGGATCAAGGTGTGCTGCGACTGGCGCGCCATCTCGGCGCTCGTGTACCCGGTGAGCCGCTCGGCAGCGCGGTTCGCGAACGTCACGTGGCCCTGGGGGTCGAGCCCGAAGATCCCCTCCGCGGCGCTGGCGAGGATGGCCTCGTGCCGCTGGACGAGCGCCTGCAACTCCTCCGCCATGCGGTCGAAAGCGGTGGCAGCGGCCCCGATCTCATCGCGACGGCGGAGCCCGACGCGCTGGCTCAGATCCCCCGTGGCCAGCTGCCCGGCTGTCGCCGCCAGCCGCTCCATGGGCTGGGCGATATCGTGGGCCAGCAGCCAGGCGAGCGCCAGGCCGAGGGCGACGGCCGTGGCGGTCCCAATCGTGAGCGTCTGGTGCAGCCGGGCGACCGCCTCGTCGGCGGCCAGGCGGCGCTCGGCGAGCAGCGCTTGCTCCTCCTGCTCGGCCGCCAGCAGGAGCTGGCGCATGGCCTCGACCTGTTGACGCCCCTCGCCCGAGCCCACCTGCTGGATCAGGGGCTCCCAGGGGAGCGTCCCCGCGGTGACCTGGTCGCGCCGGGCGAGCATCGGCTCGACGATGTCTTGCTCCCAGCCGGCGAGCCGCTCGGCGAACTCCTGCCAGCGCGCCTGTTGGGTGGGGTTGTCGGCAGTTTCCGCACGGAGCTGGGCCAGTGTGTCGCGCAGCTGCCGTCGGCCGGCGGCGTACGGGGTCAGGAAGCCGGTCTGGCCGGTCAGCAGGTAGCCACGGTAGCCGGTCTCCATGTCCGCGAGCGAGGCCAGCGCGGTGCTGGCCAGACTCGTCACGCGCAACGTGTGCTCGACGGCCGCCGTCGTGCGCTGGTTGTCCACTGTAGTCAGGTAGGCCAGCGCGATGAGGGAGACGAGCAGCGTCAGTACCAGCGCAAAGCTGCCCAGCAGTTTCCAGCGGAGGCTTAGAGAGGGCAGGTGCTTCACGGCAAACGCGGTGTCCTCGTCCAGAGTCGCGGGGGGCCCCCCGGGCCCCCCCGGGGGGGGGGGCGGCGGAGGGGGGCCGGCAGGCCGCGGCGCCC
>JADGHJ010000261.1 GCA_019686175.1 Chloroflexota bacterium | reverse complement strand
CTGTAGAACGCTGGACCGCCGACCGACACACTCCCTGCCCCGAGGTCGGTGAGCCGGCTCTGGGCCAGGAGGATCGGGTAGCGTCGCGCCTCGCTCCCGTCGGCGTTGACCACCAGCACGGCATCCTCGTCGGCGAAAGCGAGCCGGCTGCCGTCCGGTGCCCAGCTCGCGCGGCGGCCCTCGCTCGGGTGCAGCGCCGCCGCGTCGATGCGCCGCGGGGGCGCGCCGTCGAGGGGCTGCACGAATAGCCCGCCGGCGGTCCCCTCGCCCCCGCGCGTGCTGACGACCAGCGCGTCGCCGCGTGGCGACCAGGCGAACCAGGCGACCACGCCGCCTTGCGTGAGCTGCCGTCGCTCCCCGCCGTCCGCGCGCACCAGCCAGATGTCGCCGCCCTGCAGCACGGCTAGCCGCCTGGGGTCGGTTTGGGCGAGCGTGACCGGCGCGCGCTGGCCGGCGCCCAGCGCCAACGCGAGCCCGAGTAGCGCGCCCACCAGCAGCGCGGTTGTGATCCGCCCTCTCCGGTTCATCGCCCACCCACTCTTGCTGCTGTGTTGGCGCCTATTGTACTCGCTTCTCCGTCGTGAGGGCGCAGTTGGTAGACTCTCACGGAGAGGCTCCCGCTGCGGACGGAGTGCCAGTGTGATCGTCCTGCCGCTGGTCGCGCTGCTGGCCAGTCTGGCCTGCGCGGCAATCGCCGCCACGCGCTACCGCCGCCGCGGTCGCACCCACGAGCTGGTGTGGCTGGCGGCATTCCTGATCTTTGCTCTCGGGGCGGGCTGCGAGGTGGCCGGGCTGCGCTGGGGCTGGAACCCGTTTCTCGCGCGGCTGTACTACTTCACCGGCGCGACGCTGGCCGCCAGCTACCTGGCGCTCGGCACGCTGTTCCTGCTCGCGCCGCGCCCGGTGGCTATGCTCGCGCTGCGGGGCCTGCTGGTCGCCAGCGCCGCCGCTGGCTGGCTCATCGCCGCCGCCCCGGTCGATCCCGAAGCGCTCACCACGGCGGGCTGGGCGGCCCTCACCAAGAGCCCAGCGCTGGTGGCCCTGACGGTCGCGCTCAACGTCAGCGGCACGGCCGTGGTGGTGGGCGGCGCGGTCTACTCGCTGTGGCGCGGCGTACGCCAGCGCGGCTGGCAGCGCTCCCAGATCGCCGTGCTCCTGATCGCGGCTGGCACCTTGCTGATCGCGGGCGGCGGCATCCTCACGCGCCTGGGCCAACACGCCTATCTCTATCTCGCCATGGCACCGGGCATCTGCCTCCTGCTGGCGGGCTACCTGGCCCCCGACCTCCATGGCTGGCCGCGGCGCCTCGGGCAGGCGACCGCCCCGGCCCGCGCCGAGCGGACGCCTTGAGCTAGCGACGAACCAGGTTAGGAGAACTGGAATGGCAACCGGCGTGCGGCTGCTTGTGGTGCGTCCTCATCCCGACGACGAGAGCAGCGCCACCGGCGGGATCCTGGCGCGCTACGCGGCGCAGGGGGTGCCGACGGCCGTGGTGACCTGTACGCGCGGCGAGGAGGGCGAGATCCACGACCCCGACCTCGACCCCGTGGAGGCGCGGCCGCGGCTGGGCGCCATCCGCGAGCAGGAGCTGTACGCCGCCTGCCGGATCCTCGGCGTGGCCGAGGTCCGCCTGCTCGGCTACCGCGACTCGGGCATGGCCGGCGATCCCGCCAACCAGCACCCCGACGCGTTCTGCAACGCCGACCTCACCGAGGCCGCCGGCCGGCTGGTGCGCATCATCCGCGAGCTACAGCCGCAAGTGGTGATCACCGAGAACTGGGACGGCAGCTACGGGCACCCGGACCACATCATGGGCCACCGCGTCACCCGCCGCGCCTTCTTCGCGGCCGGCGACCCCCACTGCTATCCTGACGCCGGCCCACCCTGGCGCCCCCAGCGCCTGTACGCGGTGGTGCCGGTGCGTGACCGCTGGGACGAGATCGCCACGCTGCTGGAGCGCGAGGGGCTGGACACCAGCTTCCTGGAGCGGCGGCGGCGCGACCCGCACTTCGGCATCCCCAAGGAGCAGACGACCGTGCAGCTCGATGTTTCGGATTACGTCGAGATCCAGCGCCAGGCGCTGGCCGCGCACCGCACGCAGATCCCGCGCGATAGCTGGTGGCTTACCATCCCGCACCACATCCGCCGAGTGGCATTCGGCACCGCCTATCTGGTGCGCTACTTCCCCGCGCCCGCGCCGGGCGAGCGTGACGCCGACCTGTTCGCCGGGCTCGACTGAGCCGGCGGCCTCAGCGCGCGGAGGAGTCCACTGGCGGTGCGTCGAGGCCAGCGAGGGCCAGCAGCGCCGCCCACTGCGCCGCGTCGAGCGGCACCACCGATAGGCGCGGCTGGCGCAGCAGCGGGCTGTCCGCGAAGGCCGGGGCCGCGCGCAGGTGGGTCAGCGGCACCGGCCGCGGCAGCGGCGCCACGGCGCGGAGGTCGACCAGCGCATACCGTCCCGTCGGGTCGGCCGGATCGGGATACGCCGCGCGCACGACCTCGGCCAGGCCCACCGCCGCGCGCTCGGCGCCCGTATGGTAGATCACGCAGCGGTCGCCGACGGCCATCGCGCGCAGGTAGCGTTGGGCCTGCGGGTTGCGCACCCCGTCCCACGCCGCCAGCCCTTCGCGCTGCAAGTCGGCGAAGGCGTACTCCTCCGGCTCCGTCTTCAGCAGCCAGCCGCTCGCCACCACCTCACCTCCCGAAGCCCTCGTGCTCGGCGCGGTAGGCGCCTCTCGGCCTATGGTAGACTCCCAGCGGAGCGCGTGCGCTCGGCACGCGCCGGGCCTGAGATGACGAGAGAGACGGACGATGGAAGTGGTGCGCGCATCGCGCTACGGGGGGTTCTGCGGCGGCGTGAAGCGCGCCTGGGCGCTGGCACAGCAGGCGCGCGCGGAGACCGCCGGGCCCGTGTACCTGACCGGCGAGTTGATCCACAACCGGCCTGCGATGGAGGAGCTGTACGCCCAGGGCCTGGAGATCGCGCATCCATCGGAGCGCGAGCTACCGCCCGGGAGCGTGCTGCTGGTGCGCGCCCACGGCGAGGGGCCGCAGGTGTACGAGCGCGCCCAACAGCAGGGGCTCAAGCTGATCGACGCGAGCTGTGGGATCGTGCAGCGCGTGCAGCGCAAGGCCGCCGAGTGGGAGCGGCAGGGCTACCAGGTGATCCTGTACGGGCACCGCAACCACCCCGAGTCGCGCGCCACCATCGCCTACACGCGGCACGGCCTCATCATCGAGTCGGTGGCCGAGGCCGAGGCGCTGCCGCACTTCCCGCGCATCGCCGCCCTGGCACAGACCACGGTGCTGCTGTCGGAGTACGAGCGCGTCTGCCAGGTGCTGGCCACCAAGTGCGACGAGTTCATGAATCAGGGGCAGGTGTGCGCCTGGACGCGGCTGGCGCAGGACGAGGCGGTGGCCATCGCCCGCACGGTCGACGCCATGGTGGTAGTGGGCGGCAAGCACAGCTCGAACACGCAGCAGCTCGCCAAGGTATGCGGCGCCATCGTGCCCACCTACCACATCGAGCGCCTGGAGGAGCTGCGGCCGGAGTGGTTCGCCAGCGCGCGCCGGGTCGGCCTCACCGCCGGCGCCTCGACCCGCGACGCCGACATCGACGCCGTGGCGGCCTGGCTCGCGGCGCTGGAGCCCGCTCCGGCCGGGAGCGCGTAAGGGGGAGGGCGGACGCATGCTGCTGGAGCGCCGCAAGACGCGGCAGGTGCGCATCGGCAACGTGCTGGTGGGCGGCGACGCGCCGATCGCCGTGCAGTCGATGTGCGACACCGACACGCGCGACGTGGAGGCGACGGTCGCCCAGATCCACGAGCTGGAGGCGGCCGGCTGCGAGATCATCCGTGTGGCCGTGCCGACCATGGAGGCGGCCAAGGCGCTGAGCCGCATCAAGGCGCGCATCCACCTCCCGCTGGTGGCCGACATCCACTTCGACTATCTGCTGGCGCTGGAGGCTATCGCCCAGGGCGCCGACAAGATCCGCATCAACCCGGGCAACATCCTGTACCGCGACGGCCTTGCGGGGGTCGAGAAGGTGGTCCGCGCCTGCAAGGACGCCGGCATCCCGATCCGCGTGGGCGTCAACGCCGGCAGCATCGACAAGCGCCTGCTGGACAAGTACGGCTACCCCACGCCCGAGGCGGCGGTCGAGTCGGCGGTCAGCTATGTGCGCCTGCTGGAGGAGCTGGACTTCCACGACATCGTGATCTCGGTGAAGTTCAGCGACGTGCCGCAGATGGTGCGCGCGTACCGGCTGCTCGCCCAGCAGGTGGACTACCCGCTGCACCTCGGGGTGACCGAGTCGGGCACGAGCTGGTCGGGCGCGATCAAGTCGGCGGTGGGCATTGGCACGCTGCTGTACGACGGGATCGGCGACACACTGCGCGTCTCCCTGAACACGAAGGACAAGACCGAGGAGGTGCGCGTCGCCTACGAGATCCTGAAGAGCCTGGAGATCCGCGCCCGCGGGCCGGTGCTCACGGCCTGCCCGAGCTGCGGCCGTGCGGAGGTGGACCAGGTGGCGCTGGCCAGCGCAGTGGAGAAAGCGCTGGAAGGCGTGACCAAGCAGGTGCGGGTGGCGGTGATGGGCTGCGTGGTGAACGGCCCGGGCGAGGCGGCCGGCGCGGACCTGGCGGTGGTGGGCGGCAAGGGCGTGGTGATGATCTACAAGCACGGCCAGCCGATCCGGCGCGTGAAGCCCGAGGACGCCATCCCCGTGCTGCTAGAGGAGATCGCGCGCTACGAGGCGCCCGAGGGCAAGCCGAGCCTCGGTCACACCTACGTGCCGCGCCAGCCGCGCGCCGGCCAGCTCCGCGGCCACACCGAGGTAGTCAAGTTCCTCGAGCAGGCGCCCAAGCGCGGCTGACGCGGCCATGGCGATGCCATTGCCTACCCGCGGGCGGGCCACAGGCCGAGTTGCGCGGTGCCTCACCAGGGCTTCTCCCTGCGCTGCCAAAAACGCGCCCCAGCTCTCGAAGCCCGCCGGCGGGGACTGCTTCTCATATAGCCCAGCGCGGCAGCCCAGAACGTGGCCAGACGGTCGGGATCGGCGCAGTCGTAGGTGATTTGCACCGATACGGCCATCAACCGCTTCCCCCTAATGAAGTACGGCGACTGGGCGCGGCGCGCAGGGCATCGACCTGCGCGCGGGCGTGGTACGAGCTGCGCACGAGCGGCCCGGCCTCGACGTGCGCGAACCCCAACGCCAGGGCCTCCGCCCGCAGCATGGCGAACTCCGCCGGCGGCACGTACCGCTGCACCGGCAGGTGGCGCGGCGTGGGCTGGAGATACTGGCCCAGCGTCAGGATGTCGCAGTCTACCGCCCGCAGGTCGGCGAACACCGCCCGCAGCTCGGCGGGTGTCTCGCCCAGGCCGAGCATCAGGCCCGACTTGGTGGGCCGGTCGGGCGCCAGCTGCTTGGCGCGCTCCAGCAGCTCCAGCGAGCGCTCGTACATCGCCTTGGGCCGCACTTGGCGGTAGAGGCGCGGCACGGTCTCCGTGTTGTGGTTGAGAATCTCCGGCTGCGCTCGCACGATCGTCTCCAGCGCCGCCCAGTTGCCGCCCAGGTCGGAAATCAGCACCTCCACCGAGCAGCCGGGTACCGCGGCGTGGATGCGCGCGACCGTCTCGGCGATCAGCGCCGCGCCGCCGTCGGGTAGGTCGTCGCGCGTCACCTGGGTGAGCACGGCGTGGCGCAGGCCCAAGCGGGCGACCGCCTCGGCCACGCGGGCCGGCTCGGCGGGGTCCACCGCCGGGGG
>JADGHJ010000260.1 GCA_019686175.1 Chloroflexota bacterium | reverse complement strand
GTTCACGCACACCGCCGTTCCCCACCCCGACCGCAACCTGCTGGTGCTGAGCGACGAGGCGCTGGGCAACCGCTGTCTCGACCATCCGAAGCTGATCTGGATCCTGAACATCGAGTACGAGGACAACTGGGTGCCGCTCGGCGTGGCGCCGCTGCCGCGTAATGTCGAGGATCTCTGCCGCCGCGGCGGCCGATTCGGCGCGCACAACCAGCACGAGAACCACGAGCAGCCGACCGCCGCCGAGCTGCACAACACGGTGGTGGGCAGCTTCTTCAACGGCGGCGTGCGCATCTACGACATTCGCAACCCGCTGCGGGTGGAGGAGATCGCCTACTTCGTACCGACGACCCCGCCCGGCTCGTCGGTGCCCACCGCGCAGATCAACGACATGTTCGTGGACGAGCGCGGGCTGATCTACGCCATCGAGCGCCACGCCGGCGGCCTGTACATCCTGGAGTACACCGGCGAGATCCCGCTCACGTGATCCCCACCCGCGACAGCAAGGGGTAGCGACCGTCGTCGCGGCCCTGCGGGCGCTCAGTGCAGGTCGCGCAGCGCCGGCAGGGCCGCCCAGACTAGGAGGACCAGTAGCGCGCACGCTCCACCGCCCAGCGCGACGGTCAGCGGTGCGCCGACGCGGTCGGCCAGCGCACCGGCGGGCAGGGTGGCGATCGGGTACAAGCTCCAGGTCATCAGGTAGATGCTCATCACCCGCCCGCGGTAGGCGTCGGTGGTCGCCTCGTGGAGCAGCGCGTTGTTGGTCGCGTTGTAGACGGCGAACGCGCCACCGCACAGCAGCAGGGTGCCCAGGCCGACGACGAACGACGGCGCCAGCGCCAGCAGCACCAGGCTGAGCCCCAGCACGACGCCGGCCGCGAGCAGGATCAGACCCCGCCGTGGGAGCCCCATCATGTGCGTCGCGGATAGCGCTCCGATGAAGGCGCCCACGCTGTTCGCCGTGAGCAGCAGGCCGAGCCCGCCGGGGCCTACGTCGTACACGGCTTGGGCGAACACGGGTAGGAGCTGCTGGTACGGCAGCGCCAGCACGGTGGGCACCACGGCGAGGAGCAGGAGGCCGGCCAGTCGGGGGCTGCCGGCGATGTGGCCGAAGCCCGAGCGCATGGTGCCCCATACGCTCGCCCCGCTCGTGCGCGCCGGCGGGGGGGTGGGCAGGCCCCAGACGCAGCCCAGGGCCGTCAGGAACGCCAGTGACTGCGCCACGAAGCAAGCGGCCAGGCCGCTGAGGGAGATCAGCGCTCCCCCCAGCCCGGGCGCTACCATCCGCGCTCCGTTCTGCCCCGCCGCCACCGACGCCACGCCCCGGCCCACCTGGCCTGGCGGGAGGGTGAAGGGGATCAGCGCCTGGCGCGCGGGAAAGTTCACCGAGATGGCAGTGCCCATCACGAACGTGAGCAGGAACACGTGCCAGGGCTGCACCCACCCGGTTTGGATCAGCAGCGCCAGGAGGAGCGTGGCGACGCTCATGACCGTCTGCGAGACCAGTACGATGCGGCGCCGGTCCAGGCGATCGACCAGCACGCCCGCGAGCGGGCTGGCTACCAGCATGGGCAGACCGCGCAGGGCGCTGGCGATACCGATCTGGAGCGAGGAGCCGGTCAGCTCCAGGATCAGCCAGCCAACGCCCACCTGCTGAATCCAGAACCCGACCTGGTTGAACACGCTGCCAGCGAGCAGGAAGCGGAACGGCCAGGGGCCCAGCGCCTTGTCCCGCGGCGCGCCGGCCGCGGCATCGGCCAGCTGCCCCCGCTGCTCGCATCCCGCCGTCGATGCGGCCGCGTGATCAGGCACTGCGACACCTCGCCGCGAGCGAGCGGCGGCTCAGTCGCCCGGGTGGGGGTGATGGTAGCCGCGCTCGGCCAGCGTTGCCGTGAGCCGCGCGCGATCGTTGCCCAGCACAACCGCGTCGTCGACGATCGTATAGGGCACGCGCACGTTCTGCCCGGGCAGCTCCAGCAGGGCCCACAGCTCGGCCGCGGTCAGCGGGCGTTGCGTCACGTCCACGAGCGTCGCCGGCACGCCGTGCTCCTGCAGCCACGCCAACACCCCCACCGTGCTCGGGTCGTCGGGAACTCCGTACACCGTGACTCCGGTCTCCCGCGCTGCCGGCTGCTCCGCCACGTTCTCGCCCAGGCGCAGCGGGTCGTAGCCCAGGACTACCGCGCCGCCCACGCGGGTGATGGGACCACGCTGTCGGCCGTGTGCGTCGTACACGAGCCGATACAGCTCCTCGGGCGTGAGCGGGTCAACGCCAACGTCGCGCAAGGCATAGGGGACACGCTGCTCGTCGAGGAACTCCTCGACGCGGCCACAGCTCAGTCAGGCCGGCCGCCGGCCGATCACGGTCACTCCCATCGTCTCCTCCAGCCAGGCGGGCGGACGCACACAGCCAGACTTTAGCAGGGCGGCTTGTAGTGGGCCAACCGCTCGATGACAATGATGACGCTGGCGTCCCGGGAAGCAGCAGTGGCCCACCACCGGAAGCGGCGAGGCCACGCTCGACGTAGGGGCGCGGCCCGCGCCGCCGCTCACGTGGCTACCCTACGCTTTCCGAACGGCCTGTGAGCACGGCTACAGTCGCCCTGTGAACCCACGAACACCCGGAGTCAGGCCCGGGCGCGCCTACGGGTGGGGGCCGAGCGCGCTCAGTGCGTAGTCGGCGAATCGGCGATCCACCGCGGTGGCCAAGTCCACCGGCCGGTCCACGAGCCCGCGTGCCACGAACCACTGCATGGTCGCCCGCAGGTCGTCCTCGTCCAGGGCCAGGTTGGGATCCAGGTACGCCCAGCGCATGCGGTCGTAGAGGGCGCGGTCCTGGAGCGGCGTGTAGCGCATCAGCGTCGCGATCACCGCCTCGCGGTCGCCGCGGCCCGCGATGATGGCATCGTAGTAGTCGCGCACGCCCTTGAGGTAGGCGAGCATGAACCGCTGGCCGGCGTCGACGTTGCGCTGGGTGAAGTTCGGCCCGTACAGGATGTTGCTCACCTGCACCCCGGGCGACCACTCCGCCGCCTCGCGCCACCGAGTCGCGAGCCCGCGGTCGGCGGCGATGGTAGCCTGGGGCTCGATCAGCAGCCCGGCGTCGATCGCCCGGTTGGCGAAAGCGGTGAGTTGGTCGCCCGGCCCCAGCTGCACCAGGCTCACGTCGTTGAGCGACAGGCCGCCGCGCTGCAGGGCGCGCTCGACCAGCAGCTCGCTGGTGCTGGCCAGGGTAAGCACGGCGATGGTGCGGCCGCGCAGGTCCGGATAGTCGCGGACGGTGTCGGCGAGGTCCTGGCGCACGCTGAGCCAGAGCTGGCTGTAGCCTGGCTCGTAGCGCGACTGAGGCGCCGCGATGCGCACTTCCAGGCCCCGGTTGATGCCGTTGAACAGCGCCGCGCTAACCGGCCCGCTGCCCACCTCCAACTCGCCGATACTGAGCGGCGCGGCCACCTGTGCCCCGCCCTCGAAGCGCACGAAGTCGGCGGTCAGGCCCTGCTCCGCGAGATAGCCGCGCTCCTGGGCCAGGAACAGCCCCACCTCCGAGGCGATGGCCACGATGCCCACCCGGACCGGCTGCAACTGCGCGCCGACGCCAGCCAGCAGGGAGCGTATGGACGACTCCTGGCGAGCCGCGCGGGCGGGGTGGGGGCCGCTAGCCACGAGCAGTGTAAGGGCCGCGAGCACCAGGCCGGTCAGCGCCGGCCAGCGCCATGGGTGCGCGCGAGTCGTGCCTCTCCGCATCTCTTGTCTCCCTCGAGCTGCGCCCCTGGTGGGCGCGGCACAGTGTGGGTCATTCTGGCATAGCGAAGGCGGGCGGCTCTGACCAGGACGGCTCCACCGGCTCACCAAACCCCGGCACCTCCGACACCGGGGGATCGTCGGTTGTCTCCTCGAGCGAGGGCAGCGGCGTACCCGCGGGAGCCACGTCGGGCTCAAGCGCAGGGGCGACCGAACTCGAGTCGGCGCTGTCGGCTTCGACGGGCGTGCCATCCGCCGCCGGCTCGGGCTCGCTGGTCGCTGGGGGGACGGCCGGTGTAGCAGTGGCGGTAGGGGTGAGGGTGGCGGTCAGCGTGGGAGCGGGAGAGCGCGCGGCTTCCGCTGTGGGGAGCGGCGCGTACCGCTCGAACGGGCCGGTCGGGACACCGACGGCCGGTGGCGGGGCGAGCAGTGGCGCGGCCAGCGGCGGCAGCAGCGGGAGCACGACCAGGTCAGGCGGCACCAAAGGCGGTGGTAGGACAACGCGGGGCGCGGAGGTGCGCGTCGGCGTTGGAGTGGGGGTGAGTGTCGCCGTGGGCGTGAAGGTCGGCGTGGCGGTCGGTGTTGGGGTAGGGGTGGACGTCGGTGTGGCGGTTGGCGTCGGCGTCACATTCGCTGGCTGGCACAGCGGCGGTGGCAGGCGGAAGCTACCGATGCGCGTGCGCCAGCTCGCCCCGCTGCTGCTCGCGTAATACTCGTCCGTGTACCAGAACGTACAGTCGTCAGTAGGGTCGATGGCCAGCATCGTGTAGTCGCCCCAACGGTTGCTGGCGAGCTGGGCGCCCCCGCCGGCCTGCAGCACCGCCTCGCCGCCCAGCGCGCCCGGCGGGTCGGTGCGCAGCCGCCCCACGTAGCGGATGCCTGGGAATAGTACCTCACTACTGATGCTGAACCCCAGCGCCAGGTTGCCGCCACCGTCCATGGCGATGCTGGCCATCCACCGATGGTGGGCGTCCGGAGCGTAGGTGGCCTGCTGCACGATCGTCCAGGGACCGCCACTGCGGCGCAGTTCGTACCAGCGCACGCCCGCGTGGTCCTCGAAGTCGCCCACGTCCACCGTGTGGTTGGCCAGCAGCGTCTCGTGCGTGCCGAAGTTGCGGTACACCAGGCGGTGCATCAGCCGGTCGCCGAGCCCGTCGACGCGCTGGCTCGTGCCGGGCTGGGGGATGCAGTTGAGGTTCGTCGCGTAATCGCACAGGTCGGCGTTGTACGGCGTGGTGGTGAGCACTGCGGGGCCGGTGAAGGTGGAGTTCGTGGGGGTGCTCCAGTCGACGCGGAGCTCATACAGCTCCAGCACGTTGTCGAGCTGGCGGTTGAACGACACGCGGATGCGGCCGTAATGGGCTGGCGAGCCCGTGGGGGGCGGGCGTGCGCCGTCGAGGTCGGCGGGCAGCATGCCGCCGAAGGCGGGGTTGCTCACCGCCAGGTCGAAGGCGACGGCCGCGGGCGAGGGATCGCCCCGGAGCAGCGCCGCCCGATCGACCACGGCCGCGAGCTGGCCGGCGGGGGCGCCGCTGGGATCGAACTGGTTGGCCGCCAGATAGTAGCCGTCGGGCCACACTGCCCATTTGGGGTAGTCGCCCAGCTTGGTGGTCTGGAAGACGAACGCGTAGCGGAAGTAGGTGAGCGTCGGGTCGGGGCTCGTGGAGACGGCCACGCAGTACACGCTCGGCGGGGTGGAGCTGCCGTTGGGGAACACGATCTCGGTGATGAGCCAGCGGTCGGCCAGGGCATCGTACAGCACGATGGGGTCGCCGCCCACCTGGCGCTGGCAGGGCGCGAAACCCGACCACAGCGCATCGAGCGGCAGCGGGCCGAGCAGCGCCGCGCCGCTCTTGGTGTACACGGCGAATGCCCGATTCACCGTCTGCACGTAGTGGTTGGGACCGACGTCGCCGTTGGCGTCGGGTGGTACGAAGCCCGTCGCGCTGATGCCGTCGAAGCTCACCCCGGGCTCGAACAGCGCCGGGGCGGGCGCGGCCGCCGGGCGCAGTGCGGGATCGCGCACGGGGGCGCGC
>JADGHJ010000029.1 GCA_019686175.1 Chloroflexota bacterium | reverse complement strand
ATCTGGTCCCGTGGGGGAGCTTGGCGCGCGGCTGGGGCGAGCGCGCTCCTTGCCGTCCTGCTCGTCGCCTGCGTGGGAGGCCCGCCAGCCAGTGTAGGGCCCGTGGAGGCCCCGGCGCTCGTCGCTGCGGAGCCGAGCGCACTGGCTGCCCCGGCCGAGGAGGCCGAGACGGCTGCCTCGGCCGGGCTGGTCGGGGAATGGGCCACAGGCGCGCCGGAGCTTGGCGAGGCCGGCGCGCCCGTGGCCGACCTCCTCGACGAGGCTCCGCGTCTGCTGCCGTGGTCTGGCCTGCCGTTCCGCACCCAGCGCGACGGCTCGCGTTGGGCCGGCTCTAACTGCGGGCCGGCAGCCCTGGCGATGATTTTCGAGGCGCGCGGCCTCGTGATGGACAACGACGCGCTGCGCTTCCTGACACACACCTATCAAGGCACCGTCGGCATGCGCACGGGCACCGCGCTGCAGCACATGGCGCATGTCGCGGAGGATTTCGGGGTGCCAACGCGGGGGCTCTACGACGCCGATGGCTTCCATCGCTGGACGATCGACGAGCTGCGCGCCGAGGTGGCGCGGGGGAACCCCGTCATCGCCCTCGTGAAGTACCGTCTGCTCCCTGGCCGCGAGACGTCCCCCGTTCGCTTCGACCACTACATCGTGCTCTGGGACCTCACGCCCGATGGCTTCGTGTACAACGATCCGGCCTACCCGACTCCGGAAGAGGGCTTCGGGTTGACCATCAGCAACACGCAACTCGAGGCGGCCATGCGACCGACGTTGGAGCCGCGCCAGGCGGTCGCTTTTCTGCTGGGCGGAGTCTGATACGGAGCGGTTCTTCCGCAGGCAGTCGGCGCGCTAGGGCCTCAATCGGGCGCCGGCTGACAGGCCGGGCAGATAAACGTATCGCGGCTGGCCAGTCGCAGCCAGACGATCGGCGTGCCACAGCGCGGGCAGGGTTGGCCGCGCCGTTGGAACACCGCCAGCTGCGCCTGATGGTGGCCTGGCTGGCCACGCAGATCCCGGTAGGTATGGAAAGTGGTCCCGCGATCGGCGATTCCCTCGCGGAGCACGGCTTGGATGGCCGCATGCAACCGCACGATCTCGGCACCGTTGAGGCTGGCCGCTGTCCGCGCCGGGTGGAGCTGCGCGCGCCACAGCGCCTCGTCGACGTAGATGTTGCCCAGGCCGGCGACCACGTGCTGGTCGAGCAGCAGTGCTTTCAGGCGAGCCCGGCGCTTGTCGAGCCGCTGGGCGAGCAGCGCGGGCGTGAACTCGGGCGCGAGCGGCTCGGGCCCCAACTTATCGAAGCCGAGCGCGGCTTCCAGCTCCGGGGTGGGCACCAGCCACAGGCGCGTGAAGTGCGCCGGGTCGACCGCGACTAGCGCCTCGCCGTTGTCCAGCGCCAGGTGCACGAGAACCCCGGTGGGTGGCACCTGGTCCTTGGTGCACAGCAGCAGCTGCCCATACAACGCCAGGGCCACGACGAAGGTATCGCCGCGGTCGAGGTCCAGTAACAGGTACTTGGCGCGGCGGCGCGCACCAGAGAACCGGGCGCCTTGGACGCGCTCGACGAAACGCTCAGGCGACGGGCTACGGAGGACCGCGGGGAGCAAGACTCGCGCGGCGACAATCCCACGTCCGAGCAGCAACGCCTCGGCGTCGCGCCGCAGCGTCTCGACCTCGGGCAGCTCGGGCATGGTCGGTCGCCGGCTGGGTGCCGCCTAGCTGGCGGCCACCGCGGCCTTGGCGCGATTCAGCTTCTTCATGAGGCGCGACTTGCGGCGGGCGGCGTTGTTGCGGTGCAACACGCCCTTGGTCACCGCCCGATCGAGCGCGCGGATGGCGGCGATCACGCTCTCCGTCGAGTTGGCCACGTCGGTGTAGATGGCCCGCTCGGCCTTCTTGACGAAGGTACGCACCGCCGACCGGATGGCCTTGTTGCGCTGCCGGCGGCGCTCGGCCACCCGGATCATCTTCCGGGCGGACTTGGTGTTGGCCACGAAACTCCTCCCTCGATTGCGGCCGCACACGGCGGCCGACCTTACTGCCACTCTAACTGTCAATCATAGCATGCCCCCTTCGGGGCTGCCGATCAGGGTACGATGCGCAGATGTAGCTCCCGGAGCTGCTCCTCGCTGACGGGCGAGGGGGCGTCGGTAAGCAGGTCCACCGCGCTCTGGTTCTTGGGGAAAGCGATCACCTCGCGGATGCTGCTCTCGCCCGCGAGCAAGGCTACGAGGCGGTCGATCCCGGGCGCGATGCCCCCGTGCGGGGGCGCGCCGTACTGGAAGGCGCGCAGCAGGTGGCCGAAGCGGCGCTCCGCCTGCTCGGCCGAGTAGCCGAGCAGGGCGAAGACTTGCTCCTGCACGACACGGTCGTGGATGCGGATGCTGCCGCTGCCCAGCTCCCAGCCGTTGCAGACGATATCGTACGCCTTCGAGCGTACGCGGCCCGGATCGGTGAGCAACAGGGGCAGGTCCTCGTCCAGCGGTGCCGTGAAAGGGTGATGGGCAGCGTCCCAGCGTTGGTGCTCGGCGTCCCACTCGAACAGGGGGAAGTCGATGATCCAGGCCCAGGCCAGGAGATCGTCGGGCACGGCCGCGTGCCGGCGACCCAGCTCCAAGCGCAGAGCGCCGAGCGCCTCGGCGACGATCCGGGCGTCGTCGGCCACCAACAAGATCAGATCGCCGTCGCCAGCATCCAGCGTGGCACGCAGCGCCTCGAGCTGGCCTGGCGTCAGGAAACGGGCAAACGACGAGCGCACCTCGCCGCCCTGCAGGGCGGCCCAGGCCAGGCCCTTTGCCCCGCGGCTGCGCGCCAGCTCCGTTAGCTCGTCGAGCTGCCGCCGCGAGTAGCCGCCCGCGTCAGGCACCCGTAGCGCGCGCACCACCCCGCCAGCCGCCAACGCGCTGCGGAACACCTGGAACTCGGTCGCCGCGGCCCAGTCGCTGACGTCGACGATCGGCAGCTCGAAGCGCAGGTCCGGCTTGTCCGTGCCGTAGCGCAGCATCGCCTCGGCGTAGGTCAGCCGGCGGAATGGCGTCGTCTGGCGCCACGAGGTGAGTTGCTCGACCAGGGTAGCGAACAGCTCCTCGATCAGCGCTAGGACGTCCGCGCGATCGACGAACGACATCTCGAGGTCGAGCTGAGTGAACTCCGGCTGCCGGTCGGCACGCAGGTCCTCGTCGCGGAAGCAGCGCGCGATCTGGAAGTAGCGGTCCACGCCGGCCACCATCAGGAGCTGCTTGAGCTGCTGCGGCGACTGTGGCAGCGCGTAGAAGCAGCCCGGGTGCAGCCGGCTGGGCACCAGGTAGTCGCGTGCTCCCTCCGGGGTGCTCTTGATCAGAATCGGAGTCTCGATCTCCAGGAAGCCGCGAGCGTCTAGGAAGTCGCGGATGAACTTCACCACCCGGTGTCGCAGCGCGAGGTGCGCCATCATCGAGGGGCGCCGCAGGTCGAGGTAGCGGTAGCGCAGGCGCAGGCTCTCGTCGATGGGGCCCTCGTCGGCGATGCTGAACGGCGGGGTCTGCGCGGCGCTCAGCACCCGCAGGTGCTGGGCTTGCAGCTCGACCGCGCCAGTGGGCAGGTTGGGGTTCTCGGTTCCGGGCGGCCGGCGGACGACGGTGCCCTCGACTTCCAGGACGTACTCGGGGCGCACCTCCTCGCCCGCCGCATGCGCCTCCGGGGCGAGCTGGGGGTTGAGCACGACCTGCACGATGCCGTAGCGGTCCCGCAAGTCGAGGAAGATCACCCCGCCGTGGTCGCGGCGCCGATGCACCCAGCCCTGGAGGATACACAACTGGCCCTCATGGTGAGGCCGTAACTCGCCACAGGTGTGGGTACGTCGCATCGGCATCTCCTGGCGTGGATCGACTGCGCTGGGATCACCGGCGGTCACAGGGCCGCTGCGACACGGTCGGACCGCGAGTGGAGGTAGGGTATTATACCGGTGCATACGGGTCCGCCGCCGTCGGCCGCCCACTCCCGCCTGGGCTGCGCACTTGCCAGAGAATTGGGTCGACATCGCTGTTCTCTTCCTGCTCACGCTGTTCGCGCTGCGCGGGATTCAGCGCGGGCTGATCCGCGGCGTGCTCGATCTCGTGGCGTTCGTGGCCGCGCTGGTGGCCGCGCTGTGGTTCTACCCGCAGGTCGGCGCCTTGCTGGCGCCGTACGTCGCGTTGCCCCCGGCGCTGCTAAAGCCCCTCGCGTTCTTGGGCCTGTGGCTCGCGGCGGACGTCGTGGCTGCGGTAGTGGTGCGCCTGCTGGCCGTTCCGGTCGGGTACCTCGTCCGCGGGTCGGTGGTCGACCACCTGCTCGGGGCGCTGCCCGGGGCGGTGAAGGGCGTGGTGCTCGCGGCCCTCGGCCTCACGCTGCTGGTGGTGCTGCCGTTGCCCGACCCGGTGAAGGCGCAAGTCCACGCCTCGGCGCTGGGCCAGCGCTTGGCGGAGCAGGTGCCCCAACTCGAGCAGACGGTGCACGCGGTCTTCGGGGAGGCCCTCCTCGAGGGCCTCAGCTTCGCGACAGTGCGCCCGCAGAGCGACGAGCGCGTGGCGCTGCGCTTCACGGTGCCCGATGCGTCCATCGACCCGGGCGCCGAAGGGCGACTGTTGCAACTCGTGAACGAGGAGCGCCAGCGCGCGGGATTGCATCCGTTGCAGCCCGATCCGCAGCTGACCGCCGCCGCCCGGGCGCATGCACGCGACATGCTGGCCCAGGGCTATTTCGCCCACGTGGACGACGCCGGCAAGACGCCGGCCGATCGCGCCCGCGTGGCCGGGGTGCGCTTCACCGTCGCCGGCGAGAATCTTGCGTTGGCGCCAACCGTGGAACTGGCCCACCGCGGGCTCATGGAGAGTCCTGGCCACCGCGCCAACATCCTGAGCCCGCTGTACACGCGGATCGGCATTGGCGTCGCCGATGCGGGCCTGCACGGCAAGATGTTCGCCCAGGAGTTCGCCGACTGATGCCCACCCTCATCGCGCCGCGCGCCCGCGCCCCCGTGTACGCTGAGCGATGGCCCGCTCCTGCGGCCGTCGAGAGCAGCGCGGGGCTGTATATCCACGTGCCGTTCTGCGCGCGCCTGTGTCCCTACTGCGACTTCGACACGCAGGACCGCGAGCTGCACCTCATCGCGCCGTACGCGCGTGCGCTCGTCGCCGAGGTGCAGTACCTGCCAGCGGTGCCACTGCACAGCGTGTTCTTCGGCGGCGGCACCCCCAGCGTGCTGCGGCCCGAGCAGGTGGCCGCGGTGCTCGACGCGATTCGCGCGCGCCTCTCCGTGGCGCCCGACGCGGAGATCACTATCGAGTGCAACCCCAACCACGTGCGCGAGGCGCGGCTGGCCGGTTACCGCGCGGCGGGTGTGAACCGCATCAGCCTGGGAGTGCAGGCGCTCGACGAGGCGCTGCTGCGCCTACTCGGGCGTCAGCACACGGTCGCGCGCGTAGTCGCGGCGGTAGCCGCTGTCCGTGCGGCTGGCTTCGACGACCTCAGCCTGGACCTCATGTACGGCCTGCCAGGGCAGTCGCTCGCCCAGTGGGAGCGCACGGTCGACGCTGCGCTGGCGCTGGAGCCCACCCATCTGTCAGCCTATCTCTTGACCCTCGAGCCCTGGACGCCCATGGGGCAGGCGGTGGCGCGCGGGGAGCTAACGCTGCCCGATGATGAGACCGTGGCCGCGCAGTACGCGCTGCTGGGCGAGCGCCTCGCGGCCGCGGGATTCGTCCAGTACGAGATCTCCAACTGGGCCCGGCCGGGCTGGGCGGGCCGCCACAACCTCGGGTACTGGCGCGGCGAGCCGTACCTGGCGCTGGGCGCGGGCGCCGTGGGGCGCTGGGGCGCTGCGCGCCGCAAGACCACGCCGCTGGTACCCGAATATCTGCGCGCGGTGGGGGAGGGGACCGTGCCGCCCGCTGCGGTCGAGCCGCTTACTCCCGAGGCGCAGTGGCGGGAATTGCTCATGCTCGGCCTGCGCTTGCGGGCTGGGATCGACCCGGCTGCGTTTCAGGCCCGGACCGGGCTGGCGCTGGAGCAGGCGATGCCGGCCGCAGACGAACTGATGGCTGGCGGGTTCTTGGAATGGGCCGAAGGCCGGCTGCGGCTGACCGCGCGGGCGCTGCTGGTCAGCAACGAGGTGCTGGTGCGTCTGGGCCTTGCGGCCGGTGATTGACCAGATGCACGGCCCGAAAGGCGCTGGTAGCAAATTGACAGAACGCGCGGTCAAGCCTGACGCGCGAGCAGGCTGTGGACCAAGCTGATCAGCAACCCACGCCCGGGCTCGATCGGCCCGGCCGCCTCCAGCGCGCGCAGCGCCGCCGTGTGGTGCTCCGCCACGCGGCGCTCGCCCTCCTCGCGCACGCCCAGCCGCTCGAACAGCGCCACTACCGTTTCGACCGCCGCCTCGGCCAGCGGGACGTGCGCGCACAACCGCTCCAACTCTGCCCGAGTGTCGGCGTCGGCTCGACTGTAGGCGGCGGCCAAGGGGAAGCTGTGTTTGGCCGTGCGCACGTCCTCGCGAGCGGCCTTGCCTCGCCGGGCGCTTGCGCCCCAGACGTCAAGTAGGTCGTCCTGGAGCTGGAAGGCCAGGCCCAGCTCGCGGCCGAAGGCGGCGTAGGCAGCGCGCGCGGCCGGCGGGGCGCCGGCCGCCAGGGCGCCCAGTTCCGTCGCGGTGGCCAGCAGCGCAGCCGTCTTGCCACCGATCATCGCGTAGTACTCTTCCAACGAGGGGATAGCTCGCTCGGGGGCCAGGTCGCGGTGCTGGCCAGCACACAGCGCGCGGCAGGCTTGCCCCAGTAGCGCGACGGCCGCCAGCGTTCGTTCCGCAGGTCCCTCCTGGGCGAGTACAGCGAGCGGGGCCTCGATCAGCAGCGCATCCCCCAGGTTGATAGCTAGGGGAACACCCCACAACGCCCAGACCGTCGGCCGGTGGCGGCGCAGCGGGCTGTCGTCCTCGATATCGTCGTGGATGAGCGAGAAGTTGTGGACCAGCTCGACGGCCGCGGCGTTGGGGACGGCGGCGCGCCAATCACCGCCGGCCGCCTCGCAGGCCAGCAGGCACAGCAGCGGCCGGACGCGCTTGCCGGCCGCCTGCCGCACGGGCTGGAAGCGCTCATCGACCCAGCCGAAGTGATAGCGCAGCATGTTGATCAGGTCGGGCGGGCCATCGAGCGCGGCGAGGCGTTGCTCGATGAAGGCGTCGATGGCGGCGGCGTAGGCGACCTGGCGCGCTTGGAGCAGGTCGGCATGGGCGGTCCGAGTCATGCCTCCGCGCCCTCGTCCAGCACCTGGAGCGCGGCACCCAGTAGCCCCGCGTCGTCGCCTAGGGCGGCGGGCACCACGCGGTAGTCACGGAGGTAGAACGGGAGGGCACGCCGCTCGATCTCGGCGCGCAGCTCGCGCCACCACCGTTCCCCGGAGCGCGTCACGCCGCCCCCAACGACGATGGCGGCCGGATCGAACAGGTGCAGCAGGTTGGTGAGACCGATCCCGAGCGCGTGCGCGGCATCATCGATGATCGCCTGGGCCACTGTGTCGCCCTCGTCGGCCGCCGCGTCGACCAGCTCCGCAGTGAGTGGCTGCGGATACCGGGCGAGGGCCGTGGCGTACCCGGCGGCCACCGCCTCCGTGGCCCGGCGGGCGATGGCGGTCCCGGACGCAAGAGCCTCCACGCAGCCGCGCTTGCCACAGTTGCAGGGGGGGCCATTGGGGACAATGACAGTGTGGCCGATCTCGCCCGCGCCGCCATGGACGCCGAGCAGCAGCTGGCCGTTGGCGATCACGCCGCCCCCCACGCCGGTGCTCACGGTGACGTAGATCATATCGGTGGTACCGCGCCCGGCCCCTAGCCGGTGCTCGCCGACCGCCGCGAGGTTGGCATCGTTGCCTACGCGCACGGGGAGGCCGCAGCGGGCGGCGAGTTCGTCGGCAAGGGGCAGGTTGTCCCAGCCGGGCAAGTTCGGGGCGGTGTAGATGACGCCGCGCCACGGATCGAGCGGGCCTGGCGCGGCCAGACCGATCCCCACCACCTGGTGGTCTACGGGGACAGCCTGCAAGAGGTTGTGGATCGCTCCGGCGATCCGATCAAGTACCATCTGCGGCCCCGTGTCCGGCCGGGTCGGATACTCCGCTCGGGCGAGGCGCTGGCCCTGGCGATCGCAGAGCGCGACGCGAAACCGCGTGCCTCCCAGATCGACGCCCACGGCCAGCCGCTTGTTGGTCACGGCTTCCCCTCCGCGAGCAGTTATAACACGCCTATGACACCCCCTGAGCCACCTTTGATCGTCATCACGGGACCGACTGGCGTGGGCAAGTCGGCGCTAGCCCTGCCGCTCGCCGAGCGCTTCGGCGGCGAGATCCTGGTCGCCGACTCGCGCCAGGTGTACCGCGAGTTGGACATCGGCACCGCTAAGCCCACCCCGGCCGAGCGCGCCCGCGTGCCGCACCACCTACTCGACCTGGTGCCGCCCGACGCGCCGTTCTCCGTGGCGGACTACCAGGCGGCAGCGGAAGTGGCGCTGGCTGAGGTTGCGCGGCGCGGGCGGGTGGCCTTCCTGGTGGGCGGCACGCTGCACTACATCCAGGCGGTGGTCGATCGGTTGAGCCTGCCGCGCGTGCCGCCCCAGCCGGCGCTACGGGCCGAGCTGGAGGCGCTGGCCGAGCGCGAGGGCGCGGCCGCGTTGTACGCGCGCTTGCGCCAGCTCGACCCCGCGGCCGCCGCGCGCGCCGATCCGTACAACGTCCGCCGCCTGATCCGCGCTCTGGAGGTGATCACCGCCACCGGCCGGCCATTCTCGTTAGTGGGCCGCCAGCGCGGACCCGAGCGGCCGGCGCTACACCTGGCGCTCACCGCGCCGCGCGCCGAGCTGTACGCGCGCATCGACGCGCGGGTGCACGCCATGCTGGCCGCGGGCTGGCTGGAGGAGGTCGAGCGCCTGCTGGCGCGCGGCTACGATCCCGCGCTGCCCAGCCTCTCGGGCATCGGCTACCGCGAGCTGGTGCAAGTGGTACAGGGAACGCTCACGCTGGCGGAGGCGGTCCCACGGATCTGCTATCGCACCCACGCCTTCGCGCGTCGGCAGTATACTTGGGCCAGGCGCGATCCCCGCCTGGAATGGTTCTCTAGCGGGCCAGACCTGGAGGCGCGCGTGGCGGCGCGGGTGGCGCAGTATCTTGCCGAGCGAGGAGGCGACGGCCGGTGGATTTCGTGAAGATGCACGGTCTAGGGAACGACTTCATCGTGGTCGACCTGCTCGCCACCGGTCCGGACCGCTCCGACGGTGAGTGGGCGGAGCTGGCCGTGCGGCTCTGCGACCGTCACTTCGGGGTCGGCGCCGATGGCGTGTTGCTGGCCCTGCCGTCCGAGGCCGCGGATGTCCGTATGCGCATCTTCAACAGTGATGGCAGCGAGGCCGAGATGTGCGGCAATGGCATCCGCTGTCTGGCCCGCTACGTGCGCGACCGGGGGGTGGGAGGCGAGCGCCTGCGCGTGGAGACGCTGGCGGGACTGCTCGACCTCGCCTTCGCGGAAGGGGGGCGCGCTGTCCGCGTGGATATGGGCGCGCCCCGCCTCGGCGCGCGCGAGATCCCGGTCGCGCTGGATGCCGAGCGCGTGGTGGACCAGCCTCTGGAGGTCGATGGCTACCGCTGGCGGTTCACGGCGGTATCCATGGGCAACCCGCACGCGGTCGTGTTCCTCACCCCCGAGGAGCTGGCGGCGCTGCCGCTGCCGACGGTCGGTCCGCAGGTGGAGCACCACCCGCTGTTCCCGGCCCGCACGAACTTCCACGCGGCGGCGGTGACCTCACCGCACAGCGCCACGGTCCGCGTCTGGGAGCGAGGGGCGGGGCCCACGCTGGCCTGCGGCACCGGCGCCTGCGCGGTGACGGTGGCGGGCGTGCTGAAGGGCGTGCTGGAGAGCCCAGTTGATGTAACGCTGCCGGGCGGGACGCTGCGGATCGCCTGGGAGCCGGACGGCCATGTGTACATGACCGGGCCGGCCGAGTACGTGTTCCGCGGTACCTGGCTCGGCTAGCCGGGCGCCACGCGGCCCCACTCACTCTTGCAGCAAGGAGGAGCCATGCGAAGGACCCCGCCGGTGCTGCGCGGCGCACGTCGCATCGCCGAGCTGCCGCCGTACCTGTTCGCCGAGGTCGACCGGCGCATCGCGGAGAAGCGCGCCC
Source organism: Chloroflexota bacterium (assembly GCA_019686175.1). GTDB lineage: Bacteria > Chloroflexota > UBA6077 > UBA6077 > JAJPHF01 > JADGHJ01. The sequence goes on along the minus strand of JADGHJ010000029.1, from coordinate 15,661 downwards.
AGGGCCACGATGTGATCAGCCTCGGCATCGGTGACCCCGACCTCCCCACCCCGGAGTTCATCGTACGCGCCCTGCAGCGCGCGGCCGAGGACCCGCCTAACCATCGCTACCCCGACTACTACGGCCTGCGCGAGCTGCGCGTGGCCATTGCCGAGTGGTACGCCCAGCGGTTCAGGGTGGCGCTCGATGCCGACGCGGAGGTGCTGCCGCTGATCGGCTCGAAGGAGGGCATTGCCCACATGCCCACGGCCTGGGTCGACCCGGGCGATGTCGTGCTGGTGCCCGACCCCGGCTACCCGGTGTACTCGATCGGCACCCTGCTGGCCAACGGCGAGGTGTACTGGCTGCCGCTGCGCGAGGAGCGGGGCTGGCTACCCGACCTCCGCGCCATCCCGCGCGAGGTGGCCGAGCGCGCCCGGCTCCTGTGGCTCAACTACCCGAACAACCCCACGGCCGCGGTGGCGCCGCTGGAATTCTTCCGCGAGGTGGTGGACTTCGCCTGGCAGCACGGCATCCTCGTCTGCCACGACAACGCCTACTCCGAGGTGGCCTATGACGGCTACCGGGCCCCGAGCTTCCTGGAGGTGGAGGGCGCCCGCGAGATCGGCGTCGAGTTTCACTCTCTGTCTAAGACGTACAATATGACAGGTTGGCGCATCGGGATGGCCGTCGGCAACCGCACCGCCATCGAGGCCCTGGGCCGCGTGAAGACAAATGTCGACAGCGGCGTGTTCCAGGCGGTGCAATACGCGGCGATCGCCGCGCTGCGCGGGGACCAGCGCTGGCTCGAGGAGCGGAACGCGCACTATCAGCGCCGCCGCGACCAGGTGCTCGCGGCACTGCGGCGGGCCGGGATCGAGGCGCCGACGCCATGCGCCAGCCTCTACGTGTGGGCACGCGTGCCACAGGGCTACACCTCGGTCGATTTCATGCTGCGGCTGCTCGAAGAGACCGCGGTCGTGGTGACGCCCGGAGTCGGCTTCGGGCCGGCGGGCGAGGGCTATTTCCGCATCTCGCTCACCACTCCGGACGACCGCTTGACGGAGGCGCTGGCTCGCCTGGAGCGCGTGCAGTTTGGCTAGCCAGGAGGTAGAGCAACTACGCAGGAAGAGCTTCAGCAACACCGCGGACCGCTCTCGACGGCGGCGGCCGAGCCGAGCCGGGCCCTCCTGGTAGGGCTCGATGTGCCAGGCGCGCCGTGGGACCTCGACGCTTCCCTCAATGAGCTGGCGGCGCTCGCCGAGAGCGCCGGCCTGGTCGTCGTCGATCGCGTCACGCAGCGTGGGACGGCGCCTCACCCGGCGCACTACGTGGGAAGCGGCAAGCTGGCCGAGCTACAGGCCCGAGTCGCGGCCGGCGACTGCGACCTGGTGGTCGTCGACGACGAGCTGACCCCCCGCGCCCAGCACGCGCTGGAGCAGGCGCTCGCGGTGCGCGTGGTGGACCGCACCCTCCTGATCCTCGATATCTTCGCGCGGCGGGCGCGCAGCGCCGAGGGGCGCGCGCAGGTCGAGCTAGCCCAGTACCAGTACTTGCTCCCCCGCCTGGTCGGGCGTGGTACGGAGCTGTCGCGCCTGGGCGGCGGCATCGGTACCCGCGGGCCCGGTGAGACCCAGCTCGAGCAGGACCGGCGGCGGATTCGGGCGCGTATCCAGCGGCTCCAGCGCGCGATTGAGGAGATCCGGCGCGACCGCGCGGCCCACCGCCAGCTCCGGCGCCGCCAGGGCCTGCCGCTCGTCGCCCTCGTCGGCTACACCAACGTGGGCAAGTCCACGCTGCTCAACGCGCTCACTCGTGCCGATGCGTATGCGGCCGACGCACTGTTCGCCACGCTGGACCCCCTCACGCGGCGCCTCCGGCTGCCGAAGGGGCAGGAGGTGCTGCTGAGCGATACCGTGGGGTTGATCGCTAAGCTGCCCACCACCGTCGTCGCGGCGTTCCGGGCCACGCTGGAGGAACTCCAGGAAGCCGATCTCCTGGTCCACGTGGTGGACCTCACGCATCCCTACGCCGCCGAGCAGAACGCGATCGTGCACGGCCTGCTCGGCGAGCTCGGGCTGGCCGATAAGCCGTTGCTCACGGCCATCAACAAGGTCGATATGCTGCTGCCGCCCGACGCCACGACCGTCCCGACGCCCGCGGAGTTGGGACTGCCGGCCTCTCTGGATACCGTGCTGGTGTCAGCGCGCCGCGGTTGGGGGCTCGCCGAGCTGTGCGCCCGGATCGAGGCGGCGCTGGCGGCGACGATGTCCACCGTAGAAGTCCTAGTGCCGTATAGCGAGGGTCGTCTGGTGGACTTGTTCCGCCGGCGCGGCCGTGTGCTCGCCGAACGACACGAGGCGGCGGGCACCGTGCTGCGGGGGCAGTTGCCATCGGCCTTGCGCGGGGTCTTCGCGCCGTATCTGCGCCACGGGGCAGCGGCTCGTGCCGCACGCGGTGGCAGGGTGAGTCGGCGTGCGACGGGCACAGGCCGTGCAACGGCCCTGCGCTAGCGACCGGGGCGCCGTGCAACGGCGCACGGTGCCGGTATCCCGCCGAGCGGAGAGAGACGATGGCGTCTGAACTCGTTAGCTCCCAAGTGGTCGATTCCGCGTTGCGTTCCGCGCTCACCCAGTTCGAGGCCGCGGCGGATCGCCTGGGGCTCGATCCCGGCCTGCGGGCCGTGCTGCGGGCCCCCAAGCGCGAGCTGATCGTGAATTTCCCTGTGGAGATGGACGACGGACACATCGAGGTGTTCACAGGGTATCGCGTGCAGCACAACCTCGCCCGTGGTCCGGCGAAAGGAGGTATCCGCTATCACCCGCGCGTGAGCCTGGACGAGGTGCGCGCGCTGGCGATGTGGATGACCTGGAAGTGCGCGGTGGTCCGGCTGCCGTACGGCGGGGCGAAGGGCGGGGTCGTGTGCGACCCCAAGCGCCTGTCGCAGCGCGAGCTGGAGCGTCTGACGCGACGCTACGCCACGGAGATCTCGCCCCTGATCGGCCCCGACAGCGACATCCCCGCGCCCGACGTCAACACCGGCCCCCAGACCATGGCCTGGATCATGGACACCTACAGCATGCACCACGGCTACTCGATCCCGGCGGTGGTCACCGGCAAGCCGTTGAGCATCGGCGGCTCGGAGGGGCGTCCCGAGGCCACGGGGCGCGGCGTGACGTACTGTGTGCGCGAGGCCGCGCGTCGCCTCGACATTCCGCTCCAGGGCGCACGGGTGGCCATCCAGGGGTTCGGCAACGTGGCCGAGTACGCCGCGCGCTTGCTGCACGCGCAGGGGGCGCGAATCATCGCCGTGAGCGACTCGCGTGGTGGGGCGTTCGCGCCCAACGGCCTCAACCCGGCCGACGTGGCGCGCTTCAAGCAAGAGACGGGCTCGGTGGTCGGCGCGCCGCACTCGCGTCGGATCAGCAACGCCGAGCTGCTCGAGCTGGAGTGCGAGGTGCTGGTGCCCGCCGCGCTGGAGAGCGTCATCACGGAGGAGAACGCACCCCGCGTGCGGGCCCGGATCGTGGCGGAGGGCGCGAATGGGCCGACCACGCCCGAAGCCGATCGCATCCTCCACGAGCGCGGCGTGCTGGTCGTGCCGGACATTCTGTGCAACGCGGGCGGCGTGACGGTCTCGTACTTCGAATGGGTGCAGGACCGTGACGCGTTCTTCTGGACAGCCGAGGAGATCTACAGCCGCCTGGAGCGCGTGATGGTGAGCGCGTTCGCGGACGTCTGGCGGATGAGCGAGCAGCACGGGGTAGACCTGCGGCTGGCGGCGCTGATGCTGGCGGTGAGTCGGGTGGCCGAGGCCACACTGACGCGCGGCATCTATCCGTGAGGCGGCCCCGCTACCGGGTGGCCGTCCCTGCCGGGCCGGCGTCTCCTTTGAGTGGCGTGCTAGATTTAATTCGCGTTAACGTGAGCAACACCGGAGTGGGACGGCGCCTCGGCCGCGACCGGCCGCTGGCGCGGCTCGCGGGTGCGGCGGTGCGACCCATGGCCCGACTTGGGCTGTCCGCCACCGCGGCGCAGCCCCACGATGGCGAGGCACGACGTCCATGCTGTGGCGCATCGGCGCCGTCTCTCCCAGCGTTCTCTGCGGGCGATCGTACGCCGGAAGCGCCGCGCAGTGCACTGTCAACCTAGCTACTTGCGCGGCGTCCACAGCCATGCGGCCCACTCATCACCTGCTGCGCGGTGGGACCGAGCCGTAGAGCGCCCTCCCCTACCGGCGCTCGCTCTTCAAGTTTTGTCAACTTTGCGAGGGGGGTCAGCCGCTGCGCCGCCGCGGGTAGCCAGCCCGGTGACCGCGAGTCACGAACGACAGCGCCGCAGCGCGCTGCGAAGCGAGGGGATCGGCGTCGCCTCGCAGAATCGAGCGCTTACTGCAGTAGGCGCAGCGCACCAGCACGCGCTGCCGCTGGCGATCGTCGCCGCAGGAGACGTCGCGGAGGAGAGGGAGGAGCAATGCGCGGCCGCATTGGGGACAGCGGGTGGAGCGGATCGGGTCGTCCTGCGCCATGTCGATGTCGTGCTTCCTGCCGGTTCGCGTACCGTCAGTCACTGAGACCGACGATCGCCTCCTACCGTACCAGGCTGCACGCGCACTCGATTAGGGCCACCCGATTACAAACCTGGCACACTGTGCGTGGCTGACCCCACCTGGCGCGTCAGATCTGCGTCAGCGGTGCCAGCGCGCGGCGGATCGCCTCGAACTGCTCCCGCGGCAATCGCTCGGCGTGCTCCAGATCGACACGCGCTTGTTCGTCGTGGAACGGCCGCACGACCAGGGTTGGGCGGGGCGCGTCCTCCACCACGCCCGCGGCCACACTGCCGCGAAAGAGGTGTGCCAGGCCGGTGCGGCCGTGGCTCGCCATCACGACCAGGGCGATGTCGTCACTGTGCGCCCGGCCGGCAATCACATCCCGCGGCGTGCCCAGGCCCACCTCGCGCTCCGCGGGCACGCCAGTCGCCTCCAGCCGTGCGGCCACCCGGCCCAGCGCATCGTAGGCTGCGGCCTCCTCCGCCTGCACGCGGAGCCGCGCCTCACGCTCCGCCGCGGGCTCGGTCTGATAGTCGGCGACCGCGCCGGTCAGCGCATCCGGCGGCGGGGGCCGCCCGGGCTCGCCCTCGATCACGTGCAGCAGCACAGCCGACCAGCCCAGCGCCTTCCCGATCGCCTCCACGTATGGCAGTACACTCTCGGCCAACTCCGAGCCGTCCAGCGGGACCAGCATCTTCGCAGCCATCTGACCCCCCTTCGCTTGTCTGTCGTGGCGGGTAGCGGGTGGCTCGTTGCCTGACCAGCTTTAGAAGTGGAACTGATCGCGCGCCTCGCCGAACACCCCGCGCAGCGTGTCGGCGATCTCCCCGAGCGTGGCATACGCCTCCACCGCACGCAGGATCGCGGCCATGGTGTTGTCCGTGCCGCGGGCGCAGGCTTCCAACTCAGCCAGCCTGTCGCGCACCGCCCCGGCGTCCCGGCGCGCTCGCAGCGCGCGGAGCCGCGCCACCTGGCGCTCGCGCACCGACTCGTCCACGCGCAAGATCTCCCGCACCGGCGGCGTCTCGGTGGCGAAGCGGTTCACTCCCACGATCACCCGCTCGCCGCGCTCGACCTCCTGCTGGTAGCGATAGGCGCTCTCGTGCAGCTCGCGCTGGATCCAGCCCTGCTCGATGGCCGCCAGTGCGCCGCCCAGCGTGTCGATGCGCGCCAGGTAGTCGCGCGCCTGGCGCTCCAACTCGTCGGTCAGCCACTCCACGTAGTACGAGCCGGCGAGCGGGTCTGCCGTGTCGGCCACGCCGCTCTCATAGGCCAGGATCTGCTGCGTGCGCAGGGCGAGTTCGGCCGCCTCGGCGGTGGGCAGCGCCAGCGCCTCGTCGCGCGCGTTGACGTGCAGCGACTGCGTGCCGCCCAGGACCGCCGCTAGCGCCTGCACCGTGCAGCGCACCACGTTGTTGTCGATCTGCTGCGCGGTAAGAGTCACGCCGGCCGTCTGGGTATGGAACCGCAGCATCCACGAGCGCGGGTCGCGGGCGCCGAACCGCTCGCGCATGATCCAGGCCCACAGCCGCCGCGCCGCGCGGAACTTGGCTACCTCCTCGAACAGGTGGTTGTGGCTGTCGAAGAAGAACGTCAGCCGTGGGGCGAACGTGTCCACGTCCAAACCGGCCCGGAGCGCCGCCTCGACGTAGGTAATGGCATTGGCCAGGGTGAACGCCAGCTCCTGGGCGGCCGTGGCGCCAGCCTCGCGCAGGTGGTAGCCGCTGATGCTGATCGTGTTCCAGCTCGGCAGCTCGCGGGCGCACCAGGCGAACAGGTCGGTGACCAGCCGCAGCGAGGGCCCCGGCGGGTAGATGTAGGTGCCGCGGGCGGCGTACTCCTTGAGAATGTCGTTCTGCACCGTGCCCGATAGGCGCTCTAAGGGCGCGCCTTGCCGCTTGGCGACCGCCACGTACAGCGCCAGCAGGATCGGCGCCGTGGCGTTGATGGTCATCGACGTGCTCACCCGCGCCAACGGGATGCCGTCGAACAGCTCGGCCATGTCCTCCAACGAGCAGATCGACACTCCCACGCGCCCCACCTCGCCCTCGGCCAGCGGGTGGTCGGCGTCGTAGCCCATCTGGGTGGGGAGGTCGAAGGCCACCGACAGCCCCGTCTGCCCCTGCTCCAGCAGGTAGCGATAGCGCGCGTTCGACTCGGCGGCTGTGGCGTAGCCGGCGTACTGGCGCATCGTCCACAGGCGGCCGCGGTACATCGTGGGGTACACGCCGCGCGTGAACGGGTACTCGCCCGGCAGGCCGAGTTGGCGCGCGGGATCAAAATCGGCGAGGTCCTCGGCGGTGTATACCACGTCGGCCGCGTGGCTGGTGCCGGTCGGGCGGCGCAGTTGCGCGGGGTCGGGCACGCGCGCGGCCAGCCACGCCGCCTTGCGAGGATTGCGGCGGACCTGCTGAAGCCGGTCGGTGCGCGTGCTCATGTCTCGGCTCTCGCCTCAGCGGACGGCCCGCCACAGGCGGTTGAGCGCGGCCAGGGCGGCCCGTCGCTTGTTCTCCACACGCGTGGTGCGCCAGAGCTGGTGCTCGACTTGCACCTCGCCGCCGTTGTCGATGGCTACGAAGATGGTCCCGGCGGGTTTGCCCTCCAATTCGTCCGGCCCTGCCACGCCGGTGGTGGCCAGGCCGATGTCGGCGCCGAATCCGCGCCGCGCGGCGCTGGCCATCGCCGCTGCCGTCTCGGCTGCCACCGTGCCGTGCGCGGCCACGACCGCCGGATCGACGCCGTGGGCGATCTTTGCCTCGGCCGTGTACGCCACTACCCCACCGCGGAAGTAGCCCGAGCTGCCGGGCACGTCGGTGAGCTGGTTGGCCAGCAGGCCCCCGGTCATCGACTCCATGGTGGCGACGGTCAGTCCGCGAGCACGCAAGTGCTCGCCCACCACCTCGCCGATGGTCTGGTCGTCCACGCCGTAGATGTAGTCACCGGCCAGCGCCCGCACGCGCGGCTCGAACTCGGCGAGCATCGCCTCGGCGGCGGCGCGGCTGGGCGCCTTGGCGGTCATCCGCAGGTGCACGCCGTCCTGCTTCGCGTAGGTGGCGAGGGTGGGGTTGGTGGAGCGGATCAGCGGCTGGACCAACTCCTCGACCGCCGACTCGCCGATGCCGATGCACTTGAGCGTGCGCGAGAGGATCACGCTGCCGCCCGGAATGCGGGTCTGGAGGCGCGGCACTGCCTGCTCCTCCCACATCTTCCGCATCTCGACCGGCACGCCGGGCATGGCCACGATGATGCGGCCGTCGCGCTCCACCCACCAGCCGGGCGCGGTGCCGATGGGGTTCGGCAGCGGCTGGGCCGAGGGGATCAGCGTGGCCTGCTTGAGATTACGCTCGGGCATCGCCAGGCCACGGCGACCGAACCACGTGCGTAGCTCCTCCGCCAGTTGGGGATCGATGCTCAGGGGCTCGCCGAGGAGGGCCGCGATGCTCTCCCGCGTGAGGTCGTCCTCGGTCGGCCCCACACCGCCCGTCATCACGATCAGGTCCACCCGCGCCCACGCACGCCGCAGTTCGTCCACCAGCCGCTCCAGGTTGTCGCCCACGGTCACCTTCCAGTACAGGTCGATGCCCAGCGCGGAGAGGTACTGCGCGAGATACGCGGCGTTAGTATCGACGATCTGGCCGAGCAACAGCTCCGTGCCGACCGACATGATCTGCGCCTTCACGGTCGTCCCTCGTCTGGCTGGCGACGCTGGCTGCGCCGTCGCTCTCGGCTTGGCAGTGCGGGCGGCGCCGCAGGGGACCCTGCCTCCCACGGCGCAGTCGTATTCATGATTCTACTCGGACTCGTGCGCCGGTGCCCCAGCGCTCGTCAACACCACCAGCAAGGCGCCTCGCTCGACGGCCGTGCCCGGCTCGGCGTGCAGCTCGGCTACTTGGCCGCTCTGCGGCGCGCGCAGCTCGTTCTCCATTTTCATCGCTTCCAGGGTGAGCAAAACGGTGCCCCGCGCCACCTCCTGACCGGGCTGCACCCGCACGCTTGCCACCCGCCCCGGCATCGGCGCGCGTACCTCGACGTGCTCGGCGCCCGCCCGTCGCTGCGGCAGCGCGCGCCCCAAGCGCACTGCCCGCGCGTCGAGCACCTCGGCCTCGAGGTGCACGCCCTGGCTCGCCACCCAGTAGCCGTCCGGCGTCGGCGCTATCCACACTTCACGCGCGCGCTCGCCCAGGCCGAGGAGCCGCAGGGCTCCCGCTCCCCGCTCCCAGCGGGCCGGGTAGCGCGCGCCACCTAGGACCACGACGAGCCGCTCGCCCTCCTGTTCGATCGTTACGTCAAATTCTCGATCACCCAGGCGCACGCGGTAGCTGGCGCCGCTCATCGCCACGCCCCACGGAGCGCCGCCTGCCGCGCGCGAGCGGCCCACTCCTCGCGCGAGCGGTCGTCGGTCCGCGGCGCTTGTTGGGCCTCCCAGGCTGCTAGCGCGGCCCCGATGGCCAGCCATGCGGCCTCCTGCTCATTCACCCCCTCGCCAGCGGGAGGCGGCCAGTGACGGGCCACGAAGCCCGTGTCGTGGGTTGCGCTCACGAACTCGGGGTGGGCCAGCGCGTAGCGGTGGAAGCCGAGCGTGGTCGGCACCCCCAGCAGCACGCACTCGGCCAGCGCGCGCCGCGCCCGCGCCAGCGCGTGCTCGCGGTCGACGCCCCAGACGCACAGTTTGGCCAGCAGCGAGTCGTAGTACGGCGTCACCTCGTCGCCGGTCTCGTAGCCGGCGTCCACGCGCACGCCCGGCCCGCTGGGCAGGCGCACGGTAGCCAGCCGACCCGTGGCCGGCACGAAGCCCGCGGCCGCGTCTTCAGCGAGCAGGCGGCACTCGATCGCCGCGCCACGCGGCTGGATGTCCTCCTGGCGCCAGGGTAGCGGTTCGCCCGCGGCGACGGCGAGCTGGGCGTGCACCAGATCGATGCCTGTACACAGTTCGGTCACCGGGTGCTCGACCTGGAGCCGCGCGTTCACCTCCAGGAAGTAGAACTGTCCGTCGGGCGCCAACAGAAACTCGACCGTGCCCGCGTTGACGTAGTCGGCCGCGCGCGCCGCCCGCACCGCGGCCTCCCACAGCGCGGCGCGCTGCGCGGGAGTGATTCCGGGCGCGGGCGTCTCCTCGATCAGCTTCTGGTAGCGCCGTTGCACCGAACAGTCGCGCTCGCCCAGGGCGATCACCTGGCCGTGAGCGTCGGCGAGGATCTGCACCTCCACGTGGCGCGGCCGCTCCACGAGGCGCTCGACGTACACCGCGCCGTCACCGAACGCCGCCGCTGCCTCGTTTTGGGCGGCGCGCAGGGCGTCGGCCAGCGCTGCGGGCGCGTCCACCCGGCGCATGCCGCGGCCTCCGCCGCCCGCCACGGCCTTGAGCGCCAGCGGAAAGCCGACTTCGGCCGCTATGGCCTCCACCTCGGCCAGTGAGCGCACCGGCTCCAGCGTGCCGGGCACGGTAGGCACGCCCACCGCGCGCACGGTGCGGCGGGCATCGGTCTTGCGGCCCAGGGCGCGCATCGTCTCGGGCCGCGGGCCGACGAAGCGCAGCCCGGCGGCGAGACAGGCCTCGGCGAAGTCGGCGTTCTCGGCCAGGAAGCCGTAGCCGGGGTGCACCGCGTCGGCGCCCGCACGGTGCGCGATCTCGATGAGGCGTCCGATGTGCAGATAGCTCTCGGCCGGGGGCGAGGGGCCGAGGTGGTACGCCTCGTCGGCCAGGCGCACCGGCAGGCTGTGCCGGTCGGCGTCGCTGTACACAGCGATGCTGCGCAAGCCCAGCTCGCGGCAGGCGCGGATGACCCGCACGGCGATCTCGCCCCGGTTGGCCACCAGCACCGAGCGAATCGGCCTCATAACGGGATATTCCCATGCTTCTTCGGCGGGTTGTTGTCGCGCTTGGTGTGCACCGCCTCGAGCGCGGCGATGAGCCGCGGGCGCGTCTCGGCCGGCTCGATGACGGCATCGAGGTAGCCGCGGGCCGCCGCCTCGTAGGGGTTGGCGAACTGGGCCTCGTAGGCAGCCGCCAGCTCGCGGCGCCGGGCGATCGGATCGGGCGCGCGGGCGATCTCGTCGCGAAAGATGATGTTCACCGCTCCCTCTGCGCCCATGACAGCGATCTCGGCCGTCGGCCAGGCGAAGTTGGCGTCGCCGCGAATGTGCTTGGAGCTCATCACATCGTAAGCGCCGCCGTACGCTTTGCGGGTGATGACCGTGAGCTTGGGGACGGTGGCCTCGCAGTAGGCGTACAGCAGCTTCGCGCCGTGGCGGATGATGCCGCCGTGCTCCTGAGCTACTCCGGGCAGGAAGCCGGGCACGTCGACGAACGTCACCAGCGGGATATTGAAGCAGTCACAGAAGCGCACGAACCGCGCGCCTTTCACGCTAGCGTCGATGTCTAGCACCCCGGCCAGCACGCTTGGCACCTGGGCCACGATCCCCACGGGGCGACCGTTCAGGCGCGCGAAGGCGGTGAGTAGGTTGGCCGCGAAGCCAGCCTGCACCTCCAGCAGCTCGCCGTCGTCGACCACCATGCGCACCAGGGCGTGCATGTCGTAGGGACGCGTCGGGTCGTCGGGAATGATGGTGTTCAGCCGCGGGTCCTGGCGGTCGGGCGGGTCGGTGCAGGGCAGGCGCGGCGGGGGATCGACGTTGTTGGAGGGCAGGTAGCTGAGCAGCCGGCGCACCTGTGCCAGCGCCTCCACCTCGCTGTCGGCTACGAAGTGTGCCACGCCGCTGCGCTCGGCATGCACGTCGGCGCCGCCCAGCTCCTCGAAGGTCACCTCCTCGTGCGTCACCGTGCGCACCACATCGGGCCCTGTGACGAACATGTGGCTGATGCCGCGCACCATGAAGATGAAGTCGGTGATGGCCGGCGAGTACACCGCGCCGCCCGCGCACGGGCCGAGGATCACCGACAGCTGCGGGATGACGCCGCTGGCCAGCGTGTTGCGCAGGAACACCTCGGCGTAGGCTCCCAGGCTGACCACACCCTCCTGGATGCGCGCGCCGCCGGAGTCGTTGATGCCGATGAGCGGCGCGCCGGTCTTGAGGGCGAGGTCCATCACCTTGCAGATCTTCGCGCCGTGCGCCTCCGAGAGCGAACCGCCGAGCACGGTGAAGTCCTGCGCGAAGACGTACACCAGCCGGCCGTCGATGCGGCCGTAGCCGGTGACCACGCCGTCGCCCAGGTAGCGCTCCTGGTCGAGCCCGAACGCCGTGGCGCGCGACAGGGCCAGGGCGTCGATCTCCTGGAAGGTGCCCGGGTCGAGCAGCAGGTCGAGCCGCTCGCGCGCCGACAGCTTGCCGCGGGCGTGCTGCTGCTGGAGCCGCGCCGCACCGCCGCCTTCGAGGCTGCGCTGGCGCAGGGCGCGCAGATGGGCGAGCTTCTCGGCCGTGGTGCGCGGAGCGTGGGGCGCGGTCTGGGCAGTGTCCTCTGCGAGCGCCTCTTCCCCTGGGCCAGGCCGGGAGGCGGGGCGGGGAGTCGCGAGATCCTCAGGTGGCATGGAGTGGCTCACGCCGATGGCTCTCCCGTGGGATCGCTCGCCAGCACCGCTTGCACCAGCGCCTCGGCGGCATCGAGCGGCGTGCGCTCCCGGGCCACCACCGCAGCCCACAGCGCCAGATGCACGGGCGCCGCGGCCACCGCTTCGAGCCGGCGGTCGAGCTCCGCGCGGGCAGCAGTGAGGACCGCGGCTCGCGCGCGCTGGCGGGCGCGCTCCACGCCGTCGGGGCTGGCCGAGAGGAACGCGCGGTGCCGCTCGATGGCGTCGGCCAGCGCGGCCACGCCCTCGCCGCTCAGCGCGCAGGTCCTGACCACCGGAGCCTCCCAGCCCGCCGAGGGGCCCAGCGAGCGGAGCAGGCACAGCGCCGCGGCCGCCGCATCGGCATCCGGGCGATCGGCCTTGTTCACGACCAGCACGTCGGCAATCTCCAGCAGGCCGGCTTTCAGCGCCTGGATCTCGTCGCCCAGCCCCGGCGCCGACACGACGACCACGGTGTGCGCGGTGCCGGCCACCGCCACCTCGTCCTGCCCGGCGCCGACCGTCTCCAGCAGGATGCGGGTGTAGCCCGCCGCGTCGAGGGCCGCGCAGGCCGCGTCGGTGGCCGGGCCGAGTCCGCCCCGGGCCTCGCGTGCGGCCATACTGCGCACGAACACGCCCGGATCGCCGGCTAGCGCCTGCATGCGCACGCGGTCGCCCAGCAGCGCGCCCCCAGTATAGGGACTCGTCGGGTCGACGGCCAGCACGCCGACCGTCGCGCCCCGATCGCGGTAGTGGCGCGCCAGGGCGGCCACCAACGTGCTCTTGCCGCTGCCGGCCGCGCCCGTGATGCCGATGATGTGAGCGCGCCCGCCTCGTGGATAGAGCGCCCGCAGCGCGTCGGCGGCGGCCGGGCCGCCGTGCTCCAGCAGGCTCAGCAGGCGCGCGAGGGCTCGGCGGTCGCCCGCCAGCGCCGCGGCGACCAGCGCCTCGGTACTCATCGCCGCTTGAGCCGGGCGCGCCGCTCGGCCACCGCCCGCTGCACGAACTCCACCGTGGTGCGAAGCGGCGTGCCTGGCCCGAACACGGCGGCCACGCCCAGTGCCCGCAGCGCCGGCTCGTCGTCAGCCGGGATGATCCCCCCGACCCAGACCACTAAGTCGTCCAGGCCCCGGGCGCGCAGCTCGTCCAGGACGCGTGGCACGAGCGTCATATGGGCACCTGAGAGGATGCTGAGGCCCACCGCCTCGACATCCTCCTGCAGCGCCGCCTCGGCGATCATGGCCGGCGTCTGCCGGATGCCGGTGTAGACGACCTCCATGCCGGCGTCGCGCAGCGCGCGCGCCACCACCTTCGCGCCGCGGTCGTGACCGTCCAGGCCTGGCTTGGCCACCAGCACACGCGCGGGTGGCTGCAAGACCGGCAGGGCAGCGCTCGCCTCGATCGTGGGTGCGCTCTCCGCCATCGTCTGGCCTCGATCCATTGTGATGCCCCCGCGGCCCGCGCCCCTAACCGGCGCCGGCCGGAGCTGGCGCGGCCGCTCGCAGGAGCTGCTCGGCGATGATCACCCGCTGGATCTCGGAGGTACCCTCGTAGATCTCGGTGATCTTCGCGTCGCGGAAGTAGCGCTGGACGGGTGTGTCGAGCGCGCAGGCGTCGGCGCCGTGGAGATCCAGCGCGGCGCTGGTGAGCCACATCGCCGTCTCGCTGGCGAACAGCTTGGCGGCAGCCGCCTCGCGCGTCACGCGCCGGCCGGCGTCCTTGAGCGCGGCCGCACGATGCACCAACAGCCGCGCGGCGTCGAGCCGCACGCTCATGTCCGCCAGCACCCACTCGGCGCCCTGGCCGACGGCGCTGGCGGCCCGCTGGCGCCGCACCCAGGCCAGGCTCGCCTCGTAGGCGGCGCGCGCGATCCCGAGCGCCTGCGCGGCGATGCCGATACGACCGCTGTCCAGCGTGCTCATGGCCACTCGCCAGCCCTCGCCCTCGCCGCCGAGCCGCCTCGTCTCCGGCACGAAGCAGTCGTCGAAGAACAGCTGCGCCGATGGCGAGGCGCGGATGCCCAACTTGTGGTCGGCGGGGCCGATCGTGAACCCGGGGGTGTCGCGCTCGACCAGAAACGCCGTGATCGCCCGCGCGCCCTGCGATGGATCGAGGGTGGCGAACACCAGGAACAGGCCAGCTAGCCGGCTGTTGGTGGTGAAGCACTTGCTGCCGCGCAGGCGATAGCCGCCCGTGTCGCGCCGCGCCCGTGTCTGGAGACTGGCGGCGTCGCTGCCCGCGCTCGGCTCGGTGAGCGCGAAAGCGCCGATGCGCTCGCCACGCGCCAGCTCCGGCAGGTAGGCTGCGCGCTGTTCTGGGGTGCCCCAGCGCGCCAGCGGCTCCGCGACCAGCGAGTTGTGAACGCTCACCAGCACCGCCGTCGCGGCGCACGCCGCGCTGAGCTCCTCCATCGCGAGCGCGTACTCCAGCGTGCTACGTGGCCGGCCGCCGTACTCGGCGGGGATGGCCATGGCCAGCAGGCCGGCGTCGACAAGCGGCGGCAGGTTGGCCACCGGGAACGCGCCCTGGCGGTCCGCCTCCAGGGCGCGCGGCGCCAGCTCGCGCTCGGCGAGCGCGCGCACCTCTGCCGCAAACGCCTGCTCCTGCGCGCTCAGCTCGTAATCCACGCCCCCGCTCTCCCTCGCACCCTCAGCGGGCCGTGTCGTACTTGAAAAACCCCTCGCCCGATTTCCGCCCGAGGCGGCCCGCAGCGACGAGGTTCACCAGCAGCGGGCAGGGACGGTACTTGTCGTCCCCGAAGCCGGTGTGCAGCACGCGCATGATGTCGAGGCAGACGTCCAACCCGATCAGGTCGGCGAGGGCCAACGGCCCCATCGGGTGGTTGGCCCCCAGCGTCATCACCTGGTCGATCGCCTCGGCGCTGGCCACGCCCTCCATCAGCGCGTAGGCGGCCTCGTTGATCATGGGCATGAGCAGGCGATTGGAGACGAAGCCCGGGTAGTCGCGCACCTCGATCGGCGTCTTCCCCAGCGCCACCGCCAGCGCGCGCACCCGCTCCAGGGTGGCCTCGCTGGTGTCCATCCCCCGCACCACCTCGACCAGCCGCATCACCGGCACCGGGTTGAAGAAGTGCATGCCGACCACACGATCGGGCCGGCGCGTGGCCGCCGCCAGGCGCGTGATGGAGATCGACGAGGTGTTGGAGGCCAGGATCGTGCTGGGCGGGACGATGCCATCCAACTCGCGGAACACCTCGCGCTTCAGCGCCTCGCGCTCGCTCACCGCCTCCACGACCAGCTCGCAGTCGGCCAGGGCTCGCAGATCGGGGGCGTGATGGAGCCGCGCCAGGGCGGCCGCCCGCTGCTCCGCGCTGAGCCCCCCGCGCGCCACCACGCGCTGCAGGCCCTCGCCCACTCGCTCGCTGGCGCGCTCGACGGCACCCGGCTGCGCATCGGTGAGCCAGACCGCCACGCCCGCCTGCACCGCTACCTGGGCGATGCCCGCGCCCATCGTCCCGGCGCCTACGATGCCCAGCCGCTCGATCGGGGCCGCCATCTACACCACCTCCACCGCCAGCGCGACCGCACCGCCGCCCCCGTGGCACAGCGCCGCCAGCCCCCGCCGCCCGCCGTGCTGGCGAAGCGCGTACAGCAGCGTGACCAAGATG
>JADGHJ010000259.1 GCA_019686175.1 Chloroflexota bacterium | reverse complement strand
GATGGTGCTGTGGAACCTGGCGGCGCCGGGCTGGACCCGCCAGAACGAGGAGTACTGGTGGTCCATCACCAACCCCGATGGCTCCCCGCGCCCGGCCTACCAGCGGCTGCTCGACGCGCGACGCTCCGGCCTGCTGCCGTGAGGGCGCGCGGCCTGGCGCTCGCACGAAAATCCCCGGCGGGCGCCAGGCCGTGCGCGTACACTACTCGGCGGACATCATGCGGGAGCGATCGCTTTGCATCACACTGGACTCTTGCTGCGGCTCGGCCTTGCCGCCCTGCTCGTTGCCTCGACCGCTTGCAGCCTCCCCCCCTTCAAGCGCGCGCCCGAGCCTCCGACCGGCGTGGGGGTCATGGTGCACCTGTGGGGGTACCCGGACACCACCGAGCGCGACCTGAAGCTCGTGCGCGATGCGGGCTTCACCTGGGTGAAGCAGCACTTCCCCTGGGCGTTCATCGAGGGGGAACGCCGCGGGGTGTTCGACTGGCAGGAAGCCGACCGCATCGTCGAGGCGGTCAACCGCGCCGGCTTGAAGCTCATCGCCCGGGTGGATATGCAGCCCGCCTGGGCGCGCGTCGATCGCGTGTTCCCCATCGTTGGGCCCCCGGACCGCGTCGCCGATTGGGGCGACTTCCTGTACGCAATGAGTCAGCGCTACAAGGGCCGCATCCACGGTTACCAGATCTGGAACGAGCCGAACCTGGCGCGCGAGTGGGGGAACCAGCCGCCCAGCGCCGCCGAGTACGTGCGGCTCCTGAAGGTCGCCCATCAAGCGATCAAGCTAGGCGATCCCGACGCCCTGGTGATCACGGCCGGCCTCTCGCCCACCACCGACACCAGCGACAACGCCCGGGCCGACGTGCTCTATCTCCAGGAGATGTACGACGCGGGGGCCAAGCCGTGGTTCGATCTGCTCGGCGTCAACGCCGCGGGGTTCAAGGCGCCGCCGGAGATGGACCCGGCCGAGGTGGCACGCCGGCCCGATCTCACGAACCACGACCCCAGCCCAGAGCAGCTCAAGCGTTCCTACGCGTTCCGCCACGTCGAGGACCTGCGCCGGATCATGGAGCAGAACGGCGACGGGGACAAGCGAGTCGCCATCTTGGAAATGGGCTGGACGAGCGACCCGCGACCCGACTCGCCGTACACGTGGCACAGTGTGAGCGAGCAGGAGAAGGCCGACTACCTGGCGCGCGCCGTCGCCTACGCTCGCGAGCATTGGGCACCCTGGCTCGGTCCCATGATGATCTGGACGCTTGCGGACCCCGCCTGGACGCCAGAGCAGGAGCAGTATTACTGGGCGATCACCACGCCCCAGGGGGAGCCGCGGCCGGCCTACGACGCCCTGCGGAAGGCCCTCAAACCATCGCGCTGACGCTCACTCCGGCCAGCGTACTTCTAGGGTGCGTGGCCCGTTGTGGGCGTAGCGCACCTGCAGGACGCCGTGGGCGGCGTCGTATTGATAGCCCGGCGTCGCCCCCACCGCCAGCGGCTGGCCATCGAGCAGCACGGCGGCCGGCGGAGGGCTCGCCAACCACGCCATCCCCTCCACCTGCGGGGGACCGTCCAGCACGACGCGCAGCCCACCGGGCTCCGGCGTCTCCTCGAAGCTGCTGGGCGTCCACAGGACGCCCGGAGTACGGCGCATGACGAGCAGCCGGAAGCTGCGCGGCGGGAGCGAGACGGCCAGTCCGTCGGTGAGCTGCCCGAAGCCGCGGTTCTCCACGTCGTAGTAGGTGTAAGGGACACCGGTCTCCAGCCCCAGCGCGGCCAGGTCTAAGCGGATCGTGCGGGCGCGGTCCTCGCGATTGATGACGCCCGTGTAGACCAGCGGTCCCCGTACATGAGCCACCGTCGTGGGCGGCACCGCCGCGTCGAACCGCGTCTCGCCCTCGAAGGGGCGCAAGTGCGTCAGGTGCGCGCGGTACTCCACCAGGCGCTCGGGACTCAAGCGGGTGAGGTCGAAGCTGAGGGTGGCCTGGGCCCCGAGCGCCAGCGCGCCGCGTAGCCAGGTGAGCGCGTCGGGCCGGTTCGGGTCGCCCGTGTTGGCCCCCATGTTGGGCCGCTGGCCGAACAACAGCGTCTGCCACACGGCGTAGTCGAAATGGGTCTCGAACCCGCCAAACGGGTACGGGCTGAGATAGTCCTCGACCTCGTCCGCATAGCGGAAGGTCGTGG
Organism: Chloroflexota bacterium; assembly: GCA_019686175.1. Lineage (GTDB taxonomy): Bacteria > Chloroflexota > UBA6077 > UBA6077 > JAJPHF01 > JADGHJ01. The sequence continues at coordinate 3,627 of JADGHJ010000259.1, read as the reverse complement.
CATAGGGGCGGGCGCACACGGGCGTCATCCAGCCCGTCTCGATATACGCGTCCGGCCGGCGCGCGAACGCCTCGCGGGCAAACAGGGCGTAGATCTCGCTGGCGCGCTGGATCGGCGCGGCTCCGTGCCACATCTGGCGCACGGCCAAGGGGATGAGCTGGCCCTCGGCGTCGGCCAGGCCGTCCAGCGAGATCCCGTCGGCCCCAAAGGTCCCCAGCACCTGCTCCAGCACACGGCCGACGTGGCGCTGGACGTCCGGCAGGCGATAGTCGAGGAGGTATCGGCCGACCGTGTCGTGCGTGTACAACGGGATCAGCCACTCCGGCCGGCGCTGGATCAAGGTGGGCCGGGCCAGCCACTCGCCGTCACCGCGCCCATCGTGGATATACCCCGTGGGCAGATACAGCACGACGTAGATACCGCGCGCGTGCGCGTAGTCGACCAGCGCTCTGATGCCGTCGGGGAACCGCTCGTAGTCGACGGCGTAGAACTCGCTATCCGCGTCGCCGTATGACAGGTACCAGCCGGCGTCGATTACCACGTGCCACGGACCGAGATCGTTCAGATAGGTCGCGAGGTAGTCGAGCTGCGCGCGCAGCCGCGCGTCATCCACGCCCGAGGCGTAGATGTACCAGGTGCCGAGCTGCTGCCGGAGCCAGAAGGGCGCTGACGCGGCCGGATATAGCGCGTCCATGATCTGGCGATAGTGGCCGACCGTGGAGCGGAGGTCCGCTCCCGGCAGCGCCTCGACATACAAGCGCGGGGATGTCGTGGGCCGCTGCTGCAGCACGTCCGGGAACTCCCAACGCAGCGCCGCCACCGCCCGGCCTGCGGACCGCTGCACCGTGACGTAGGCGGGTGCGTCCACGCAGTCGAGCATGGTCATCAGCAACGCGCCATCCGGGGCGTTCCACAAGATCAGCGGCTTCGTCCCCTCGACGCTCGCCCGGCGGGCGAAGCCGTCATCGACCACGGTGCCGTCCCACAGGCGCGAGCGGTCGGCCAGATAGGCGCCGTCATCGCCGACCACGAACCCACCGCTGCCCTGGCTGTGGAAGTACTCGTACGCCGCGACGGACACCCCGTCCGGCAGGTCGCTGGCTTCCAGGGTGACCGTGAACGCGGCCCGAGCGGCCCACAAGGCCAGCCGGAGCGTGAGCACCCCCGGGCCCTCGCGGGGGCGGTACCGCGCGACGAGCTCGACGCCCCGCCCCAGCGCCGGATCCTCGACCAGCGTCAGGGTGTACGGCGCCCGCGCGTCCGCCACAAGATCGGGGAGGCGCCAGACCTCTCCGGTCGACAGCCGTACGGCCGGCGCGACGTCGTAGCACAACAGGCGGGCGTGGCGCCGGTCCACCGCGGTCAGCGTGCCGTTGGCCTCACCGCCGACACCCAGCGTGAGCAGCAGCGCATCGTTGCCCAGAACAGCCAGGTGGCGGCCCGCGTCCCACGCAGCGCGCGCGTCGCCCACGCGCAGCACCGCGTCGCTATCGGGGATCGAGGGCTCCAGGACGGCCGCAGCCGCTTGCAGCTCCGCCGCGGCGAGCACGCCCAGCGCTCCCTGCTCGGCCGCCACCGCGGCCTGCCGGGCGCCTCGCGCTCGGCTGATGGCCTCAGCGAGCAGGCTGTCCTGCTGGAGCGAGCCGGTGCGAAGCACGGCGGGTTCGAGCCAGTCCGCGTAGTCGCCCGTGTTGCCGTCGCCAGCGTCATCCACGACGAGCGTCAGGCGACGCACACCCGCCACGTTGAGTTCGACCGTCTGCGGGCCGTCGCCATGGCGCAGCACGTCGCTCGCGTACAGCTCGACACCGTCGCCAAGGATACGGAACACCGCGCTGCCCGCGTCGACCGCCGGCAGATCGTTGAGGCCAAACGAGACGCGCAGCCCGGCGGCATCGGGCGGCAGCTCGTACTCGATCTCCGAGAAGGGCAAGGTGCCGATGCCCTGCGCGTACAGCTGCCCACCGGCGACCAGCGGCAGACCGTCGGGCAAGGCGGCGCCCAGGCGCGGCTCGTTCCGGTCGGCTAGCGCCAGCAGCCCGCTGGTCGCCCGCCGCCAGCGTAGCCCCGTGAGGGGAGTCCAAGTTCCACTGGCAGGCAGCGGAGCGGCGGCCAGGGCGCGCGCCTCCTCGGCGCCCGCAGTGTCGACCACCTGGGGCAACGGGCGGGGCAGGTATCGCGGGCCCAGGCTGGCGGCCGTGGACGCGGCGCCGTGTGGCGCGCGCGGGGTCGACCGGCTGGTCGTACCACCGAGCGTCCAGAGCGCCACCACGGCCAGAAACGCCGCGATGAGCCACCAGCGCCGGCGCGCGGCGCGGGACACGCTCACCGAGCCGCACCCAGCTGGCGAGCTGGCGGCACGGGCGCGATCCGGTACACCTGCGGCATAGTCAGCGAGCGGTCGGCTAGAATCTGGGCCGCGTGACCAACGGTGCCGTCGCGGGTCACGGAGGGGGACAGCACCACGTCGCGACCGTACGGGCCAGTCGGGGGCCGGCCAGAGGGTCGAGGCTGGTTCGCACGGCCGCGCGCCCGCTCGTCCCGCCTCAGCCTCATCGCCACCTCGCTTGCACCTAACTTAAGACTGTTCTTAAGATAGGCACGTTGAGGGCCCAGCGCAAGGTTAGGAAGCAGGCGGCGTCGGAGCCGGCCGCCTATCGCGCCGGACGGCAGCCAGCACATAACAGGACGAGCCGCCGAGGGAGGAGCCATTGCACAAGTCGATGTACGCGGACACCTACGCTTTGGAAGACGACTTCTGGTGGTTCGTGGGGATGCGGGAGATCGGGCACGCGTTCCTGTCGCCACTGTACCCCCGGGGCGGCAAGCTGGACATTCTGGATGTGGGCTGCGGCACCGGCGCCAATCTGCAGCTGCTGCTGGCTCACTATGGGCTGCCGATCGGGATCGACTTCGCGCATGAGGCGGTGAAGCGCGCGCGCCAGCGCTGGCCTGGCGAGGTGATCCAGGCCTCCGGCGATGCGCTGCCGTTCGCCGATGCGTCGTTCGACCTGGTGACCGCGTTCGGCGTGATCTGTCAGCTCGGCGTGCGCTCGGACCTGGCGGTGCTCGAGGAGTGCTACCGGGTGCTGCGGCCGGGCGGCCGCGTGTTCCTGCGCGTGCCCGCCTACCCGTTCCTGTACGCCCAGCACGATCGGGTGGGCGAGACGCGTCAGCGCTACTATCGCGGCCACCTGATCGCCGTGCTGGAGCGCGCGGGCTTCATGGTCGAGAAGTGCACCCACGCCAACATGTGGCTGTTTCCCCTGGCTGCGGCCAAGCGGCTAGCCGAGCGAGTCCGGCCGCCCTCCAACCCGACGGCCTCCGATCTTCAACCGCTGCCCCGCGCGCTGAACACTGTGTTCCGATGGGTGCTGTGCACCGAGGCGGCGTTGATCCGGCGCTTCGACCTCCCCGTGGGGCTGTCGCTGATGGCCTTGGCGCGCAAGCCGGCGACGGCCGCCGTGCCGGTGCTGCGACCTGAACAGCCGGCCGAGGCCGCGGCACCGCCGGTTGCGGTCGGAGCGGGAACGCGGTGACCTCGCAGCCGCGCCCGCGGGGTAAGGTGCGTATGGCTCCCCCGGCCGGGTCCCGCCTGCCGCCTATCCCCACCATCGCGCGCCGCGG
>JADGHJ010000258.1 GCA_019686175.1 Chloroflexota bacterium | reverse complement strand
GGACGCATCAGCAAGTAAATGACCAAGTACCCTACGAACGCCAGCAAGCCGGGGGTAATGTCTTGCAGTCGAGCCCGCAGCACATCCATCACTAGTCTCCACCTCCGCACGACCCAGACCCTACTTGAGTAACCCGGTCCCGTAGGCACGGGGAGTACGAACGGATCACACGGCTCGGAAGCGTACCACTCGACACGTGCCGGCCACCAGGAGGTTGGACGGCGATCCGCGGAGCTACTGCTGGCCCCTAGTGCCCTGGTTCGGGCTCCCCGACATCTGGCGGCGGTGGCGCACGCCGCACTATCATCCGAGCGTCAAGTCAGGCGCACGGCGGGCTTGACGCGATGGACCGCGTCGCCACCGGTGTGGGGGACGGATGGGATTCAACGAGTTGCTGCACGCGTGTCGGTCTGCGGCCTTGCGGACGATGCCGCCCGCGCACGTGGTGCTGAGTCTGGGCGGCGCGGGGCGCTGGTACTTCGAGTGGTTCGACGCACACTACCCCCACGCCGTCGCTCGCCACATCGCGATTGAGCTGGGCCCCCAGCCCCCCGACCTGCCGCCCACCGTCGACTGGATCCAGGGCGACGCGTCCGACCTGCGCGCGATTCCGGATCAGTCGATCGACCTGGTCTTCGCCGGGCAGTTCATTGAGCACATCACCTGGCAGCAGCAAGCTCGCCTGCTGGTCGAGGTACATCGCGTCCTGCGCGAGGGCGGCTGGTTCGTCCTCGACAGCCCGGAGTATGCCATCACCAACTCCTACGGCTGGCGGCACCCCGAGCACTTGCACGAGCTGAAGTTCTCGCAAGTCGTCGCCTGTCTCGAGGCCAGCGGCTTCCGCATCCACCACGCGTCCGGCATCCTCCCGCGCGCACTCCTTGGGGAGCCCCCGCCGCGCGCTGGCGACTGCGTAGTGCCCAGCCGCTGCTTCGCCCTGCTTTCCGAGGAAGCCCTCACTCCCCCACCAGGGAGGCCGGGGGACTCGTTCATCTGGTGGATCGTGGCCCAGCGTGACGATGCCCCGGCCGATCCTGCACGAGTGTACACCTTGCTGGAGCAATGTTATCGCGAGAACATGGCGGAGCGGCTGCGCGTGGTCTACACGCTCACCGGCCAGCTCGTCGCACATCGGGATCGCGTGCTGGTCCAGGCCGACAGGGGCGATCCGCCGGGTGCCCTGCTGTACGGCCCCTACAGCGTGCACCCCGAAGGTCGGTATGCGGTCGAGTTCGCGCTGTGGCTGCCCGGGGGCGTTGACGGTTCACTCGGTTGGGACAGTGTCCTGTGCGAACTGGATGTCGCCGCCGGCCCCGACGCCCAGGTGTTGGCTCGCCGCACGATCGACCTGCGGAGCCTGCTCCGGCTGGACGGTACCACGCTGGAGTTCGTCCTCCCCCAGCCCACGCTGCTGCAGTTCCGCTGCATCTGGCACGGCCAGCACCCCCTGGCGGTGGACGCCTTCCCGCGCCTGCACCGGCTCCACGCCGCCCCCTAGCGGCCGACGAGGCGCGCGCCGCCGCCATGTGCGACAATTACCCAGACGATCTCACGCCGCCCCGGTCGCCCCGGCGGCCGGCGCTCGCGGAGGTGCTCATGGTCGCCCAACCCCTCGGCTTCCCCGAGGCGCTCGATACCGACACCATCGAGGTCGTGCCCTTCGGCCTGCCCACCGACCCCATCGCCGACGAGCCGGACCTCCCCGAGGTCGATACCGCAGGCCTCTCGGACGACGACGCCGAGCTGCTGTACCGGGTCCGCAACGCCATCATCCGCTACACGCCCATCCCGGCCAGCCGCTCGCGCATCGCCCTCGCCCTACGCGACGGCACGATCGTCCTGCGTGGTCGTACGCGCACCACGCCCATGAAGATCGTCGCCGAGCGGCTCGCCCAGGCCGCGGCCGAGGGCCGCCCGCTGGTCAGCGAGTTGATCAGCGACGAGGACCTGGCTATCGCCGTGGCGTCGGCGCTCGCCGACGACCCGCGCACCAACGCCGCGCCCCTGCGCCTGACCTGCTTCCTGGGCACTGTCCGCCTCTGGGGGCCCGCGCCGAGCGCGGCCGTCGCCGAGGCTGCGGCCGAGGTGGCGCGCGCGGTGCCGGGGGTGGTCCACGTGACGAACGAGCTGGTGGTCGGCGGCCCCGCGCCGTCCGAGGCCGCCCAGACAGCTGCCGTGGGCGCCGCCACGCCGCCCACCACCACGCAGACGCCGCCGCCGCGCCCGCCCATGCCCTCCACCTGAGGCAGCGCGCGTGCGGCCCGACGATGCGCTGTTCGGCTGCGGCCCCCCGGACGCGCCCCCGTTCGATGGCTTCGACCCCGAGCGGGCCCCCTCCGGGCGCCCCTGGCGGCCGGCTGCCGTGCTGTTCCTCTTGTACCCCCGCGCCGGCGCGCCCACCACGGTGTTCACGCTCCGCCAGGCCAGCCTGGGCGCCCACGCCGGCCAGATCTCCCTGCCGGGCGGTCGCTTCGAGCCCGGCGACGCCTCGCTATGGCACACGGCGCTGCGCGAGACGCACGAGGAGCTGGGCATCCCGCCCGCCGCGGTCGAGCGCCTGGCCGCCCTGGAGCCGGAGTACGTGGCGGTGAGCGGCTACCGTGTGGCACCGTTCATCGGCGCGCTAGCCGAGCCGCCCGCGCTGCGCCCCGACCCGCGCGAGGTGGCCGGGGTGCTCGAGGTGCCGGTGCGCGCGCTGCTCGACCCGGCGATCTACCGCGAGGAGCGCCGCGGGGTGTTCGTGCACGTCTCGCCAGTGTACCAGTGCGGCCCGTACGAGATCTGGGGCGCCACGGCGCGCATGCTGAAGCGGATCCTCGCCCATCCGGCGCTGCACCGCGCCCTGGCCCCCGCCTCGCCGCCCGAGCGCCCGTGTTGACCGCGGCTCGTGGCGCGCGGGCGCGAGGCGGGAACACGCGACTCGCCTCCCGCCATGGGCGGCCCGCCGTTTATGGCCGCGACCGGCCCGACCAGGCCGCACGCGGCTCTAGGCCACGCACGCCAGCAGCTCATAGGAGCGGCCCAGCACGGGCACGGGGTCGGCGCCGAGCCAGCGGTCGAGGAGCGTGGCGTACACGGCGCGGAAATCGACCTGGAAGCGCAGGTCGCCGCCGTCCAGATCGTCCAGCGGCGGCTGCCGCCCGTGGATGCCGCCCCGCACACGCGTGCCCAGGATGAACAGCGGCTCGGCCGTGCCGTGGTCGGTGCCGCCGCTGCCGTTCTCCCGCACCCGCCGCCCGAACTCCGAGAAGGTCATGGTCACCACCTGATCGGCCTTGCCCATCGCCTCCAGGTCGTTCTGGAAGGCGTCGAGTGCCGCGGCGAGCTGCTCCAGGAGGCGCCGGTGGGTGGCCTGCTGGTTCGCGTGGGTGTCGAACCCGCCGAGCTGCACGTACGCCACGCGCACGCCCAGGTCGCCGCCGATGAGCTGGCCCACGGCCTTGAGCGCGGCGGCCAGCGGGTTATTCGGGGGATACTCGACGGGGGTCTGCCAGGTGCTGGCCACGCGCTGCACCTCCTCGGCGCTGGCGAGGGCGTTGAGCGACTGCTGGCCGAGGAACTCGGCGTAGGGCCGCAGTGCCTCGGTGGTGGCGTCCAGCGCTCGCAGCGCGCGCAGCCGGGCCGCGCGGTCGGCGGGGTAGCGCGGGTCGCTCTGGAAGCGATAGTTGTCGAGGCTGCTGAGCGACGGCACGAACACGCTCTCGGTCCACAGCGCGCGCGGCAGCGTCTGGCTGACGCTGACGGCGGCCGGCCGCGCGTCGCCGCCGCAGGCGCAGCCGGCCAGGTAGCGGCCCAGCCACCCGGTCTGGGCGTACGCCTCGGGCTCGGCCGTCTGCCAGATGTCCATGGCGCGGAAGTGCGAGCGGTCGGGGTTGGGGTAGCCGACCCCGACCACGACGGCGAGCTGGCCGGCGTCGTAGCGCGCCTTGAGCGGCTCCAGCGCGGGATGCAGCGCCAGCTCGGCGTCGAGCGGCAGCACCTCCGCCTCCGGCACGGCCAGTTGTGGGCGTAGCTCGGGGTACAGCGGGTCGCGGTAGGGGATCACCGTGTTCAGGCCGTCGTTGCCGCCGCTGAGCTGGACGACGACCAGGGTGTTGCGCGTGGGGCTGCGCGGATCGGCGCTGGGGGCCTGGGCGGTGGCCGCGGCCTTGACCAGGAACGCGGGGGCGGCGAGGCTGGCCGTCACCAGGATCAGGCCGCCGCGCAGGAACTCGCGTCGCGTAGGCATCGTCTCCCCCTAGCTCAGCTGGTAGTACGGGCTGGCCAGCACCAGGTGCAGCAGCCCGCGCACCTTCACGTCGGCCGGATCGTCGCGCTCCGCTGCGCCGGCGGCGTCCGCCCCCACGCCATCGTGGGCGTAGGCGCGCAGCGCCGCGCGGGCGTTGGCAGGCAGGTCGCCGTCGAGCAGCCGCTCGACCCAGTAGTCCACCCAGGCGTCCGGCGTGGAGTGCTGGGCCGCGATGGCCTGGGGAGCAACGAAGGCTGGTGCCCGCTCGCCGCCGCGGCCCGCGGCGAGGCGGCTGGCGAAGTTGGCGCGCTCCAGGAGGGTAGCGGCGTTGATCCAGCTTGGGCCGCCGTCCCAGCCCTTCACGCTGGGCGGGTTGAGCAGGTCCTGGCCCATGCGGCGCAGCGCGGCCGGGGTGTCGGGCGGGAGATGCTCGGCGCCGAGTGCCTTGAGCGTGCCGATGACGAACTCGACAGGGCTCTTGATGCGCGCGCGGTACGCCTGCTCGCTCTGGAACTCGGGCGAACGCAGGATGCTGCCCACCAGCACGCGCAGGTCCCAGTCGCTCGCGCGGAACTCGGCGGCCAGCCGCTCGATGGTGGCGGCGGGGGGGTCGTCGGCCACGAAGAAGCGGTACAGCTTGCGCGCCAGGAACGGTGCCGCCGCCGGCTGCTCGAGGATGAGGTCGATCACGTCGTCGCCGTCCCAATGGCCGGTGCGGCCGAAGATGGTCTTGGGGCCGTCGTCGTGCTGGCGCGCGACGATCACGAACTCGCCGTCGCGGTTGAGCGTCCAGCCCGTGAAGGCGCGCGCCACCTCCTTGACGTCCTGCTCGGTGTACTGGCCGATGCCGAGGGTGAACAGCTCGAGCAGTTCGCGAGCGTAGTTCTCGTTGGGCGCGCTGCGGCGGTTGAGGCGGTTGTCGAGGTAGAACAGCATCGCGCCGTCGCGGCTGATGGCGCGTAGCAGGGCGCGCCAGTTGCCGAGGGCGTGCTCGCGGAACAGCGCGAGCTGGCGCGCCAGTAGCTCCACGCGCCGGCCGCCGACCTTGGACACGGCGCTGGTGAGGTGGCCGTGCCAGAACAGCACCATCTTCTCCTGAAGCGGGCGACGGGTGTGCAGCATGCGCAGCAACCAGGCCTGACGCAGGCCCTCGATGCGGCTCTGGTCGAGTCCCGCGGCGGCGATGCGCGTCTCCACCTCATCGTCGCGCACCCGCTCGGGGGCGAGCAGGCGCTCGAGGGTCGCGGTGTAGCCGTCGCGGGCGGCTGCCTCCAGCTCGGCCGGGCTGGCGCCGAACCCGGCGCGGCGGAACAGGTGCGCGAGCGCGCGTCGTGTCGGGTCCATCTCCTCCTCCTGCCCCGGGTGGCACGGTCCCCACTGGCGTCGCGCGGCCGGCGGGTCTCCCTTCCGTTCGGGCGATCTGTCCGGCCATCGCGTCGCTCTATGAGGACCACGCCGCGCCCGACGCCCGGGTTTCATTCCTCGGCAGGATGTGGCGCGACGGGCTGGGGCGCGGCAGGCGACGCATCGGCAGCGCGGGGCGGGCGTGCGCGGATCCCCCAGGCGCGCAGCGTCCCCTGCTCGGTCCA
>JADGHJ010000257.1 GCA_019686175.1 Chloroflexota bacterium | reverse complement strand
CCGGCGCGGGTCCCCGGCCTCCCTCCCCCCGGCCCTCTCCTCCACGCGAGGGGCTGCGGGAGGCCGCTGGTGGCGCGCGCGGCGGCCCGCTCTCGTGTCCGTCGTGCGCGGCGCCGCTCGCCCACGCGGCTGGCGGTGGGGCGAGCATGCGTTGGTCGCCGCGCTAGCCCTCGCGCCGTTCCTGGCCCCCTTGCGCTGGCAGCCGCTGGTAGCCGCTACCACACCCGCCGCGCCGGCGGCGTCGCCAGCCGTGACCGCCACTCCCGCGCCGGCGCTGGACCCGCGCGACGCGCCGACGCCGTACTGGTGGCCGCAGCTGGAGCCCGCGGCCGAGGATCGACAGCCGCTGGTCGACCGCATCGCCCTGTACCGCGTGGGGGCCACCGACACCCTGCAGAGCCTGGCCGAGCGCTTCGGCATCACCGTCGACACGTTGCTGGGAGCCAATCCTTTCCTGAACCCGGACCGGCTGATGCCGGGCCAGGAGCTGCTGGTGCTGCCGGTCTCAGGTGTCATCCACACCCTGGCGGAGGGCGAAACCCTCGATGCCGTCGCGGCGCGCTATGGGGTCGAGGTCGCCGCGATCCAGGAAGCGAACGGCTTGCCCGACACCCCCACGCTGCGCGCCGGCGACCGCTTGCTGATCCCTAACGCGCAGCCGCCGCAGCCCGCCCCGCCCGTGCGCGCCCTGCCCTGGCCGGCGCCCGGCACCGGCCCCACATTCAAGCAGCAGTTCATCGACGCCGCCGCCGCAGCCGCGCAGGAGACCCAGCGCCGCACCGGTGTGCCGGCCTCCGTCGCTATCGCCATGGCTATCAACGAGACGGGCTGGGGCACGAGCCGACTCGCCCGCGACGCGCACAACTATTTCGGGATCAAGGGCCGCGTGGGCGAGGGGCCCGCCGGGGTCGTGTGGATGAACACCTGGGAAGTTCTTGGCGGCCAGAACCTGTACCTCCGGGAGCCGTTCCGCGCCTACCACACGCCGGAGGAGTCGTTCCTCGATTTCGGCCTGTTCCTCCACGCCAACCCCCGCTATCGGCGCGCTCTGAGCATGCTCGACGACCCGCGCGCTTTCGTGCGGGAGATCGCCGCGGCCGGCTTCGCCACCGATCCCAACTATGCGGCGAAGATCATCCGCATCATGGACGCCTACAACCTCTACCAGTACGACCTCCGCTAGCGCGCGGCCTCGTTCTTGCATACTCGCCGCCACACGGTGCCGCACGGCCCCTTGCCGGCGGCCATGGCCCGTGTGCGTTACAGTGGACACAGGAAGCCCGCTCCGGCGTGGGGCCAGGAGAGGACGAGCGTGCTGGCGGATCTCAACCAATTGCCCGAGGCAGGGTTGCTTGCCGAGGAGCGCGCACTGCTCGGCCTGGTCCGCGAGGCGCTGGTCACCGCGGAGGCCAGCTCCGAGGACCTCGCCTTGCTGCGCCAGGCGATCGCCGACCTCGACACCCTGTTCCTGCTGGTCGTGGTGGGCGAGTTCAACGCCGGCAAGTCCGCGTTCATCAACGCCTTGCTGGGCCAACGCGTCCTCCCGGAGGGTGTGACGCCCACCACCGCCGCCATCACCTGGCTCCGCTACGGCGAGGGGCCCGCCGAGCATCGCCTCGATGACCTCGTCGAGTACACGTATCCCGACCCGCTGCTGCGCACCGTGGCGATCGTCGACACGCCCGGCACGAACGCCGTGCTCCGCGAGCACGAGGCGCTGACCGAGCGGATCGTGCCCCGTGCCGACCTGATCCTGTTCGTCACCTCGGCGGACCGCCCGTTCACCGAGAGCGAGCGCGCCTTCATGGCGCGCATCCGCGCCTGGGGCAAGCGGCTGGTCCTGATCCTGAACAAGGCGGACCTCTTGCACAGCCGCACGGAGCTAGACGCCCAGCTCGCCTTCGTGCGCGAGCAGGCGCATCGGTTGCTTGGCTTCGTACCGGAGATCTTCCCCATCTCGGCCCGTCAGGCGCTCACGGCGAAGCTGGCCGGCAGCGCGCCCGTTCCTGCCACGCGAGAGACGCCGCTCCCCGGCGTCGCGCCGGCCGCCACCGTGCAAGGGGAAGCGCCGCCGCTGGACGCCACTGCGAGCTTCGCCGCCCTGGAGCGCTACCTCCGCGAGACGCTCGACGACCGCGAGCGGTTGCGGCTGAAGCTGCTGAGCCCGCTGGGCGTGGCCGAGCGCCTGGTCGGCCAGTACGCCGCGGGAGCGACCGGCCGCGCCGCCACCCTGCGCGGCGACCTCCAGCTCAGCGAACAGCTCGCTGCCCAGCTCGAGCTGTACCGCGCGGACTTGGAGCGCGACTTCACCTACCGCCTGCATGCGGTCGACAATCTCCTCCACGAGTTGGATCAGCGCGGCCGGGCCTTCTTCGAGAACACCCTGCGCCTCGGCCGCATCTTCGACCTGTTCAACCGCGACCGCATCCGGGCGGAGTTCGAAGCGCAGGTGATCGCCGACACCCCCGAGCGGATCGACCGGGCCGCGCAGGACCTCATTGAGTGGCTGGTCGACCAGGACGAGCGCCTCTGGGAGAGCATCCGCCAGCAGATCGAGCAGCGCCAGGCGATCCACCCGCTGGGGACGCCCGCCGAGCGCCCCCTGAGTGGCGTGGAGCGCGACCGGCGGGCCCTGCTCGGCGGTATCGCGGCCACGGCGCGCGAGGTGGTGCTGCGCCACGACCATCCCCGCGAGGCCGAGGAGTTGGCCGTGGCCGTGCGCACCGCCGTCACGCAGGCCACCCTGCTCGAGGCCGGCGCGATCGGGTTCGGCGCCCTGACCCTCGCGCTGGTCGGCTCCGCGGCGGCCGACGTTACCGGCCTGTTGGCGTCGAGCGTCATTGCTGGACTGGGCCTGTACGTCCTACCGCTGCAGAAGCGGCGGGTCACCCAGCGCTTCCACGAGCGCACCGAGCAGCTCCGCACCGCCCTCGATCGCGCCCTGCGCGACGCGTTCGCCCGCGAGGTCGACCGCGCGCTCGACCGCATCCGGGGCGCGCTGGCGCCGTACGATCGCTTCGCCCGCGTGGAGTACGAGCGCGCGGCGCGTCTGGCCGAGACCCTGGAGACTCGCCGCGCCGAGCTAGCCGCGCTGCGGGCACGCATCGAGCACCGCGCTGCCTGAGCGGGGCCCGATGGCCCGCTATGGCCGCCAGCCGCTATCCTTCCGTTGAGAATCGCCTGACGAGGCCCACACCATGCCGGCCGACGCGTCCCTCCAGCTCGAGCCACTGCTGCGCACAGCCCGCCGCGCGCTGGTACTCGGTATCGGCGGCGGCGGTGATATTGTCGGCGCCATCCCCACCGCACGCTTCCTCGAGCAGTTCGGCATCACCTGCACGCTGGGCGGGCTGTCCTGGGAGCGGTTCGTCTACGACCCGCAGCCGGGCAGCCGCACGCTGAGCGAGGTGGTCAACGTGCGACCGCTGGCGCCCACGGTCTGGCTGGCAAATGGCCAGACGACAACCACCACCGGTGTGCGTTTCGCCGAGACGGAGATTGCAGCGCTGTATGGCACCGAGACGCTGCTAGTCGATGTCTCGCGGGGCGCGCCGGGCGTCGTGGAGGGCCTCCGTACTGCGGCGCGGGTGCTCGGCGCCGACCTGCTGGTGGGGATCGACGTGGGCGGCGACTCGCTGGCGCGTGGCGACGAGCCGGGCCTCCGCAGCCCGGTCGCCGATGCCATCATGCTCGCCGCCTTCCACGCGCTAGCCGCCGAGCTGCCCTGCCTCTGGGGTGTGATCGGCTACGGCAGCGACGCCGAACTGACCCCGCCCGAGATCGACCGAGCGCTGGCGGCAGTGGCGCGCCACGGCGGGCTGTTGGGTGCCTGGGGCCTGACCCCTGCCGTGGCCGCCGAGCTGCAGCGCGTGGTGCAGCACGCGCGCACCGAGGCCAGTGCGGTGCTGCTCGAGGCGTTCGCTGGCGCGCTGGGCGAGCGCCGGATTCGCGACGGCACCCGGCGGCTGGAGCTGTCGCCCGTCTGCACCGTGACGTTTTATGTCGATCCACGCGTGCTGTATGCGCAGGTCGGTGCGATCGCCCGCGCCGTGGCGAATGCCCCATCGCTCGCCGAGGCCAGCGCCATCGTGGTCAGCCGCGGCTGGCCGAGCGAGTACGCCTTCGAGGTAGAGATGGCCGCCCGTGGCGGGCGCAGCTACGCCGACTGAGGGCAGCTATCGCCCCCGCGCTTGACACACCCGAACGTCGGACGCATAATCGCCCACCCGCAGGCGCCTAGCTGCTGCAGGCGCTCAGTCTGAACCTGGGGAGGGCGCGATGTGGCAGGCGCGGCGAGCCAGTTGGGGACGGGGCCTACTGCTCGGGCTGCTAGCACTGGCCGTCGTCGCCGTCGGTGCGACTCCCGTGCAGCGAGCGGCGGCGGCCGCTGATGCGGCCTCGGTCCCGCGGCCGGCGCCGCAGGCCGAGCGCGTGCGCGTCGGCTTCCTCAAGGTGCTCGGCGAGGCTCCGATGGTCCTTGCCCGCGAGCGCGGCTACTTCGCAGCCGAGGGCATCGACGTGGAGCTGGTCGACTTCGCCGTCACGGCCGACGCGCTGCCGCCGCTGGGCACTGGCCAGCTCGATGTGATCACCGGCGGGCTCAACCCGGCCGTGTTCAACGCCGTGGCACGTGGGGTGGGCGTGAAGATCGTGGCCGACGGCGGCAGCGTGGGCCCCGACAACGACTACCTCGCCCTGGTGGTACGCCGCGAGCTGGTCGACAACGGGCGCTATCGCGGGCCGGTCGACCTACGCGGCCTACGCATCGCGGTGCCCGGCCCCTACGCCGTCGTCCACTACGTGCTGAAGGTGCTGCTCGACCAGCAGGGCCTCTCGCTCGCGGATGTTGACGTGGTACCCGTCTCCATGGCCGACCATGCCAGTGCGGTGAGCCGCGGGGCGGTCGACGCGGCGTTTTCCGTCGAGCCGTTCGTCAGCCAGGCTGTCCGGCTCGGAGCGGTCCGCGTGCTCGGCGCCCACGAGGTGACCCCCAACCTCACGGGTGGCATCACGCTGTACTCGCCCGCCTTTCCGGCGCGCGCCCCGGAGCTTGCCGAGCGCTACCTGGTGGCCTGGCTGCGCGGCGTCGCCGACTACAACGCCGCGTTCGGCCCCGACCGTCGGGACACGGAGTCAGCCGTGCAGCTCCTCCGCGAGCGCGGCATCATCGTCGATCCGACCACACAACTGCCCGGCTTCCGCGCCGACGGCCGCTTCGACGTCGAAGGCATGCGTGGCATGCTCGACTGGTACGTCGCGGAGGGCGTGGTGCCGCCAGGGATCGACCTCGCCACCGTGGTCGACTTCCAGTACGTGGACCGCGCGGCTCAGCGGTTGGGCGTGCGCCGTTGACTGACCGCCCCAGGAAAGGAGTCGCCAATGACCGTAGACCTCGTGATCGATGCAGATGGCCATTGCGACGAGCCGGAGAACGAGCTAGCCGCCTGGATGCCGCCCGAGTACGCCTCGCGCGCCCCCATCTCGGTGCGCGACAACCTGGGCCACCCGCGCATCATCCTCGAGGGTCGGCTGCAGGGCAAGAGCGAGGGACTGGGGCCCAGTGTGAGCGGCCCGTTCGCTCCGCATATCCGCCTATCGCGGCCCGGCATGCGCGACCCGCACCAGCGGCTCGTCGACATGGACGAGGAGGGCATCGACGTCGCCATCATCTTCGGCACACAGGTAGCGCTCGCCGTCAACGGCCTGATGGACAAGGGCCTGGCGGGGGCCATCTGCCACGCTGTCAACCGCTGGCTGCTCGAGGAGTACTGCAGCGTCAACCCCCTGCGCCTCAAAGCCGTCGGCCTCATCCCCTGCCAGGACCCCCCGGCCGCCGCCCGG
>JADGHJ010000028.1 GCA_019686175.1 Chloroflexota bacterium | reverse complement strand
ACCCCCGCTCTCGACGGAGGCGGGAGACAGGGACGCGGAGAACGGCTGCTCGGGCTCGCGCATCCGGTCGCCGGCCGGTTCTCGTACGCTCACTTGCCCTGTCCGAGTTCCTCGCCGCGCCGCGCCGCCGCCAGCACCGCCTGGATAAAGGCGCCGCGCACCGCGGCGGATTCGAGCACGGCCAGCCCGGCGATGGTGGTCCCGGCGGGCGAGGCGACCATGTCCTTGAGCACTCCCGGGTGTAGGCTGCGCTCGAGCACCAGCCGCGCCGTGCCCAGCACCGTTTGCGCCGCCAGCTGCAGCGCCACATCGCGCGGCAGGCCGGCCGCCACGCCGCCGTCGGCCAGCGCCTCGATCACCAGCGCCACGAACCCGGGTCCGCTGCCCGACAGCGCGGTGACCGCGTCCATCTTCGACTCGGGCAGGACCAGCACACGGCCGACCGTCTCGAAGATACGCCGCACCACCGCCTCGTGCTCGGGAGTGGCGTGGCGGCCGCGAGCCAGCACCGCCATCCCCTCGCTGACGAACGCGGGCGTGTTGGGCATCACGCGCACGACGGGCACGCCGTCGGGCAGCGCCGCCTCGATCGTCGCCAGCTTCACGCCCGCAGCTACCGAGACGACGAGGTGGCCGGGGTGCGCGGCGGCCTGCATGTCGGCGAGCAGCACCGGGGCGTCCTGCGGCTTGACCGCGATCACGGCCACCTCGGCCTGCCGCAGCGCCTCGCGATTGTCGGTACAGGTGCAGATGCCCAGCTCGCTCGCCAGGTAGTCCAGGCGCTCGGGGCGGATGTCGCTGGCGTACAGGCGGCCGGGGTCGACGCCGGCGCGGAGCAGCCCGCGCAGCACGGCCTCGGCCATCTGGCCCGCGCCCAGGAAAGCGATCGTCGGCAGCTCGACCACGCCCTTCTGTTCCCCCATCTCTGGCTCGCATCCCCGGCGCGTCCCCGCACTAGTGCCGCGCGGGGTACGAGGGACACCAGGAGGTATCTGGCGCATTATAGCGGGCTGGGGAGTGCACGAGCCCCCATCTATCACGCGCTGGCCGCGAGGCGGCAGAGGCCGGTGGGGAGCGGCGTGCGCGGGGGGCCAGAATCGACGAGCGACGTGGCGCATCGTCCTGCTCACCTGCGGGGCACTCGCCCTGCGGGCCGCCAACGGCTGGTCGCTGCCGGCGTCCCACAGCCACAATCCCCCTCCCCCGGAACCGGTGCTGTGCTACACTGGCGCCCACCAGGGCCGCATGGCAGCGTGGAGGGGTGCCCATGGAGACGATCAACGCGGTGGTGCGGCGGTGGCAGCAGGACGCGGCGCGCGATCCCGAGGGCTTCTGGGAGCGCGCCGCCGAGGCGCTGCCATGGTTCCGGCGCTGGGAGCGGGTGTTCGAGAGCGCACCGCCCAGCTTCCGCTGGTACGTGGGGGGACAGACCAACCTCAGCTACAACGCGCTCGACCGACACGTGGCCCGCGGCTGGGGCGGCCACGCGGCGCTGGTGACCGAGAGCGAGTGGGGCGAGCGGCGCGTGTTCACCTACGCGCAGCTCCTCGAGGCCGTCAAGCAGGCGGCGGCCGCCTTGCGAGGGCTCGGCGTCCGGCGCGGTGATCGCGTGGCCATCTACATGCCCACCTGCGCCGAGGCGATCGTGCTCATGCTCGCCGTCACGCGCATCGGCGCGATCCACCTGGTGGTGTTCGCCGGCTTCGGCAGCGGCGCGCTGGCCGATCGGCTCGGCGCGGCCGGCGCGCGCGTGGTCTTCACCGCCGACGTGACGTACCGCAAAGGCCGCGCCGTGCCCCTTAAACCAATCGTGGACGCGGCGATCACCGAGGGGCGCTTGCCCGTCGAGCGCGTGGTGGTGCTGCGCCGCGGCAGCGACGCGGTCCCCATGCTCGCCGGGCGCGACCTAGAATGGGACGAGTTCCTGGCCGGCGCGGCGGGCCAGAGCAGCGCGCACGAGGTGATGGAGGCCAACGAGCCCGCGTACATCCTGGCTACCTCGGGCACCACGGCCAAGCCGAAGCTGGCCGTGCACACCCACGGCGGCTACCAGGTGGGCATCTACAGCGCCGCGCGCTGGTGCTTCGGCCTCCGCGACACCGACATCTGGTGGTCCACCTCCGACATCGGTTGGGTGGTGGGCCATAGCTACATCGTCTACGCGCCCCTGCTCATCGGTTGCACGACCATCGCCTACGAGGGAGCGCTCGACCATCCTACCCCCGCGACGTTCTACCGCATCGTCGCCGAGAATCACGTGACCGGCGTGTTCACCTCCCCCACGGCTGCGCGACTGCTGATGCGCTACGGCGTCGAGCCGGCGCGCGGCTACGCGCTCGACTCGTTGGAGCGCGCCTTCTGCGCGGGCGAGGTGCTCAACCCGCCGGCCTGGCAGTGGCTGCAGAAGGAGCTGCTGGGCGACCGCGTGCCAGTCATCGACCATTGGTGGCAGACAGAGACCGGCGGCCCGGTGGTGGGCAACCCCTATGGCCTGGCCATGCTGCCCATCAAGCCCGGCTCGGCCGGCATCCCGCTGCCTGGCTTCGAGTTGGCCGTGGTGCGGCCCGACGGCACGCCCTGCGCGCCGGGCGAGCGCGGGCTGGTCGTCCTTACCCGCCCCTTCCCCAGCCTCACGCCCACCCTGTGGGGCGATCCGGAGCGCTATCGCCGCGACTACTGGGAGCGGCTCCCGGGGCGGTACGTCACGGGCGACGCTGGTGCGGTCGACGAGGACGGCTACGTCTGGTTCGCCGGGCGTGCCGACGAGATCATCAAGATCGCCGACCACCGCATCGGCACGGTCGAGGTGGAGAGCGCGTTCCTGGCTCACCCCGCCGTGGCCGAGGCGGCCGTTACCGGGCGGCCCGATCCCCTGCGCGGCGAGGTCATCTCCGCGTTCGTGGTGCCCAAGGCCGGGGTCACCCCGTCCGAGTCACTGCGCCAGGAGCTGCTGCAGACGGTGCGCCAGGAGCTGGGCCCGGTCGCGGTGGTCGGCGAGCTGCACTTCGTGAACCTCGTACCCAAGACGCGCAGCGGCAAGATCATGCGCCGCGTGCTCAAGGCGGTGATTCTGGACCGCGATCCGGGCGACATCTCGACCATCGAGGACGAGGGCTCGGTGGCCGAGGCGCGCGAGGCGTGGCACCAGATGCGCGCGGCACTCGCCGGCCAGCAGCCCTGACCCGCGCGCTGACAACGCTGGTGGGGTACAATGCGGCCGTCGGCATAGGTCGCGCCGGCGCGCGGCCGGGAGGAAGCGATGCAAGACCGGTTGCTGAGCCAGGTGCCCCTCTTCGCCGAGCTACCGCCCGATCGCATCCGCGAGCTGGCGCAGATGTGCCGGCGTCGCACCTACCAGCGCGGCGAGACCATCTTCCACAAAGGCGATCCCGCGAGCGGCCTGTACGTCATCACCGACGGCCAGGTAAAAATCGTCTTGCCGTCGGAGACGGGCGAGGAGGCGCTGCTAGCGGTACTGGAGCCGGGTGACTTCTTCGGCGAGCTGGCCCTGTTCGATGGCCAGCCGCGCTCGGCCACCGTGGTCGCGGTCAAGCGCGCCGAGGCCCTGCTGCTGCCGCGCGACGACTTCCTGGGCTTCGTGGCCCGCAATCCCGAGGTGGCCATCGCGCTGTTCGCCGTGCTGAGTCGCCGCCTGCGCGCCACCGATGAGCTGATCGAGGACGCCGTGTTCCTCGACGTGCCCGGGCGGCTGGCCAAGCGCCTGCTCGATCTAGCGGCGCGGCACGGCCGCCAGACCGACCAGGGCATCGAGATCGACATCAAGCTCACGCAGCAGGATCTGGCCGCCATGGTCGGCGCGACCCGGGAGAGCGTGAACAAGCATCTCGGCTGGATGCGCGACCGCCGCCTGCTGCTGCTGGACCGCCAGCGCATCATCCTGCTGCGGCCCGACGAGCTGCGCAAGCGCATCTATTACTAACGGCCTGCACCGCGCGGGGCCCGTGCGCTCGGCCGTAGAGCGCGGGCGCTAGTAGATGCCGATACCGATCGCGATGGGCGGGTAGCCCCAGACCCCCGGCCCACCGAACAGCCACGGCGCGAAGAAGCCGCCCAGCCCGCTGCCCGGCAGGAACGTGCTGAGATACGAGCCGGTGAAGCGCGGGCACCACCCGAAGCCAAACGCGCCGCAGCCACCCGTGGCCGCGGCGAACGGGATGCCGGTCGGCAGCCCGATGCCCGTCAGGAAGGGATAGAAGCCTTGCGCGGGCCCATCCGCCCCGAGCAGCTCCCGGGGCAGCAAGCTGGGCGCCGGGGCCGGCGCCAGGCCGCCGTCGGGCTCGACGGTGGCCGCGGCTGGCGCGGCGCTGGCCAGCGCGGTGCTGGCCGCCAGGGCGAGGGCGACAACCACAGTGCGCATGCTCTCTCCTCACCTCACGCCCGCCACAGCGCGGCCGACGCGCGCCGCCCGTCGCGGGGCCTCTCGCCTAGCTAAACGCAGCATGCGCCGCAAACGTTACAGCGCGGCCGTGTACCGCGCTGTGACGTTGGTGCTGATTCCCCCGCGCACATTGAACTCGCCACGCACCGTCATCGCCCGGGGCGCACAGGCGGCCACCAGGTCGTTCAGGATGCGGTTGACGACATCCTCGTAGAACGCGCCCTCCTCGCGATACGACCACAGGTACAGCTTCAGCGACTTCAGCTCCACGCAGCGCGGCCCGGGCGTGTAGGTGATGTAGATCGTGCCGAAGTCCGGCTGGCCGGTCATCGGGCACAGCGAGGTGAACTCCGGGCAGCGGATCTCGATCTCGTACGCGCGCTCCGGATGTGGGTTGGGGAACGTCTCCAGGTGTTTCGACGGGCGAGTGGGCATGGCGCTTGTCTCTCCTCCAGCGCCGCACCCCGAGACAGGGCACGCCGCGACGGTGCCGACGCCACGGGACGCGATGGTGGTGCGGCGGCTCTCCAGTCCAGCATAATCCAAGCACGGCGGCGCAGGGCCGCGTCGCCACACGTCGCGAGCGGGGGCCATGCCGTCCGTCCAATGGTCGCTGATCTGCGACTACTACTTGATCGATCAGGCCGGGCGCCTGTCTCTGCTCGGCATCTTCGACCGGCTGGTCGTGCCCCAGCTCCCGGTGGTGTACCCCTACTTGCACGTCGTCACCCAGTGGCATCTGGGCAGCGCGCGCCAGTTCCGCCTGGAAACCCGGCTGTGGACGCCCACCGAGCAGGTGCTGGCCACCTCCGGCGAGCTGCCGGTGGGCCCGGTGCCCAATGATCAGCACCTGACCATCAATAGCTTCGCCAACCTCACCCTCGAGCGCGCCGGCCAGTACCTCGTGGAACTGCTCGCCGACGGCGAGACGGCCCGCTTCTACCCGCTGCAAGTCACGCCGCACGCGCCGCCCGCGACCTATCGACCGCTCGGCCCCGTCTAGCGCCGGCCCCGCGATGTCACGGAGCCGAACATCCGCGGCCGACGTGGTCCCGCAGCGGCCCACGTGGGGATGCGATCGGCTATCTTGAGGACGAGTCCTGCTGGAGGTGCGCCCGTGCCCTGGGCGCTCTGGTATCAACGACCCGTCCCGCCGCCCGATGTCCACCGGCGGCTCGGCCTGGCGTCGCCCCTGCTGGCGCGCCTGCTCTGGCACCGCGGTGTGCGCGACGCGGCCGCCGCCGCGCGCTTCCTCGCTCCCGAGGCGCAGCCGCTCGGCGATCCTTGGACCATGCGGGGCGTCGGCGATGCGGTGCGGGCGGTCCACGCGGCACTCGACGCGGGCATGCCGATCGGCATCCACGGCGACTACGACTGCGACGGCGTGAGCGCTGCGGCCGTACTGGCAGACGCGCTCGAACGGCTTGGCGCTACTGTGGAGGTGTACATCCCACACCGCGTGCGCGACGGCTACGGCGTCGCCGCCGACGCGCTCCGCCGCTTCGCCGCGCGCGGCGTCCGCCTCGTGCTCACGGTCGATTGCGGCATCACCGCCAATGCCGAGGTGGCCCTGGCCGGCGAGCTGGGGCTGACCGTGATCGTCACCGACCACCACCACGTGCCCGTCACCCTCCCCGCGGCCCGCGCGGTGCTCAACCCGCGTCAGCCGGGCTGCGGCTATCCGTTCCGCGACCTGGCCGGCGCCGGGGTGGCGTTCGTGCTCGCCCGCGCGCTGCTGCACAGCCGGCTGCCCCCTGTGGCAGCCGAGGAGGCCGCCACGGCGCTGCTCGACCTCGTGGCCCTGGGGACCATCGCCGACCTGGTGCCGCTGGTGGGCGAGAATCGCACGCTGGTGGCGCGCGGACTGCGGGTGCTGAACGCTGCGCCGCGCCCCGGCCTCCGCCTGCTCCTCCAGGTGGCGGGGTTGGCGCCCGGCGTCCTCACGGCCCAGCAGATCGCTTTCGGGCTCACCACGCGGCTCAACGCCGCGGGACGGATGGGCGACGCCACCGAGGCATTGCGACTGCTGCGCGCCCCGGATCTCCAGACGGCGGCGCCGCTCGCCACGGCCCTCCAGGCGGCCAATCGCGCTCGCCAGGAGGCCGTGGAGGCGGCCACCGTCGAGGCAAGCACTCGCCTCGACCCTGCCGCGCCCGCGCACGTCATCGCTGGCCCCTTCCCATTGGGCGTGGTCGGACTGGTCGCGAGCCGCCTGGCCGAGCGGACGGGACGCCCCTGTCTGGTGCTGGAGCGCGACGGCGAGCACTGCCGCGGCTCGGCGCGCGGTCCGGAGGGCTTCCACCTGGCGGAGGCGCTCAGCGCCTGCGGCGACCTGCTGCTGAAGTACGGTGGTCACGCCCAGGCAGGCGGCTGCACGCTGCGCGCCGAGCACCTCCCCGCTCTCACAGCGCGCTTCCAGGCGCTGGCGCGCGCCGCCCTGGGCGACACGCCCGCGCCGCCCCGCCTCGGCGTGGAGGACACGCTTGCCCTGTCGGCGCTCGACTGGCCGCTAGCCGAGAGCCTGCGGGCGCTCGAGCCCTGCGGCCTCGGCAACCCTCCGCCGCTGTTCTATACGCCCCGGGTGCGAGTCCGCGAGGCGCGTCCGCTGGGACGGACGGGTACGGCGCTGCGGCTGGGGAACGGTGGGCCCAGCGTGCGCGCGGCGTGGTTCGGTCCGGGCGCGCCGCCCGAGCCCGGGGAGTGGATCGACATCGTCTACGAGGTCGAGCGGCGCGAGTGGGAAGGGCAGGTGCGCCTCGACCTGCGGCTGCGCGACTGGCGGGCGGCGGCCGCGTCGCCCTTGCCAGCAGCGCCCGAGACCGGCGCCTGAGGACGAGAGGCTGCTCGACGACCGGGGGGCGAGGAGGTAGTCTCCTCGCCTCCCGGTGCGGCTAGCCCGTAGACTCGCGCGTTAGAGGCCCTGGATGCAGGCCGAGCGCTGCATCGTCTCCGACACCCAGTAGCCCGGATAGATGTTGCCGCCGCCGTTGTGGATAGCGCCACCAACGCCGCCCGGCCCGCTCACCCGGCCGCCGAACATGCTGCTGAGCGAAGTCAACCCGCCGTTCCAGGCGCCCGTGACGCCGGTGGCCGTTGGGTAGTAAGGATTGATCGAGCCCGCGTAGTTGATCTGCGGGAACGAGCCGTTGCCCGCGTTCCAGGTACCCAGCGTGCCCAACCCCAACTGGCCGCTGAGCGTGGACCGGATCCCGCCAGTGCCCACGGGGAAGCCCAACGAGTAGCCGCCGAACACGCTGAGGCTCAGGGTATCCATGTTGCCGAACGCGGGCGCGAAGCAGGTGCCCAGCGTGCCCAGCACCCCCTGGGACGACAGCTGCGTGAGCAGCGCCTGCGAGTACAGGGTCGGCTGCGAGCCGTAGAACAACTGCGGGTAGGGATACGTGTTGGCCGCCCAGGCCAGCAGATAGGGCATCAGAGCCGGGAGCTGGGCGTCCCACCAGCCGTAGGGCGGGGTAGTCTGGCCGTGGCCGAACGCGCCGTACGCCACGTACTGGTTCCCCGCATACAGCGGCGTGCTGTTCCAGCCTGGACCGGCCATCTCCTGGTAGCCGCCCTCCTCCGAGGAGCAGTAGCCGCCCGCGCCGCAACCGGGCGTGGTGCGGCCGGCCATGCCGCCAACCGTTGCATGGACCGAGGCCACGCCAGGCAGGACGACCGTGGGCTCGCCCGTGGGCGGGGCGGCGATAGCGATCAGCGTGTGCGGGCCGCGCGGGAGATCGACCGCCAGGTCCCAGCCCGAGGCCAGAAATTGCGGGCCGAGCGCCGCGGCCACATCCGGGCGCTCACGGCCGTAGTTCGCCTGCCCGAGGTACTGGCCGCCCGTGTCCGGGCCGCCATCGAGGTAGAGATCGACGCGCGCCACGCCGGTACCGCGCTGGCTAGCCGGATTGACCGCCCAACCACGCACCAAGAGCCGCGTGGCCGACACCCCAGCGCGGTGTGTGGGCTCGTCGATCACCACCACGATCGCCGGGGGCGCGGGCTCCTGGGCTGGCGGGGCGGCCTCGGCGCGCCGCACCAGGGGCCCGAGGCTGGACGCCGCCAGGGCCAAGACGCCGAGCAAGGTACCCACTCGCCACTGGAGTCGCATTCGGGGCATGCCGCCTCCTCTCTCTGCCGTAGCTCGCCTGGCCTCGCTTCGGCGGCTGTCGCCGCGGGGCACGATCGCGCTGCCGCTGGAGGCACGGGTGCCGGGGGTGGGGCGCATCCCATCCCCGCTCTATTAAACGTGCGAGCCGCCGAAACGCAACAGGGGTCCGGTTGGTCCATCGCAGAAATCGCACGGTATAATCGCCCGAGTGAGTTCCCCGAAAGGAAGCCGACCGATGGCGACACGCGAGCTGCGCGCCCAACGGCGCGAGATCCTGGGCAAGAAAGTGGCCGCGCTCCGTCGCGCGGGCCTGACCCCGGCCAACCTGTACGGCCCGGGCGTGGCGCCGACGCCGCTCCAGCTGCCCACCCGCGAGCTGGACATCGTCCTGCGGCGCGTCAGCCCCTCGACGTTCGTCCACCTCACGGTGGACGGCGAGCCGCCCCGCCGCGTGCTGGTCCGGGAGGTCCAGCGGCACCCGGTGACCGATCAGACCTTGCACGTCGACTTCTTCGCCGCGTCGCTGAGCGAGCCCATGCGGGCGACCGTGCCGCTCCACTTCGTCGGCGAGGCGCCAGCGGTGACCACCCTCGAGGGCACGCTGGTCCACAGCCTCGACGCCATCGAGGTGGAGTGCCTGCCCGACCGGCTGCCCCCCCGGCTGGATGTCGACCTCAGCAACTTGACGGAGCTGCACGCGGTCATCCACGTGCGCGACCTGCCCGTGCCCCCGGACGTAACAGTGTTGAGTCCGCCCGAGGCGGTGGTGGTCACCGTCGTGCCGCCGAAGGTGGAGGCCGAGGAGGTCGCGGCCGCCGAGGAGCCTGGCGCCCCGGCCGCGCCGCAACCAGCTGCCGAGGAGTAACGGCCCCGCGAGGCGGCGACAGACGCACGGCCGGCGCCCAGCGCCGGCCGTGCGTCTGTCGCTAGCAGCCAACCCCGAACTGGCTCGCCTGGCCGGCGCCGCGCCCCACGTAGAAGGGGTCCCAGAATCCCGTGAACGCGCCGATGGGCTGCACCCCCACCTGTGGGTACGTCGACCAGGGATAGCTCGGCGGGAACGGCGAGCCGGCGTAGTACGGCAGGCCCGCCGGCAGCACGGGCCCGATCGGGCCGGGCACGCCGTTGTACGCGTTGATCGGCAGCAGGAACCCCGGCGCCACCCCTGCGGCCGGGGTACCCACGGCCGGATAGTACTGGTACGGCACGTAGCCGAACCCACCGCCCCAGATCGGATACGGCGTGCTGTAGAACGGATAGCCGTGCCCGAAGCCGTACCCGCTCACCGTCCCCCCCACGTAGGGGAAGTCGAAATAGACGCCAGTGGTCGCGAGGTAGCCGCCCAGCACCACGCAGCCGGCGCCGTACTGCGTGTCGGTGCCGTACTGCGCGTGCACGGGTGCGGCCCCCAGGCCCCCCACGGCCAGCCCTAGCGCCAGCAGGCCACCGAGCACGGCCGAGCGCCGAGCCAGGTGCGCACGTCTCATGCCGCCTCCTTGCTTGCCCGCCTGAGCGGCGAATCGCTCAGCGAACGAAGATACCGATGTTCGGAACGAACGGCCCCCAGGCGGGCCACAACGGCTGCCCCAGCCGCCCCGTCGTCGGCCCCAGACTGCTCAGCACGAACGGCGCCGACGAGTATTGCACGGTTCCAAACGGGCTGGTGCAGAACGGCAGCCCGCCGGTGAAGTTTAGGAACCCTCCGATGGTCCCCAGCCCCACGCTGCCGAACACGGGGCTATAGTACGGACCGTAGAAGCCGCCGGCACCAAAACTGAAGATCTGACTCTGCCCCACTGCATTGCCCGCGCCGGTCAACCCCCCGCCGGACACCGCGCAGGAGGGGTACGGCACGAACTGCTCGAGTTCGCGGGCGAAGCCGGCGGACGGCATTGCCGTCAGCGCGACCAGCGCACCCGCAGCCATACCGACGCTCAACCGCGTCCAGAACCGTGGTGTCATGCGGCCTCCTTCGCGGGCGCTGCGCGCCCGCGCAGCATCACGCCAGCGCGGGGACCGATGGGCCGAGGCCGGGCAGCAGCCCGCGGCTGGCACGCCCAGGAGCGCGGCCACGTGCCGCGCCGCCAGGCGCATCGCCCTATTAAACGAGCGGGATGCCCGAAACGTTACACGCGCAAACAGCCGAGCGGCGCGCCCCCGCACAAGGAACGCGCCGCTCGGCTCTACGTGCGCCCCGCGCGCTCAGCGCGGCGGGCCACCCCCAGGCGGGCCGCCGGGCGGTGGTGCGCCGGGCGGCACCGTCACGATAGGCGAGCCGGTCCAGCCCGGCCCCGTGGCGCCGGCCGCCGGCGGGTACGGCCCCTGATAGCCCGAGGTGAACGGCTGGATGTTCACCGGGCCGTACTGGTAGCCCGACACCTCGTACGGATACGGGTAGCCGCCCGTGCCGCTGTAAGGGAGGCTGTAGCCGATGTACGGCCAACCGAAGCCGTAGGGGTACGAGGTGTACGACAGGCAGCGGCCGGAGTTCGGGTCGCCGATCAGGCACGCCGTGTAGTTGCTACCGCCCCAGGAGATGCAGCGCCCGGTGGGCTGCTCGTACTGGACGCACAGGCCGAAGCCCGGGTAGTTGTAGCCGCCACCGCTGAAGTATGGGTAGCCGGCGCCGTAGCTCCAGGCGCTGGACTGGAACGCGGGCCCGGTCGCCGGGGGCCCCGGCGGGGCCGAGGGGGCGCTCCGCGCCTGCGCCGGCACGGGCCCGCCCGGGGTGGCGGTGTAGCTGAGCACCGCCGGCCCTGCCCAGCCCTGGCCAGGGGGCTGGTCCGCCGGGTGGGCATACACGTACACCGAGCGCTGCCCCGGCGGCAGGTCGGCCTCCAGGCGCCAGCCGCTGCGCGCGAACTGGTCGCTCCCCAGGGCACGCGCGACGTCTTGCCGGGTCAGGCCGTACTCGGCGCGCGCCAGGAACACCCCCCCTTGCCCGCGCGGCGCGTCGAGGTATACCTCCACGGCGTCGACCCCCGTGCCCCGCTCGGCCGCGGTGTCGACCGCCCAGCCGGTCATGTACAGCCGCAGGTTCCCCTCCGCGTCCTGGGGGGGCGTGTCGACGGTGATCACCACCGTGCTCGCATCCGCCAGCGGCGCTGCGAAGGTGGTGGCGGGGTGCGCGCCCGCGAGCGCCAGCAGGGCGCCGAGAAGCAGGCCCGGGATGCGCCACGCCAGAGAAGCTCGTCTCATGCCGCCTCCAACCGTGCTGTTCGGGTTCGGCCAGGGCCGCCTGCCCACTGCGCGCCGGCGGCCCCGCCGCGCCAACCGGCGGTCGAGGACCGCCACGCCCGTCCCGGCGCGTGCGCGGCAGGGACCTGCGCGTGCAGGCCCTCGCAACGTTAAACGAAAGCGGGCGCCAGATGTTGCACGTCGGCGCCGGCAATTTGCCGGCCGTGGTCCGGACAGAAGGCACACGAGGAGAGAAAACAACTGCCCGCTCGCCGTGGCGAGCGGGCAGTAGCGCGTGCGGGATTCGAACCCGCGATCTCCGCCTTGAGAGGGCGGTGTCCTTGGCCACTAGACGAACGCGCCATCGGAGGGACACGCGCGCCCCCAACCGGGCCCGCGCACCCGAGCTGCCGGACTAGGATTCGAACCTAGACTGGCGGATCCAGAGTCCGCTGTCCTACCATTAGACGATCCGGCACCGCTCAACGGGCAGTATATCAGGCCTAGCGCCGTACTGCAAGCCGCAGCCGCGCTTGTTCGGCCCGGTTTGCGCGCTGCTTCAGTTCGCCCCGCGGCCGCGCTCGGCGATCAGCGCGTCCAGCCGCTCCAGCGCCACCGCTACCCGCGCCACGGTTCGCTCGCGCCCGATCGCCTCCATGCTGGCGAACAGTGGCGGCGACACGTTCGTGCCGGTCACCGCCCAGCGGAGGATCATGAACAACTGCCCGCTCTTGACACCGACGGCGTCGGCGAGCTGCCGCATCGCCGCCTCCAGCGGCGCGTCGGCGAACTCGGGGATCGTGCGCAGCAGCTCCAGCGCCGCGGCCAGCGCCTCCCGGCTCGCCTCGGCTGTCAGCCCCTTGCCGATCAGGTTCTTGGCCTCATAGTCCAGCTCGTCCACGAAGGCGAAGCGCAGCAGCGCGGGCGCGTCGGCCAGCTTGGTGAGGCGCTCCTGCACCAGCGGCACCAGCCGCTCCACGTATGCCAGGTCGGCGTGCAGCCCGGCGGCCTCCAGGAACGGCAGCAGCCGCCGCGCCAGGTCGGGCTGGGGGAGCTGGCGGATGTAGTAGCCGTTCATCCAGTCCAGCTTGCGCAGGTCGAACACCGCGCCCGCCTTGTTGATGTGGCGCAGGTCGAACGCCGCGATCAGCTCCGGCAGCGAGAAGATCTCGCGCTTGCCCTCTGGGTCGTACGAGGTGCCGATGATCGCCAGGTAGTTCACCAGCGCCTCGGGTAGATAGCCGGCGTCGCGGTAGTCGAGCAAGGCCGTCGCGCCGTGGCGCTTGCTCAGCTTCTTGCCATCGGGGCCGAGCAGCGGCGCGAGGTGGCAGAAGCGCGGCGGCTCCCAGCCGAACGCCTGGTACAGCAGCAGGTGGCGCGGTGTGCTGGAGATCCACTCGTCTCCACGCAGCACGTCGGTGATCCGCATGTAGTGGTCGTCCACCAGGTGCGCCAGGTGATAGGTAGGGTAGCCGTCCGACTTGAGGATCACGAAGTCGTCCAGCAGGCGGTTCTCCCAGGTAATCGGGCCACGCAGCAGGTCGTAGAAGGTAGTCTCGCCCTCCAGCGGCACGGCGAAGCGAATGACGGGCGGCCCGCCGGCCGCGGCCGCCGCCGCCTCCCGCTCGGCCGGGCTGAGGTAGCGGCAGCGCCGATCGTAGCCCGGCGGCACCTTGGCCCGCTCCTGCTGCTCGCGCAGCGCCGCCAGCCGCTCGGGGCTGCAATAGCAATAGTACGCCTTGCCAGCGGCCACGAGCTGCTCGGCATGCTCGCGGTACAGCGGCAGCCGCTCCGACTGCACGTAGGGGCCGTAGGGCCCACCCACCTCGGGCCCCTCGTCCCAGTCGAGGCCCAGCCAGCGGATGGCCTCGAGCAGCGCCTCGACCGCGCCTTCCACCAGCCGTGCGCGATCGGTGTCCTCGATGCGCACGATGAACTGGCCGCCCGTGTGGCGGGCGTACAGCCAGTTGTACAGGAAGGTGTGGAACAACCCCACGTGGGGCATCCCCGTCGGGCTCGGCGCGATGCGAACGCGTACTGGGCTCGCCATACCTACCCTCAGTCCTGCGTGCTGCCTGCTCGCGGCTCGCCCGTGCCGGCCGTGGTCGGCGGGCTACCCCGCAACTGCGCGAGCGGCTCGGCCAGATCGGGCGGCAGCGGCGCTTCCAGCTCCAGCACCGCCCCGGTGGCCGGCGACCGCACGCGCAGATAGTGCGCATGGACGAACTGCCGGCGCAAGCCGGGGGGGCGCCGCCCGGACCCGTACAGCTTGTCCCCCGCCACCGGATGGCCGATATAGGCGAAGTGGACGCGGAGCTGATGGGTCCGGCCAGTCGCTAGCTCGGCCTCGACGAACGTGAACCGGCCGAACCGCTCCCGCACCCAGAAACGGGTCAGGGCCGGCCGGCCCTCCGCCCGCACGGCCATGCGCTGACGGAAGCGCGGGTCACGACCGATCGGCGCCTCGATCATGCCCTCCCCGGCGGCGATGTCACCCAGCACGAGCAGATAGTACCGCTTCACGACCTCGCCGGCCTGCATCTGGGCTTGTAGCGCCGCCACGGCCTCGACCGTCCGCCCGATCATGATCAGGCCCGAGGTGTCCTTGTCCAGCCGGTGCACGATCCCGGGGCGCTGGCCGCCCGTAGGGTCGTGTAGCTCCGGAAACCGGGCGAGCAGGGCGTGGACCAGCGTGTGCTCCTCGTTGCCGGGCGCCGGGTGGACCACCAGCCCCGGGGGCTTGTTGACCACGATCAGCGCCGCGTCGGCGTACACCACGTCGAGCGGGATCGACGGGTCGGGGGTAAGCAGCACATGCTGGGCCGTCTGGCGCACGATCACCGCGTCGCCGGCGGCCACCCGCATGGCCGGTTGGGCGGGGCGGCCGCGCAGCAGCACCGCGCCGGCCTGGATCAGCCGCTGCCACTCGGCCCGCGAGTGCTCCCCGACGAGCTTGGCCAGATAGGCGTCCAAGCGCATCCCATGGCCGTAGGGGGGCACGCGGTACACCGTGTCGCCGCGGCCGTGCGGCTGGTGCTGGATCAACGGGCGGCGTCCACTACTCATGTGTGTTCTGAACTGTTGCGCGGCACGAACAGGAGATAGTACGTCATCACGCCCACCCCGACCACGATCGCCGAGTCGGCGATGTTGAACACCGGCCACCACGTGAGGTCGAAGAAATCGACCACGTAGCCCTGGCGGACGCGATCGACGAGGTTGCCCAGCGCGCCGCCGAGCTGCAGGCCCAGGCAGACGTTCAGCAGCGGTGGCACCGTGTGCAGGTAGCGGTAGCTGGCCAGCAACCCCGCTACCACCGCGACCCCGACCACGATGAAGAACAGCGTCTGGTTCTGCAACACACCGAACGCCGCGCCGCGGTTCTCCACATAGGTCAGCCGGAGGAAGCCGACGAGCGGGATCGAGCCCACCGGCTCCAGGTAGGCCACCGCCAGTGCCTTGGTCACCTGGTCCAGCCCGAACACCGCCGCCGCCGTGATGACGAACAGCGCCTGCCGTCGCCACAACGCGCTGGCCGCGCGCGCCGCGGCCGGCTTGCGGCTGGCCGCGCTCTGGTCGGTCGCCTCGAACGTGTTCACTCCGCCTCCGTCAGCCGGCGCACGCCCAGGGTGAGCGGCAGCCCGTCGATCTCTCCCTGCCAGCGACAGGCGTCCGGGGGCGGGGCGCCGCGCACCAACTCGCGCGACAGCGTCTCGGCCGCCACGTAGTCGGCGAGCGTCGCGATCGCCGCCTCCAGCGCCGGATCGCCCTGGTAATGGGTCGTGATACGCTCCTCGACGCGGAAATCCGCCTCCTTGCGCATCGTCTGGATGCGGTGGACGATCTCACGCGCGCGGCCCTCGGCCAGGAGCTCGGGCGTGAGCGCGGTCTCCAGCGCCACGGTGAAGCCGTCCCCCTCGGCCGCGGCGTAGCCCGCCCGCGGGGTGAGCGTCACCTGCACCTCCTCGGGCGCCAGCACGTAGCCGGCCGCCTCCACCGTGCCGTCGGCGCGGAGCTGGAAGTCGCCGTTGCGCAGCGCCGCGATGACCGCCTTCGACGCCTCGCCCAGCCGCGGCCCGATCAGTCGCGGGTTCGGCCGCACGACGCGCTGGACCACATCGGCCAGATCAGGCACCACCTCGACACGCTTCACGTTCAGCTCATCCCGCAGATCGGCGACCAGCTCGGGCGGCAGGTCGAGCCGGCCGTTCGCCGACGCCACCCGCAGCAGTGGCAACGGCTGGCGCACCTTGAGACGCGCCTGGTTGCGGGCCGCACGGCCCAGGCTGACCAGCGCCCGCACCTGCGCCACCTGCGCGGCCAGCCGCTCGTCGATCAGCGCGCCGTCGGCCCGTGGGTAGTCGCACAGATGCACGCTCTCCGGCGCCGCCGGATCGACCGAGCGCACCAGGTTCTGGTACATCGCCTCCGTAAGGAACGGCAGGAACGGGGCCAGCAGGCGCAGCAGGGTGGTGAGCACCTCGTACAGCGTGAGGTACGCCGCCTGCTTGTCGCGGTCGTCCTCCGAGCGCCAGAACCGCCGCCGCGAACGCCGCACGTACCAGTTGCTCAGGTCGTCGACGAACCGCTCGATGGCGCGGGTGGCCGCGGCCGGATCGTAGGCGTCGAGCGCCGTGCGCACCGTGGCGATCAAGCGGTGCAGCTCGCTGAGGATCCAGCGGTCGAGCAGCGCGCGCTCCTGGGTGGGCACGTGGGCGTGGACCGGGTCGAAGCGGTCGAGCGCCGCGTAGGTCACGAAGAAGCTGTAAGTGTTCCACAGCGTGAGCAGCTTGCGGCGCGCCTCCTCGGCCGGGCCGTAGCCGAACAGGAGGTTGGTCTGGATCGGCTGCGAGGCGTACAGCCAGCGCATCACGTCCGCACCCATGCGCTCGGCCGCCTCGTCGAACCAGATGGCGTTGCCCAGCGAGCGGTGCATCGGTCGGCCGTACTCGTCCAGCAGCTTCTCGTACGCCAGCACCGCCTCGTACGGCGTGCGGTCCTCCAGCGTCACGCTCATGAACAGCATCGAGTAGAACCACAGGCGGATCTGCTCGCGCATCTCGGTGATGAAGTTCGCTGGGAACCACTGCTGCCAGTACGCGCGATCGGTGAGGTAGTTGAGCGTCGAGTAGGGCACGATGCCGGCATCGAGCCAGGCGTCGCCCACCTCGGCGATGCGCCGCACCGGCTGGTCGCAGCCCTTGCAGCGCACCAGCACCTGGTCGATCCAGGGGCGGTGGAGTTCGCGGAGCTGCTCCAGGCCCGAGACCGCGCGCGCGCGCAGCTCGGCCACCGTGCCGACGACAGTGAGCGTGCCGCAGGCCGCGCAGGGGTAGAACGGCAGCGGCAGCCCCCAGTAGCGCTTGCGCGAGATGCACCAGTCGCCCATGTTGGCCAGCCAGTCGTCCATGCGCTTGCCGGCCGACTCAGGCACCCAGCGCACTTTGGCAGCCTCGCGCCGCAGCCGCGGGCGAATCTCGTCGACGGCGATGAACCACTCGCGGGCCAGGCGGAACACCAGCTCGGTGCCGCAGCGCCAGCAGGACGGGTAGCGGTGCGTGTAGTCGTGCTCCAGGTAGGTGTAGCCCTTGGTCGCCAGACTGGCGAAGATGAGCGGGTTGGTGTCGCGCACGTTCCGGCCGGTCAGCTCGCCGAAGCCCTCGACGTAGTTGCCGTCCTCATCGATCGGCTCGACGACGGGCAGGGCGAGGGCGCGCGACAGCTCGAAGTCCTCGGCGCCGCAGCCCGGGGCGATGTGCACCACCCCGGTGCCCTCCTCCTCGCCCACGGCGTCCCAGGGCACGATGCGATGGTCGATGCCGGCCTGGGCCGGCAGCTCGGCGAACGGCCCTGCGTAGCGCAGGCCCACCAGCTCGCGCCCCTTGACCGTGCCCAGCACCTCGTAGCCCGGCCGCAGGAAGCCGGTGGTGTGCGCGGAGAGGTAGTAGACGCGCCCGTCCTGCCGCACGCGGACATAATCCAGGTCGGGGTGGACGGCCAGGGCCACGTTGGCCGGCAACGTCCAGGGCGTGGTGGTCCACACCAGGATCGCCTCGCCCGGGCGGTCGCGCAGAGGCAGGGCCAGGTACACCGAGCGGTGGGTGACTTCGCGGTAGGAGTCGGTACCCACCAGTTCGTGCTGCGACAGCGACGTGCCGCAGCGGATGCACCAGGGCATAGCCCGAGCGCCCTGGTACAGCCAGCCATTCTCATGGCAGCGCTGCAGGAACAGCCAGATGTGCTCGATGTTGCTATCGGAGAGCGTGTAGTAGCTGTTCGGCCAGTCCATCCACATACCGAGGCGCTTGGACTGGCGCGTGATCTCGGCGGCGAAGCGATACACGCGCTCGCGGCAGCGGTCGGCGAAGCGGTCGAGGCCGTAGGCTTCGATCTCGCGCTTGGAGTTGAAGCCCAACTCCTTCTCGACCTCGACCTCCACCCACAACCCTTGGCAATCGAAACCGTTCTGGTGCCGCTGCTCGTAGCCCTGCATGTCGCGGTAGCGCAGGTATAGGTCCTTGTAGGTGCGGCCCCAGGCGTGATGTACCCCCATGGGGTTATTGGCGGTAATCGGCCCGTCGATGAACGAGAAGCGCGGCCCACCGAGGTTGCGCGACACGCGCTTGTGGAAGGCGTCGATCTCCTCCCAGAAACGGAGGATCTCCAGTTCCTGCTGGGCGAAATCTACTTTGGCGGGCACGGGTCGATACAAGGTCGCTTCCCCAACATGGATCGTCGCGGCCAGCGCGAGCGCTGCCGCCGGAGAGCGCACGAGATGGCCGCCAACGGGCGGCGCGGGCAGCGGGCAGTCGCGCCAGGGGCGCGGACGGCAGACTTGGCTTCTTTTAAGAAGCGTACGGCAACGTGCCGCAAGGTCGCAAGTTGGCTTCCAGCGCGCTTAGGAGTTCAGCGATACCAGCACCACCCCGAGTACCACGGCCACCGCGCCGCCCACGATGCGCGGCGTGATGCGCTCGCGGCCGCGCAGGAACACCGCGGCCAGCGGCAGAACAAACAGCGGCGAGCTCGTGTACAGCGGCAGCACCACCGACACCATGCCCATCCCGAGCGCCGTGTAGACTGCCAGCAGCGCGATCGTCTGGAGCAGTCCGCTCAGGGCGAAGTACGGGGTACCGGGATCGATGACCCCCTGAGCTCGCCAGGCGGGCACCAACAGCGAGGCGCCCAGCGCCAGCGCGCTGCTCACGCCGATGGCCACGCTGATCCCCAGCAGTGGACTGGCGCCCTCGCGTAGGGCCGCGCGCCGGACGATGTTGTCCAGCGCGAAGAACAGCGCCCCGGCGATGGGGTAGAGCACGGCGGCTTGCGGATGCCACTTCGCCTGGCCAGGCTGGAGGGAGAGGATCATCACCCCGGCCACAGCCAGCAGCGCGCCGACGTACACCAGCGGGGCTGGCCGCTCGCCCAGCGCCAGCGCCGCGATCGCCAGCCCCGCCACGGGCGAGGCGTTCTTGATCGGGTAGCTGATGGCCGGCCCCACGCGATCGACGCCCAGGAACAGTAGCGTGACCGCCACCAGCCCCAGCACGCCGTCGAGTACGAACAGGCCCAGCAGCGACGGCGGCAGCTGGAGTGGAGGGCGGACCACTAGCAGGATGGCTCCGAGGGCGAGGGCGTTCACCGTGAACGTGACCACGATCGACCGGCGCACGTCGGAGTGGTGCAAGCCGAGCTTGGTGCAAATCCCCACGCCCGCCAGGCAGACCGCGGCCAGCAGCGACAAGCCCACGACCAGCCAGCGCGTGTCCATCAGCACGCGCCCCGTCGCGCGCCCCGCCGGCTCACGCCGCCCGCTCGCCGACGCGGATCGTCCCGCCCTGCATCACCCACCGCACGGGGCCCAGCGCGGCCAGCGTCCGCGCCGGGTCGCCCTCCACGGCAATGAGGTCCGCCCGCTTGCCCACCGTCAGCGTACCCACCTCGGTGCTGAGCCCCAAGCAGCGCGCGGCGGCGCCCGTGGCCGCGTGCAGCGCCGCCACCGGCGACAGGCCAGCGTGCTCCAACCACACGATCCCCTCGGCCCAACGATCGTGGGGGACGTGGGGAATGCCGCAGTCGGTGCCGAAAGCGATCGGCACGCCCGCGGCGTGCATGCGGCCAATCGTGGTGAGCCGCGCCTCCAGCCAGCCCGCGCCGCGCCGGCTGTTGACCTCACGGAAGCGTAGGTGCGTGGTGGGGCAGGCGTAGATACTCCGCTCGGCCATCTGGGCGGCGACGGCAGGATCGTAGGCGATCGTGTCGTCGGGACCGAGCCAGGTACAGTGCTCGATGCTGTCGGCGCCGGCGGCCACCGCGGCGGCGATACTCGCCGTGGCATGGGCATGCGCGGCCAGGCGCCGGCCGGCGGCGTGGGCAGCGTCGGCGGCGGCGCGCACCTCCGGCTCGTCGAACTGCAGCCGTGTGGCGTCGCTGCCCGGGGTGATGCGCCCCCCGCTGACCATCAGCTTGACCCAATCCACCCCGGCCGCGAGCTGGCGCAGGGCCGCGGCCCGCACGGCGGCGACGCCCCGCCCCGTTACGCCGCCGAGATAGTGGCAGTGCCCGTTGGGCGTGGTGAGCGGCGCACCCGAAACGATCAGCCGGGGGCCACACACAGCACCACTGGCGATCGCTCGTTGGAGCTGCTGGGCGAGCGCCCCACGGGCCCCGCAGTCGCGCGCGGTGGTGACGCCGCTGCACAGCATCCGCGTCGCACGCTCGGCCATGGCTCGTAGGAGCGTGGCATCATCCTGCGTGGCGAGCGCGCCGACCGGGTCCGGCCCGCCGTCGAACACCAGGTGCACGTGCGCGTCGATGATGCCCGGCAGGAGGGTGAGCCCGCCGAGATCGAGTCGCCGCGTGGTGGGCGGCAGCGGCGGCAAGGTGAGGCGCGGGCCGACATAGGCGAGCCGTCCGGCGTCGTCGACGACCACCGCCGGCCAATCGAGCGGCCGCCCGCCGGTCCCATCAATGAGCCGGCGCGCCACCACCACCAGCACCAGGCCCTCCTGCCTACCTGGCCGCGCGGACGCCGCGGCCCCGCTCGCCACTCGACTGCCGCGCGGGTCCGGGGCCACGGCACAGTGCGGGCAGTTGCAGGCCCATGATAGCGGAGCAGGCCGCTGCTCTGCAGGCCGGGCCCGCCGTGCCCGGCGGCGACCGGTCCCAGCAGTCCGAACGCTGCGCTAGTCGAAGGCGCTGACCTCCAGCTCGTCGCGCACGTCGCGCACGCCATCTACGCGAGCCGCCACCTCCTCGGCGCTCTCGGCGTCTTCCGGGCCTGGCACGTGTCCCCGTAGGTACACGACCCCGTCGGTCACCTCCACAGAGATCGGCAAGTCGGTGGTACGCGCGTCGAACTGCAGCGCCTCACGCACCGCTTCGGCGATCGCCTCGTCGCCATAGGTCTCGTCGCTCGTCGAGCGGGGGACGCGCATGGACTCTGGCGCCGTGGCAGCAAAGCCGCCCAGCACCTCCGTGCTCTTGCCGCCCCCCGTGATCACGGGGTCGGTCGGCGGTGTCACCACGTTTTCTGTCTCGTCGAGGATATCAACGGTCTCCGGGTCGAGGGGCAGCGGCTCCGCGAAGTCCTCGATGCCCGTGGTCTCCAGCTCCTGGTCGGTGAAGTCGGCCTCGATATCGGCGCCCGCGCGCTCGATCGCCTCGACATCGGGCGGGAGATTGTCCGCGCTCTCCGTGGGCTGGTTGGCGGCGTCAAGGTCGTCCGGCAGCACGTCGGTGACCGACTGAGGATAGACGTCCTCGACCTCGAAGTTCGTCGTCACGGGGCGGCCCGGGGCGAGCTGCCGGGCGATATCCTCGGCCGCCTTGCGCGCGGCAGGAGAGTCGACGCGCCCGCTGAGCAATAAGGCGGCGCCGGTCTCCTCCACCACGACTTGCTGCCCGGTCTGGCGCGCGATCTCCTCCTCAATCCGCGTAGTTAGCGACTTATCTGCCATCGTGTAACCCCATGCCTGCGGCGTGCAGCTTCCCTGTTGTGGCTCGCTGTCGCAACTTGGGTGCCAGCCCGGTCTGGTGGCACAAGGTATGCAAGGCACTGGCGGCGGCCCACAGGGCCACGACCCGGGAAGACAGCAGAGGAGCACGACACCATGGCCATGGAGCGCCGCGAGAGGTGGCGGGAGACGCTACCGCTCCGCACGGCGATCGATCGGTTACTCGAAGACGCAGTGGTCCGACTGGGCAGCGCGGCGGCCCGCGAGGTGCCCGTCGATCTGACCGAGACCGAGGAGGGATTCGAAGTCCGGGCCGCGCTGCCCGGGGTCCGACCGGAGGACATCACCCTGACGGTCGAGAACCAGACACTCACCATCGAGGGCGAGTGGGAGCGAGAGGAGACCCGCGCCGACCAACGCTGGCACCTGCGCGAGCGGGCGCGCGGCCGCTTCGCGCGCACCTTGCGGCTGCCATCCCCCGTGGACGGCACGCGGGTGAGGGCCGAGGTCGAGCGCGGGGTACTCACGGTGTTCTTGCCCAAAGCGCCCGCCGCCCAGCGTCGGCGGATACCGATTCGCGGCCAGGAGACCGCCACGAGTAGGACAGCGAGCGCACCCCACTTGGACACCGGCCCGGGCGGCGCCGCCCTCGCCCAGGGGCAGTCGGCCGCCACCGGGCAGCCGGTCGCGGGCACGCAGCCGACCGATCCCGACCCAGTGACCCAAGAATCGATCGACTCGTTCCCGGCCAGCGACCCGCCGTCGTACACCTCCGACCGAATCTAGCGGCGCCGCATCCTTGGCGGTGACCGGCGCCGATACATACACAAAAGGCGGATGGGAGGTGTGTATGTCTACGAGCCCGATGCCGACGCAGCCCTGCCCGGTGTGCGACTATCCGATGGTCGCCATCGCGGGCAGCAAGCAAGCGATCTGCCAGAATTGCGGCTACAAGGAGCCCTGCTGCTAGGGGCGGTGCGCCGTTCGGGCCCGGCGCCAGCCGACCACGCCCCGAGCCATCTCGCGTCCCGTGGTATACTGCGCTCGCCATGATCGATGTGGGCAGCGTTCTGGCGGGTCGCTACCAGCTCAACGCCCGCGTGGGCGTGGGCGGCATGGCGATCGTCTACGACGGCGAGGACCTGCTGCTCGGCCGCCGGGTAGCCGTGAAGCTGTTGCAGCCCGCCCTCGCCAGCGACCCAGCGTTCCGTGCGCGCTTCGCGAACGAGGCGCGGGCGGCCGCCGCGCTCGCGCACCCGAATGTCGTCGCCGTCTACGACGTGGGCGAGGAAGCGGGCACGCCCTTCCTGGTCATGGAGTTCGTGGAGGGCGAGTCGCTCCGCGAGCGGTTGCAGCGCGCGGGCCCGCTGCCGGTGCGCGAGGTGGTGCGCATCGGGGCGGCGGTAGCCGATGCTCTGGCGGCGGCCCACGAGCGCGGGCTCGTCCATCGCGATGTGAAGCCGGCCAATATCCTCCTCACCCCGGATGGGCGCGTGCGCCTGGCCGACTTCGGCATCGCCCAGGCCTTGGGCGCCGAGTCCGCCACCCGCACCGGCACGTTGTTCGGCTCGATCCACTACCTGGCGCCGGAGTTGATCCGCGGCGAGGCCGCCACCCCGAGCGCCGATATCTACGCCCTGGGCGTGGTGCTGTACGAGATGGCCACCGGGCGGGTGCCGTACACGGGCGACAACCCGCTGGCCATCGCCATCCAGCACGTCGAGCAAGAGCCGGCGCCGCCGACGCAGCTCGTCCCTGGGCTGTCCGCCACGCTCGAGGCCATCATCCTACGGGCGATGGACAAGCGTCCGGTGGCGCGCTTCCCGTCGGCCGCGGAGCTGGCCGCGGCGCTGCGTGCCCAACCGGAGGCCAGCGCCCCGGCCGACGAGCTATCGCGCACCCAGCCCCTCGCGGCCGAGGACCTGACCAGCGCGCGGCGCGCTGCTCATCCCGCCCCGGCCGGCCCCGACGCGACGCAGCCGTGGACCTGGGGGGCGCGCGGCCCTAGTCCCTGGGCGCGCGCCGTGCCGCCGGTGGGAGAGCGCACCCAGGTGCTGCCTGTCCCGTCGGTGCCCCCGGCGTACGCCGCGGCGCGGCCGGCGCGCCCGGGACCGGTCTACCCGAGCGCGCGCTGGCCGGTGGTGCTGCTCGGTATCTTGTGCGTGCTGAGCCTGCTCGGTCTCGTGCCGGTCGGCATGCTCGCCTACCGGCAGCTCCGCTTCTCCGACACCCCGCCGCGCGTCGCGCCCAGTCTCGATGAGATACCGCACTGGCCGCCCCTAGCTGCCCTCGCAGGAGGTGCTCGCGTGTCGCTATATCCGCTCGGCGACCGGCGCCCGGCGCTGGCGCCCGATGTCTACATCGCCCCGGGCGCCCGGCTCATCGGCGCTGTCACCCTGGGATTGGGCAGCAGCGTGTGGTTCAACGCCGTACTCCGCGCCGACGACGAGCCGATCACCATCGGCGCGCGCACCAACCTGCAGGACGGCGCCATCGTCCATGTCGATCGTGGCTACCCGGCGCGGCTGGGCGACGAGGTGACGGTCGGCCACGGGGCGATCGTCCATTCAGCGACGGTCGCCTCGCGCGTGCTCGTCGGCATGGGCGCGGTGCTCCTCACGGGTGCGGAGATCGGCGAGGGGAGCATCATCGGCGCCGGGGCCCTGGTGCCCGAGGGACGGCAGATCCCGCCGCGCTCGCTGGTGCTGGGCGTGCCGGGTCGCGTGGTGCGCGCGGTGACCGATGCCGAGTACGCCGCCATCCTGCGCAGCGCCGAGGGCTACGCACAACGCGCCCAGCGCTACCGCGCGCTCGGCTGAGCTCCGCACGTCGGCATGAGCTACACCGTTGCGCTCCAGACCCTTGAACGGCAACCCGTGGCCAGCATCCGCCTGACCTTGCCGCCCGACGCGCTGAACACGACGCTCGGCGACCTGCTGCTCGAGGTGTGGGACTGCCTCGCGGCGCAGCAGGTGACCGCTGCGGGACCGCCGTTCCTGCGCTACCACCACGCCGAGCCTGCCCAACTCGACATCGAGGTCGGGTTCCCTGCCACTGCCCCCGTCGCGCCGCGCGGCCGTGTCCGCCCCAGCGTGCTGCCGGGGGGGCCGGCGGCGACCACCTGGCACCACGGCGCGCCCGACACGCTCCGCGCGGCATACGAGGCGCTGGCCGCCTGGCTCGCTGCCCATGGCTACCCGGTGGTCGGCGCGCCCTGGGAGCGCTACTGGAGCGACCCGCTGCTCGAACCCGACCCCCGCGCCTGGCGCACCGAGGTCGTCTGGCCCTTGCCGTGACAGCCGCGTGACAGTACGATCGTCGCGCCGTATGATAGGTCCACGCAATCGGCGCCCGGCATCCGCGATCGGGCGCCGCCGTGCAGGGGAGGAGGCGGCCTATGTGTCTCGCCCACTACACCCGGCGCGACTTCCTGGCCCTCACCACTGCCGTGGCCGGCGGCCTGGCCGCCAGCGCCACTCTGGGTGGCGAGGCCGCCGCGGCGCCCGCTCCCAGCCTGGTTCCGCCCGCCACCCAGCGCGACCTCACCGCCGGCATGATCGACTTCCACGTGCACACCTACCCGGACAACTTCGACCGTACGGTGAGCGCCGTGGAGGCCGCGCGGACGGCGAAAGAGCGAGGCATGCGTGCCATCGTGCTCAAGGGCGGCGCGTTCGAGACGGTTACCCGCGCCGCTGAGGCGCGCGCCGCGGTACCGGGCATCGAGGTGTTCGGCGGGGTGGTACTGAACTGGTACAGCGGCGGGCTGAACCCGGCGGCAGTGCAGGCGATGGTCGACCTGCGCGGGGGCGGCTCCGAGCGACTGGGCCGTGTGGTGTGGATGCCCAGCTTGCAGGCGCGGAACCATTACCAGCGCTTCAACATTCCTGGGCAGCCCGTCGACGTGTTCGACGGCACCCAGCTCCTCCCCGCGGCGCGCGAGATCCTCGCGCTGTGCGCCGACTACGACCTGGTGCTGCAGACTTGCCACCTGTCGCCACCCGAGGCGCTGGCGCTGCTCCGCGAGGCGCGCGCCATGGGCGTGCAGCGCCTCGTCTGCACGCACGCCGACTACGACCCAATCAACATGAGCCTCGATGATCAGCGCGAGGCCGCGCGGCTGGGCGCGTTCATCGAGCACGCCTACATCGGCGTGTATCTCGGCCCCGACTCGCCCGCCGAGCGCTTCCGCTCGTGGCGCGGCGCGACCGTCGAGCAGATGGCCCGCGCCATCAAGGCCACCGGCGCCGAGAGCGCCATCCTGTCCAGCGACATGGGCGCGGCGCCGCTCGGCATCCCGGCCGACGGCTACGCGGCGTTCGTCGAGGAGCTACAGCGCCACGGCATCACCGACCACGAGCTGGACCTCATGGGTCGCCGCAACCCCGCCGCGCTGCTCGATCTGGACTAGC
>JADGHJ010000027.1 GCA_019686175.1 Chloroflexota bacterium | reverse complement strand
TGATGGGCAAGAAGGAGGCGCGGCGCACCGACCGCTTCGTGCAGATGGCGCTGGCCGCCACGCGCGAGGCGCTGGCCGACGCGCGGCTGACCATCGACGACCGCAATCGCACCGAGGTAGGCGTGCTGGTGGGCAGCGGCATCGGCGGCATCGAGACGCTCAGCCGCGAGATCGAGGTGCTGCGCACCAAAGGCCCCGACCGCGTGAGCCCCTTCCTGGTGCCGATGTACATCGTCGACCTTGCCCCGGGCCTGATCGCTATCCACACCGGCGCCCAGGGGCCGAACTTCTCGGCCGTCTCGGCCTGCTCCACCAGCGCCCACTGCGTGGGCGAGGCGGCGGAGATCATCCGCCGCGGCGACGCCAAGGTGATGATCGCCGGTGGCTCGGAGGCCGGCATCACCCCTATCGGGGTGGCCGGGTTCGCCGCCATGCGCGCCCTGAGCGAGCGCAACGACGAGCCGACACGCGCTAGCCGGCCGTTCGACGCCGAGCGCGACGGCTTCGTGATGGGCGAGGGGGCCGGCATCGTCATCCTGGAGGACCTGGACCACGCGCGCGAGCGCGGGGCGCGCATCTACGCTGAGCTGCTGGGCTACGGGCTCAGCGACGACGCCTACCACATCACGGCCCCGTCGGACGGCGGCGAGGGCGCCGTGCGGTCGATGCAGATGGCCCTGCGCAAGGCGCGGCTGGCTCCTCATGAAGTGGATTATGTCAATGCACATGGCACGTCGACGCCGCTCAACGACAAGCTGGAGACGCTGGCGCTCAAGACGGTGTTCGGCAAGGCGGCGGCCGACATCCCCGTCAGCTCCACCAAGTCGATGACCGGCCACCTGCTGGGCGCTGCCGGGGTGGTCGAGTTGATCGTCTGCGTGCTCGCCGTGCGCGACCAGTGCGTGCCACCCACCATCAACTACGAGCATCCCGACCCGGAGTGCGACCTCGACTACGTGCCCAACGTGGCGCGCCGGCGCCGGGTGGACGTGGCGCTCTCGAACGCCTTCGGCTTCGGCGGCCACAACACCACGCTCGTCGTCGGGCGCTACACGGGCTAGGCCGCGTGCCAGAGGGGAGCGACTGGACGGACACCGTGCGCGCCTTGCTCGGCGCGCTGCGGGACACCGACGTGGTGGAGCTGCGCTACGCGCGGCGCGGCCTGCGGCTCCGCCTGCGGCGCCGGCCCACGGCGGCCGGCCGCGCCGAGGGCGAGGCCGTGGCGCCCGAGGCTACACCGGGGGAACTGCACACCCTGTGCGCGCCGCTCACGGGCGTGTTCTATCGGGCTCCCGCGCCCGACGCCGAGCCATATGTGCGCGAGGGCGAGTGGGTGGAGGCCGGCCGGGTGGTCGGGTTGATCGAGGCGATGAAAGTGTTCAACGAGGTGCAGGCCGACGTGGCCGGGCGCGCCGTGCGCTTCCTGGTCGCGTCGGGCCAGCTCGTGCAGCAGGGCGCGCCGCTGCTGCACCTCGCTCCCCGAGCCCCCCAAGAGGAGAGCGCATGACGAGCTACGCGCGCATCACGGGCTGGGGCAAGTATCTGCCCGAGCGCGTGCTGTCCAACACCGAGCTGGAGGCGTTCCTGGACACCTCGGACGACTGGATCCGCTCGCGCAGCGGCATTGCCGAGCGGCGCATCGCCGCGCCGGAGGAGACCGCCGCCACCATGGGCACTGCCGCGGCGCGCGCCGCGCTCGCCCGCGCCGGGGTCGCGCCGGAGACGCTCGATCTGATCGTCTGCGCCACCTCCACCCCCGACTACTACGCCTACCCGGCCTCGGCCTGCCTGGTGCAGGCCGCACTCGGGGCCCCGCGCGCCGGGGCGTTCGACCTCAGCGCCGCGTGCTCGGGGTTCGCCTACGCGCTGGTGGTCGCAGCCCAGTTCGTGCAGACCGGCGCCTACCGGCGCGTGCTGGTGGTGGGCGCCGAGGCCAACTCGCGCATCCTCGACTGGCAGGACCGCAGCACCTGCGTGCTGTTCGGCGACGGCGCGGGCGCGGTGGTGGTCGAGGCCAGCGACGCGCCGGGCGGGTTGCTGGCGTTCGAGCTGGGCGCCGATGGCAGTGGCGGGGAGTTGCTATACATGCCCGCTGGTGGCTCGCGCCGGCCCGCCAGCCGCGAGACGGTCGAGGCGCGCGAGCACTACATCCGCATGCGTGGCGGCGAGGTATTCCGCTTCTCCACGCTCATCGTCCCGGCCGTGGTCGAGCGGCTGTGCGCGCAGGCCGGGCTGCGCCCGCGCGACATCGACCTGCTGATCCCGCACCAGGCGAACGCGCGCATCATCGCGAGCGCCGCGCGCCGGCTGGATCTCCAGGAGGGCGTGGTGTTCCAGAACGTCGAGCGCTACGGCAACACTTCGGCCGCCTCGATCCCCATCGCGCTCGACGAGGCGCTGGCCGCCGGCCGGCTGCGCCCGGGGCAGCTGCTGGCAC
This sequence comes from Chloroflexota bacterium, assembly GCA_019686175.1. Classification (GTDB taxonomy): domain Bacteria; phylum Chloroflexota; class UBA6077; order UBA6077; family JAJPHF01; genus JADGHJ01. The sequence continues at coordinate 23,636 of JADGHJ010000027.1, read as the reverse complement.
TGGTGGGCTTCGGCGCCGGGCTCACCTGGGCTGGGGCACTGTGGCGCTGGCACGGCTGAGCGCCCGATCACGGCTCGGCTGCAGCGCGCGCCCCGATGGTACACTCCCGGCAGCAGGTCGATCTGGGAGGCGCAATGACCCTCCGCGCCGCACTGCACACGCTGCTCGACCACCTGCCCGAGGACGCGCTCCCCGCGGTCGCGCGCTATCTGGAGGCGGTGCTGGCCGGCTGCCCCCCGGAGGCCCCGTTCGACGACGAGCCGCTGTCGCCCGAGGAGGCGGCGGCACTCGCTAATGCCCGTGCGGAGATCGCGCGCGGCGAGACGGTCCGCCATGAGGAACTGGGCGAGCGCCTGACGGCGCATCCCGAGCGTCCGTGACGCCCTGGGCGCCCTGCACCATCGTGTGGGCCCGCGCTGCCGCAGCGACCCTCGACCTGCTGGCCGCCCGCGCTCCGCAGCTCGCCGAGCGCCTGCATACAGCCATCGGCCAGTACGCGCTCACGGGCCGTGGCGATGTGCGCGCCCTGAGCGGCCAGCCTGGCTACCGCTTGCGTGTGGGCGACTGGCGGGTGGTGTTCGACCTCGACATCCGCCGACGCGAGGTGCACGTGCTGCGGCTCGCGCCCCGTCGGGACGTGTACCGCCCGTGAGCGCCGGGCTCACTTGGGCTGGGGCACTGGGGCGCTGGCACGGCTGAGGGGATTCCTTATTCGGGCACGCGCCCCAGCTCGTTCAGGACCTCGTCCACCAGCTCGGTCCCGAACAGGTCGGCCAGTACGGCGTCGGGGATCGGCTCCGGCACGAAGCCTCGCTCGCGGAACCAGCGATAAGAATGGCGCACCGACTCCACGTCGAACTGCCCGTTGGGGCTGAGCCCGACCGGCACCATCTGGCGCACTGTCTCCAGGTCGATCCGCGTGTACTGCGCCATGATCGCGTCGATCTGCGCGCGGTCGGCCTCCCCGCTGCGCCCCGTCACCGCCTCGTTGTAGTCCCGGAGAGCGCGGATGTAGGCCCGAGCGAAGCGCTTCGCCGCGTCGCGCTGGGCGTAGAACGCTCGCGAGAACCCCACCAGCGCGATGTTGTAGTTGGGGTACATCTCGTCGAGGCCCATCACGCGCACCACCGAGCCCTGCCGTAGCGCGTGGGTCAGGAACGGCTCCACGATCATCGCCCCGTCCACCGAGCCGTTGGCCAGCGCCGGTACCATGTCAGGGAACGGCAGCGGCTCGATCACCAGGTCGTCGATGGAGGCGCCGGCGCGCTGCATCGCCACGTCCATCGGCATGGCGTTGGTCGTGGCCTTCCCGGGCGGCGTGAAGGCGATGCGCAGCCCCTTGAGGTCGTCGAGCCGGTGGCCGCGGCCGGCGTCGTAGACCTCCTTGCGGATCACCAGCGCGGTGTAGCCCATCCCCGGGCGCACGCTGCCCTTGTCGAGCACTAGCTTCAGCAACACGCCGCGGGCGATGGCGTTCCAGGTGGCCGCGTTGCCGCCCACGCCCCCGACCTCGATCTGGTCCGTCGCCAGCGCGGGGACCATCTCCGAGGCGTTGGCGAAGCTCTCAAGCGTGACATCGAGCCCCTCCTCGCGGAAGTAGCCGCGCTCGATAGCGATGTAGTGGCCGATGTCGGTCGAGGCGAACTGGCTACCCACGCGCACCCGCACGGGCGCGGGCGGAGCCGTGGGCGCGGCGCCAACCGCGGTGGACTGCGCGGAGGCGGGTGGCGCCGCCTCCGTGGCGCGCTGCGAGGGGGACGCCCCGGGGGCGCACGCGCCGCCAAGCAGTAGCAGGAGCGCCAGCGTCGCGCCGTACGCCGTGTGTCTCATGACCACCTCCTCATGGGTCGGGCGGCTCCGGTGCTCACATGCCGAACAGCCGCAGCAGGCGCGGGCCGAAGATCGCGAGCCCCGCGCCCGCGGCGCCCAGCGCGGCCGCCAGCACGCCGGCCGCGCCCAGGTCTTTGATCGCCCGCACGCGAGGGTCTAGCTCTGGGTAGGTGAGGTCCGCCAGCCGTTCAACGGCGCTGTTCAGCGCCTCCAGGCCGATCACCAGCCCATACAGCGTGGCGAGCAGCGCCCATTCCACCGGCGTGACGCCCAGCCAGAGGCCCAGCGTGGCGGCCGCGAGCGCCAGCGCGACGTGGATGCGGGCGTTGGCCTCGTGGCGCAGCAGATAGCCCAGCCCGGCGAAGGCGGCGGCGAAGCTGTGACACAGCCGGCGGGGGCTGAGCGTCGGCGCGAGCCGCTCGCGGGCGACCGGCGCGGGCGCGTGTGGCTCGCGCGCGGCGGGCGGCAGCGTCGGGGGCGCGCTCATCGAACCAGCCCCAGTGGTGCCAAGATCGCTTCCTCGCGGGCGCGCATGGCTGCGGCGTCGGTGGGCTGCTCGTGATCGTAGCCCAGCAAGTGCAGCAGCCCGTGAACGGCCAGGTAGGCCGCCTCGCGCTGCACCGAGTGGCCGTACTCGGCCGCCTGCGCCACGGCCCGCGGCCACGACAGCACGATGTCGCCCAGGTGGACGCGCGCCCGCGGCGGCCGGACGAACGGCACAGCGGCGCCGCTGGCGGCCGGGCCTTCCAGCGGGAACGACAGCACGTCGGTCGGGGCGTCGACGCCGCGCAGGGCCCGGTTCACCGCTTGGATGCCCATGTCGTCGGTGATCCGCACGTCCACCTCGTGCCCCATGGCGCGGCCCTCGGCGGCCAGGGCGGCCTGGACGGCTCGTTCCACGAGCGCCGCGTCGGCCGCGCCGCGCACCGCTGGCTCCACAGTCACGCGCACCCGCGAGGGGCGCGACGGCTGCGCTGCTCGTCTCACGACGCGCCAGCCAGGAGCCGCTGGACAATGCGGCTCACGGCTCCCAGATCGGCCTTGCCCCGCAGCTGGGGGCCGAGCTTGCCCATCACCTTGCCCACGTCGCGGGGACCGCGGGCGCCCACCTCGGCGATGGTCGCCGCGGCCAGCGCCTCGATCTCGACCTCCGAGAGCTGCTCGGGCTGGTAGGCCAGCAGCACTTGCAGCTCGGCCTCCTCGCGGTCCACCAGGTCCTGCCGCCCGGCGCGCTTATAAGCCTCGATCGACTCGCGGCGCTGCTTGATCTGGCGCGCCAGCACGGTGTTGATGATCTCCTCGTCCGACAGCGTCGCCTCGCGGGCCAGCGCGGCGATCTCCTCGGCGGTCAACTCCGCGTCCGGCCCGCCCTTCCGGGCCGCCCGCTCGCGGGCGAGCGCGGTGCGGCGCTCTTGCTCCGCTTGCTGGATGGCGGTCCGTAGCAGGCGGATCGTCTCCACGCGCAGGTGCTGGCCCTGGCGCATGGCGTCGCGCTGGTCGGCCTCGAGGCGCTCTCTGAGCCCCATATTGCCCCTCACCTCTCGGTTGCCCGCATGATAGCAGCCCGTTGCCCCGTGCGCGGAGCATAATCCCGTGCTTGCCGGCCCCCTGGCCAGCCGGTATCATTGCGCCGCGCGGTGCAGGGGTGCCGTGCGGGGAGTCCTGACTGCTATGGATCCGTTTACCGAGCTGTTCAATCCCGGCTACTGGGTACGCGACCCGTTCGAGGGCACGTTGCACCCGGTGTACCTCGGGCTGGGCGTGGCGTTCGCAGTGCTCACTCTCGGCAGCATCGCGCTGGCGCTGGCCGCGCCCCGGCTCACGCATGGCCATCGGCTGAAGATCCGGCTGCTGCGACAGATGGCGACGTGGTACGGGGTGCTGGGAGGGCTCGGCCTGTTCTGGGTGCTGTGCCGCCTGATCGGCTCGCCTCTGTTCGCGCGCCCGCTGTGGTTCTGGCTGACGGTGCTCGTCCTGCTCGCCGTAACGGTGTACTACGTGCGGTTCTGGCGCGTGCGGTATCCGCCGCTGGCCCAGGCGTACACCGAGGCCGAGCGGCGCCGTCGCTGGATGCCCCAGCCGAAGCGCCGCGCCGCGGCCCGCCGGCGCTAGCCCGCCTCCTGCTCGGCGGCGATCGCCGCATCGAGCGCCGGTAGCGCGTCGAACTCCTCGGCGGCCAGCTTGTAGGCACGCTGCAGGTACAGGTCGGCCAGGCGCTGGCCGCGCGGGCCGGGCTGCTGCGCCGCGGCAATCAGCTCGGCGGCGCGATACTTCGGCGCCAGGTGGCGCGCCACCCGCTCCATCGCCGCCACCGCCTCGGCCACCGCCTGCGGGTCGTTGCCCTCGACCGCGTAGCGCAACTGGCCCGTGCGCTTGGCCAACTCGCCCAGCCGGTCGCGGTCGCTCATCAGTTGCAGCAGCAGGTCCTCGGCGTCCAGCTCCGGCAGCGCTGGGGGCGGCTCGGCCGGCTCGCGCGCCGCATAGGCCTCGAACCGCTCGGCGTACTCGTGCGCCGCCCGCGCGGCCGCCGCGAGCAATTGGTCGGGCGCCGTGGAGGGCAGGTCGCCGCCGAACAGCAGGTCGTCGTGGCGCAGGCGCGCCAAGCGCTCGAGGACCGCGACGCTCTCCACCGCCTCGGGCAGGGGGGGCAACGGCATCACGCCGGGCGAGATCGCGCCGCCCGTCAGGCCGCCCAGACTGCCGGCGAACAGGGGCGGCACGTACTTGCCCAGCTCGATGCCGATCGGCAGCACCACCAGGTAGGTGGCCACGATCGCGCCATCGGGCGCGCGGAAGTACACCAGCGCGTGGCCGCGCGGGCGCTCGGGGTCGCCCATCTCGAACAGGAGCTGCATATAGGGAATTATAGGCGGCTTCCTGGCCCGGCGGCGGTGTGGAGCGGCAATTAAGTGGCCATCCAAGCACCGCTCCCGGTGCAGGGGCGCGAGCACCTCGCGTGAGCTAGATGCTCGGGCCTGCGTCAACCTGGAAGAAGCCCTCGGGTCCGAGCCGCCTCCCCGCAGCGATGCGCGGCCGGTACTGCTGCGCGAACACCTGCGCCCGTGGAGAGCCCGCGGACGAGCAAGCGCATGACTTCGCTCTCGCGCCTGGAGAGGGCGCATGCCTGTGCGATCAGCGGCGCGATCTCCGTGGGGCGCGCCTCCTCCAGGATCACCGCGATTTGTCCTGGTGCGCCTATGCCGACGTGAGGAGCCCACGGTGAGCGCCGCCGGTAGCTCATCCGCAAGGGCAAGCGGCGCGAGGATGTCCCGATAGCGGGGGCTGTGCTCCAGCTCGCCGTTTGGTCGCCTCAGCGAGGCTGCACACGTGCCGAGGGGTGCGGGCAAGCTCAGCGAACTTGTTGACGTCATCCTGTAGGAACTCGTCCTCGAGGAAGGACGATGTGCTCGGTGGAGGATGTCATCGACCACCGCGCTGGTGAACAACCCCGTCGCGGGATCCGTCGTCGCGAAGAACGCCACGTCGAAGGGGACAACGTTACCGAGTGCTTGCAGCGCCTCGGTCCGGAGCGTCCTTGAGTCGCGTCCAGCGTGACACCGGATCGCCGAGGGGAAACTCGCGGAAAAGTGGTCGGAGTAAAGATGTGCCCGGCTTCTTGCAGCAGATTGGCGTGATGCCGTCGGTGGTTGCCACTCCACTTGTGCGAGGGCACGGGCAGTTTCGGGGCGGACAGCGACGTAGCCGTCGGTTGGCCGAGTAGCTGCGCGGAGCGGTGACGGCATCGCGCCGCCAGCAAGGCTGCCCGCAGTTACCGTTCCCGGTCGCCAGAGGCAGCACTGCGGAGCAGATCGACCCATCGCTCCTCCCCACAGACCAGGGACTCGAACGCTCACCGATGTGTAGGCGTTGACAGGTATACTGCGGGCATCACCATCTGGAATCGAGGTCATCCTCCAGAGGTGAAGCCGCTTACAGACTCCTTCGCCCAGTGCCGCTAGAATCGAGTCAATACGCTGACGGTGCTGGTCAGGGACCAGCGGGGCCAGCCCCAGCAGCGATCGCGCGGCAGCAAGATCGAAGATCGAAGGGGAGGAGCTGATCATGATGTCCCGTCGAGGTGCCCGCACCGTCGCGTCCGTCCGACGCCATATTACGGCCCTGGGGCTCCTGGGACTGCTGCTGCCCTGGACCGCTGTCCTCGCGTCCCCGGCGCACGCCCAGTGGCATGGACCCGAGCCGGTCGCGCGGCTGCAGCTCGTCGTCAACTACGTCACCATCTACGATGATGGCGACTGGTGGGGCGCGGGCGAGTTCACGGTATGGGCCCGCGTGGACCGTTACCTGGGGTGTCAAGACGGCGGGGATCCCCTCCGCGATGGGTGCGGGGTGTACCGCGGGTATGTGGGCGAGAGCTGGCAGTTTTCGGCCAGCTCCGGGAGTGTGCACCAGCTCGACCGGGTAATGCCGAGCGCGAACAGCGACAACCGCGATCGCACCGCCGCGTCGTCCGACGCCGGGATCGGTGTACGCGCTGGCGAAGTGCTCGCGCTGCGCCTCGGCGCCAGCGAAAGCGACCCGCTGCCGGATATGGGCTTTGAGCATGGCGTGGCACCGGCTGCCGACCTGGTCCTGCGCGAGCGGGACGGCTGGAGCGTCGGCCGCCACAGCCAGCGGCTCCGCTACGGTGGGTTCGACATCACCGTGGTCTATGAGGTGCGCCGCACCCCGCTGCCGGACCTCGTCCCGCACAATCTCCGGCAGTTCGCCCTAGACGACGGGCGGCCCGTGGTGTGCCCTTCCGCGCTCAACCAGGGACAGCGCCCCTCGGGCCCCTTCCAGATCGCGCTCCAGGTGGACGGCGCCGTGCCCACTTGGGGGACCTTCCCGATGCCGGCCCTCGCGGTCAGCGAGGTGTCTGAGCACTGCTTCCTGGTCGATACGCTCCCGCCGGGCCCGCACCGGTTCGTCGTCCTGGTCGACGCGCCAGGCCAGGTCGCGGAGATGAACGAGGCCAACAACCGCTCCGCCGAGCAGACGATCGCCCTGCAGGCGAGGGCCAGCCAGCCGAGCCCCACCGTCGGCCCCGCGGTCGCGCCGGAGCGCCCCCGCTCCGGGCGCTAGCGCGCACGGCGGCCGCGCCGCTCGCCCGGCTGCCACGCCATTGCCTCTGCCGGCCCGGCCGTGTGGTGCCTGCACGGTCGGGCCAGCGCGAGTTGACGGGTGGACGGATCGCGGTGTAGCCTCCATCGCGCCGAGCGGCGGACCAGCGCGGCGAGAGGTAGGTGACCGGTGCGGCGAGATGGTGGACGGCTACGTGTGGCGGCGCTGCTCGTGCTGGCGCTCAGCCTGGCCGGTTGTCTCGCGTCGCCCGCACCCGAGAGCACACCAACGCCGGCGACCGCCCCGAGTGGCGCCACCGGCCCCACGCCCACGGCCGCGGCGCTTCCCTTCCGCGTGGGGATCACTCAGTTTCCGCAGGTCGCCGGGTACTTGCTACCCTACTGGGTGGGCATCGATGGCGGTGCTTTCCGCCAGGAAGGGCTGGCTGTGACCCTCGTCCCCTTGCCAACCGAGCAGCTCGCATTGTCCGCCGCGGCCAACAGCAACGTCGACGTGGTGGTCGCCCCGCCCTCGCTGCCGCTGCTCGCCAGTGCCGTGGCGATCGGCGAGGTAGTCGTGATCGGGGGGACCCACAACGGCTTCGATCAGCGCCTCATCGCTGCCGCCGACGTGACTACGCCCGACGACTTGGTGGGCAAGGCGGCGATCATCAACGCCCAGGGCTCGCTGAACGATTTCCAGACCCGCGAGGCGCTACGGCGGGTGGGCGTGGACCCCGATACACAGCTCGCCGGCTATTGGGTCGGCCCGAACCAGGCCGAGCGCATCCAGCACTTGAAGCTAGGCAACGGCCAGGCGATCGCGCTGCCGCCGCCGCTCAGCACGATCATCGCCAAGGAGGGCTACACCGACTTCGGCGATCTCAGCGACGGGCCGCCCTGGCCGGGCGCCGCCATCTGGATCTCCAAGCGCACCTATACGAATCGCTACCCTTATGTCGAGCGGTTCCTCCGCGGACTGTTCGCCAGCATCGCCCGTACCAAGAGCGACCCCGACTTCGCACGCGAGCTCCTCCAGCGCTATACCCAGCTCGACGACCCCGACGGGCTCGCCGACGCCTACACGCTCTATGGGGAGCGGCTGCTCGAGCGGGTCCCCCGCATGTCCGTAGAGGGGCTCCAGCGCGCGATCGACTTCGCGCTTCAGGCGCGCCCCAACACCCCGCTGCCACGCGCGGAGGCGCTCATCGATCACACCCTGGTGGACCGCCTCGCCACCAGCGGGTTGCTCGACGAGCTGTACCGCTGAGGGGGCCGGCGCGGGTCACGCCGCCTCGTCGAGCCCTGGGGCGGGTGGTGGCTCGGCAAGTGGTCCGCTGGGCGGGCCGGCCGGCGGGTGCTCCAGCTTACCGCGCTCCGCGAGCCACCGCAGGAAACGCAGATGGGCCATACTTACCGGCTTCGGCGCCTCGCGGAACATCCGCAGCTCTGGATCGTAGTTCTTGGTCCCGTTCATCATCGTCCTCGTTTCCACGACGTCCGGTTCTGTTGTTGGTATGATCGGCACTGGCTGCGCATTCCGTGAGCCACGAACTGGCCTGCTGCCCTTATACAAGGAGTGTGCCACGGCCTAACCGGGAACGCGTATGCTGGCGATTACAGCGGGGTTGCGAACCGCGTCACAATCCCCGCTGCGCCGCTCACTGGAGATAACCCGCACCGCCCCATGCGTGTCCGGACGGACGGATTGAGGGCGCCGGAGCGGGCTTGTTACACTCCGGCGCGACGTTGTCGAAGCGAGGGAGCAATGCGGGCACTGATCACTGGCGGGGCGGGGTTCATCGGGTGCAACCTGACGCGCTACCTGGCCGATCGCGGCCATGCCGTGCGCGTGCTCGACTCCCTAGCGCGCCCGGGCAGCGAGCGCAACCTCGCCTGGCTGCGCGCCACGCTCGGCCCCGCCTTGGAGGTCGTGCAGGCCGATGTGCGCGACGCGGCCGCCGTCCGCGCCGCCGCCGCGGGCGCCGATGTCATCTTCCACCTGGCCGCCCAGGTGGCGGTCACTACCTCGGTGGCCGACCCCGTGCACGACTTCGAGGTCAACGCCCGGGGCACCCTGAACGTGCTCGAGGCGGCGCGCCAGCATGGCTGCGCGGTGTTCTACACCTCCACCAACAAGGTGTACGGCGGCCTGGAGACCGTCCCGGTCGTGGAGCACGCCACCCGCTACGCCTACGCCGACCGGCCCCAGGGGATCGACGAGGCGCAGCCGCTCGACTTCCACTCGCCCTACGGCTGCTCGAAGGGCGCCGCCGACCAGTACGTGCGCGACTACGCCCGCATCTACGGCCTGCGCACCGTGGTGTTCCGCATGAGCTGCATCTACGGCCCCCGCCAGTTCGGCAACGAGGACCAGGGCTGGGTGGCGCACTTCGTGATCGCCGCGGCGCTGGGCCGGCCGCTCACCATCTACGGCGACGGCAAGCAGGTGCGCGACCTGCTGCACGTCGACGACCTCCTGCGGGCGTTCGCGCTGGCGTACGCGCGGCTGGACCGGACGGCCGGGCAGGTCTACAACCTGGGCGGCGGGCCGGCGAACGCCCTCGCGGTATGGGCCGAGTGCGGGCCGCTGCTCGAGGAGCTGCTGGGCCGCCCCATCCCCGTGCGCTACGGGCCGTGGCGGCCGGGCGACCAGAAGGTGTACGTCTCCGACGTGCGGCGGGCGGCGACCTTCGGCTGGCAGCCGACGATCCCCGCCCGCGAGGGCATCGCCCACCTGCTCCGCTGGGTGCAGGACCACCGCCACCTGTTCGACATCGCCGCGCCTAGCGCTGGTACGGCCCCAGCCGGCTGACCGCGTACTCCTGGAAGCTGGTATCGATCACGCGGCTGAGATCGATCGGCTGCGTGACGTGGCCGGCGCGCTGGTAATACTCGAGGTCGGTGGTGATCGACTCCAGGTTCAGCTTGCCGTCCGGATCGAGCCCCGCAGGCCGCATGGCGTCGTAGTCGCGCGGGTCCTTGATCGGCGTGTGCTTGGTGAGAATCTGGATCACCTCGTCGCGGCCCTGGCGCTTGGGGCCGAAGGCGTCGTTGTAATCGCGCAGGCCGCGGATGTAGGCGATCATCCAGCGGCGGGCCACCTCTTGCTGGTCGCGCACGAAGCCCGGCCCGTACAGGATCGCCGCCACCTGGTGGTTGCCGTAGAACTCGGACACGCCGTGCCAGCGCACCGCCGTGCCCAGCGCCTCGATCCGCGAGATGTACGGCTCGATGACGATCGCCGCGTCGATGGCGCCGTTGGCGAACGCCGAGATCATGTCGGTGAAGCTGAGCGAGGTGTAGTGGATATCCTCGAACGCCAGCCCGCCCTTGGCTAGCGCCCACACCACCTCGACCTCGGTCGAGTTGCCGGGCGAGGTGGTCGCGATCGTCATCCCCTTCAGGTCGGCGTAGTCGCGCACCCGCCCCGAGTCGATCAGGTCCTTGCGCACCATCAGGGCCGAAAAGTCCCAATCCGGGCCGGGCGTGCTGCCCTTGTCGGCCACGATCCGCAGCGGCACGTCGCGCGCCGCGGCGTTGAACACCCCGGCCGCGATCGCGCCGGTGGCCACGTCCAGCTGGCCGGTGCCCAGCGGGGCGATCATCTGCGCCGCGGTCTGGAAGTTCGTCGTCTCGACCTCGATCCCCTCGTCGCGGAAGTACCCCTTCTCCATGGCGATGAAGATGCCGGCGTCAGAGGTCGAGTTCACCGTGCCCACGCGCACCGTGACCGGCGGCTGCAGCGGGGTGGGTTGGTAGGCACGCGGCTGCGTGCTGGCCGGCGCCGCCGTGCTCGCGGGTGCGGCCGGCGCCGCGGTATTGGCGGGCGCGGCAGGGACAGGCGTGCTAGCGGCAGCCCCGCCGCTACGTCCGGGCTGGCCACCTCCGGCGCAGCCTGTCGCCAGCAGCAGGGCGACGAGGATGGTGGGTAGTGGAAAGCCGCGGCGCAACAACATGGTCCTCCCTCTCCTCCGGCGCCCGCCCCCGGGCGCGTCTCGCAGTCCGTCCCTAGTGGCTAGCCGCCCCCCAGCGACTCAGGCCGGCGCGAGCTGGCCCGCGCCCGCGCGCTCGTAACTGACCGTGGCGTACAGGGTCTCGTAGAAGCGCGTCGTGGCGGCAGGGTCGAAGTGCGCCGCGATCTCCGCCCGCGGGCGGAGGTAGTGCGCGCGGTGGCGCAGGACGCGCGCCAGGGCCAGCGCCAACCCGGCCGGGTCGGCCACCGGCGCGATCTCGCCCATGCCCGTCACGCGCACCGGCTGGCGCACGCCCGGCAGCGCCGAGGCGACTACCGGCGTGCCGCACAGCATCGCCTCCACCTGGACCATGCCAAATGATTCGGTCGAGTTGACGCTCGGTAGCACCAGACAGTCGAGTGCGGCGTAGAACGCTGCCAGGTCCGCCCCGTGCAGGGCGCCCAGGAAGTCGAGCTGTGTGCGGTAGCGCGCGATCAGCGGCCCGAGCTGCTCGTAGTAGCGCTCGCCCACCACGCCCTCATAAGGGCCCGCGAAGGCCACGCGCACGGGGCCCACCAGGCGCTCCAGCGCCGGCAGCGCCTGGAGCAGGTGCTCGATCCCCTTCTCGGTGGCCACGCGTCCCGCGAAGCCGACCAGGTACTCGCCCCGCGGCGCCAGCCGCGCCCGCAGTGCCTCGGCGGCGCCCGGCGGTGGTGGCGCTTGGATCACGGGGGGGAACACCGTCTCCACCTTCGGGAGGTAGCGCGACACGAATGGCGAGTGGACCGCATAGTCGCGGGTGTACGTCACGATGCGGCTGGCCAGGCGCCCGGCCAGGCGGTGGGTCAGCGCCATCGCACCCTCGATCGCCCGGTTCACCCCAGCGGGTGGCAGCCGCAGATCGCAGTGGTAGGTGAGCACCACCGGGCGGCTGGCGCCGTAGCGCGCCAGCGCCGCCAGCCAGCCCGCTTCGAGCAGGGGCAGGTGCAGGTTGAGCACGTCGTGCTCCTGCAGCAGGCGCCAGGCCACCGCCGTGAACGCGGGCGACACCACTCCCTTGTGGAGGCGAAGCAGCACCGGCGCGCGCACCACGCGCACGCCATCGCGCCGCTCCTCGCGGGGTAGCTCCGGTTGGTGCTGCGAGGCCAGCACGGTCACTGCGTGCCCCCGCGCGGCGAGCGCGGCTGCCAGCCGCTCGACGTAGATCGTCAGGCCGCTCAGGTGCGGATGGTAGTAGGTAATGGCGTGTAGGATGCGCATCGTGGCCCATTGTACACGCTGGGCCGGCCGCCCGGCTCGCATTGACACGCTGGCCGGCGGGGCCTATAAGAATCCCTAGCCCCGGAGAAGCGCATGAGCGAGCGCGACGACACCACGGCCCTGCTAGTGCGGGCGCGGGATGCGCCCGGTATCCTGCTCCAGTTGTGCCAGGTGCTGGCCGCGCACCAGGCGAACATCGCGCACGTCGATATCCACGCGCGCGATAGCGGCCAGGCCAGCCTGTACTTCGAGCTGGAGGGGGTGCGCGACCTCGACGCTATCGTGCGCGACCTCGACGCGCTGGAGGTGGTCCTCCGCGTCGAGCAGCTCCGCCCCTTCTCCCGTATCTACGGCAAGCGCGTGATCGTCATCGGCGGGGGCGCGCAAGTCGGCCAGGTGATGCTGGGCGCGGTCTCGGAGGCCGACCGGCACAACATCCGCGGCGAGTGCATCTCGGTGGACACCATCCCGCTCGTGGGCGAGGAGACGCTGGCGGCGGCAGTGCGGGCCGTGGCGCGGCTGCCGCGGGCGCGGGCGCTGGTGCTGGCCGGGGCGCTCATGGGCGGTGAGATCACCCAGGCGGTCCACGAGATCCGCGCCCAGGGTATCCTGGTGATCTCGCTCAACATGGCCGGCACCGTGCCCGATGCGGCTGACCTGGTCGTCACCGACCCCGTGCAGGCCGGGGTGATGGCGGTGATGGCGATCGCCGACACGGCCCGGTTCGATATCACGCGGCAAGCCGGCCGCCGCTACTGATCCTCGTCGTGGCCGCCGGGCACACAACCACACAGCTAGGAGCATGCGATGGCCAGCGCGCCCAGTCCATTGGCGGTGGTGAGCAAGGGCCTGCTCGCGGGGGCGCTCGCGACAGTGGTCAGCTACTCGCTCGGCCGCCTGCTGTTCGGCCCCTTGGCCCCCCCCGAGTTCCTGGCTCGCCGCGGGCCGCCGCCGCCCCACCGCATCGTCACCAAGTTCGCCCGCGGGATCTTCGAGGTCGAGCTGACCGAGCGGCAGCACGCCAACTGGGTCTGGTTCACCCACTTCGCCTACGGCGGCACCTGGGGGCTGGTGTACGCACTGTTCCAGTCCACCTTCCACCTGCCGGTGCTGCTGCACGGCCTGGCCTACGGGGCGGCCGTGTGGGTGCTGGGCCACTTCCTGCTGCTGCCCGCCACCAAGATCTCGGCGCCCGCTTCGCGCCAGCCACGGTCGATCGCCGGGCGCTGGTTCGTGGTCAATCTAGTCTGGGGGGTCACCCAGGCGCTCCTGTACGCCTGGCTGGTCCCCGCGCGCCCAGGGCGGTGCCGTGACTGAGGAGCAGGCAGCGCATACGGGCGGCTGGGCGCGCCGCTACGATGCGGTGGCCGTGCGCGAGGCGCGGGTGCTGGAGCGGGTGCGGGCGGCCGCCGGCCGCGAGGGCGCGCTGGCCGAGGAGGTGCTCGCCGTCTACCTCGACCTGCTAGGGGCCGCCGAGGAGGATGCCCGCCTCCTCTGGCCCGGCGAGGAGGCGCGCCTGGCCTGCACCGCCTGCCTGGTGCGCCTCTACGACGACCTGTTGGCCAGCTACTACCTGGTCCAGCGTGGCCTGTACCTCCAGGCCTGCCGCGTGTGGCTGAGCTACCTCGACACGCTGGTGCTAGCGTTGCAGGTCGTCCAGGAGCCGGCGGCCGCTGCCGCGTGGCTGCGGGGCGAGCCGGTCGAGCCGGCCGACGCGCGCCGCGCGCTGGAGGCCACCGGACGGGTGTCGCCACTGATCGGCGAGCTGTACGCGCAGCTCGACCTCCAGTCGCACCCGCGCAGCAAGGCGGGCTTCGAGCGCGCGCTCACCATCCGGCAGCACTGGGGCGACTGGCAGCTCCAGTTCGTGCTGGGGGGCGAGGGCAACGAGGCGTGGCTGCGACGCGGGCTGGCCGACTGGCTGTACCTCGGCGCCGTGGGGCTCGGCGCGCTGGCCGGACTGGGCGTGGTGCCGCCCGACAGCGGCTGGAGCCGGCGCCGCGCCGCGATCGTGGCCGCCGTGTCCGCCGAGCTGCGCGTAGAGCTGCCCTAGCGCGGCTGGATCAGCCGGCCGCCGCGGGCGCGCCCATCACTCGGGTGGGTGGCTTAGGGCGTTAGCGCACCGGCCGCGCGGTGAAACCCACCACCTGGCTCAGGTCCACGTAGGCGCGCTGCCCGCTACCGCCCCAGGCATCCGCGAACGCCCACCACTCTTTGCCCGCCGCGATCGCCTGGCGCAGCTCCTCGCAGTAGCGGTCGAGCACGTCCGCCGTCACGGCAGTGCCGAGATCGTGGGTGACCGGCAGCGTTCCGCCCTGCCGGAGCGCGAACACCAGCTCGATGCGCTGGCTCTGCGTGCGAGCGATCCCGAACGGCACCCGGCCCGCGGCCGGGCTCTCGCGGTGTTCGGACTCCAAGCGTGGCTGGGGTGTGTCCATGCAGTCCTCCACGTAGCTTCGTCCCAACAGCGACGCGGCCAAGCCGACGGCGCGCCCGTCTGCCGGAAGTATAACGGCCCCTTGCGGCGCGCCGCGTTGGCACCTATGGCGTCGCCGCGCTCGGGCGTCGGCGGGCTATACTGGGAGCGAAGACGGGGCTGCCCAGCGCGAGCTGGGTTTTCTGGTGCCTGCCGAGACCGGTTGAGGAGTGTGGAATGGCCATTAGCTCTCGCGTGCGCGACGTGGCGGCGGTCGATCCGGAGGTGGCGCGCATCCTCGAGGCCGAGGAGGAGCGCCAGCGCACCACCCTGGCGCTGATCGCCTCGGAGAACTACGCCTCGGTCGCGGTGCGCCAAGCGATGTCCTCGGTGCTCACCAACAAGTACTCGGAGGGCTACCCCGGCAAGCGCTACTACCAGGGCAACCGCTTCGCCGATGAGATCGAGGCGCTGTGCATCGCGCGGGCCAAGGAGCTGTTCGGCTGCGAGCACGCCAACGTCCAGCCGCACGCCGGCTCGCCGGCCAACATGGCCGCCTATCTCGCCCTGCTGGAGCCGGGCAGCACGATCCTCGGCATGGACCTCGCGCAGGGCGGCCACCTCACCCACGGCAGCCCCGTCAACTTCTCGGGCCGCCTGTTCCGCTTCGTCCACTATGGCGTGCGGCGCGACACCGAGCGCATCGACTACGACGAGGTACGCGCCATCGCCCAGCGCGAGCAGCCGCGGCTGATCGTGGCGGGCGCCACCGCCTACCCGCGGCTCATCGACTTCGCCGCCTTCCGCAGCATCGCCGACGAGGTGGGCGCGTTGCTGATGGTGGACATGGCCCACATCGCCGGGCTCGTCGCCGGCGGTGTGCATCCCAGCCCGGTGCCGTACGCCGATGTCGTCACCTTCACCACGCACAAGACGCTGCGCGGACCGCGCGGCGCGATGATCCTGTGCAAGGCGCAGTACGCCAGCGCCATCGACAAGGCCGTGTTCCCCGGCCTGCAGGGCGGCCCGTTCGACCATGCCATCGCCGCCAAGGCCGTCGCCCTGCGCGAGGCACTCGATCCCGCCTTCCGCACCTACCAGCAGCAAGTCGTGCGTAACGCCCAGGCGCTCGGTGACGCGCTGGCGCGCCGCGGCCTGCGCCTCGTTTCCGGGGGCACCGACAACCACCTGCTGCTGGTGGACCTCACGCCGCTGGGCGTTACGGGCGCGGAGGCCGCCACGCGCGCCGAGGCGGCCGGGCTGGTGACCAACAAGAACATGATCCCCTTCGACACTCGCAAGCCGACCCAGACGAGCGGCCTGCGGCTCGGCACGCCGGCCATGACCACGCGCGGCCTGGGCGAGGCGGAGATGGAGCAGGTCGCCGAGCTGCTGGTCTCGGCCATCACGCGGCCGGACCCCGACAACCTGGCGCGCTGCCGCGCCGAGGTGCGGGCGTTGTGCGAGCGCTTCCCGCTGGAGCGCGGCGCCATTGTGGTGGTCGACGAGGAGCGCTAGGCGCCCTCGGCCGCGACCAGCGCCGCCACCAGTTCGTCGTGGATGCGGCCGTTGGTGGCCACCACCTCGCCGCGGTACAGGTCGAGTGGGCCGCCACGGAAGTCGCTGACCTGGCCGCCCGCCTCCTGCACGATGAGTGCACCCGCGGCCATATCCCACGGCTGGAGGTGGCGCTCCCAGAAACCGTCGCAGCGGCCGGCCGCGACATAGCATAGATCGAGCGCGGCCGCGCCGTCGCGGCGCAACCCCTGGGTCAACGGCATCAGCGTCGTCCATAGATGCAGGGCGCGTGGCATGTCGCCACGGCCGTATGGGAAGCCCGAGATCAAGAGACTGCGCTGCAAGGTGGCGGTCGCGGACACGCGCAGGCGCCGGGCGTTGAGGTAGGCGCCGGCGCCGGCCTCGGCCGCGAACAGCTCATCGTGCAGGGGATCGTAGACGACTCCGACACGCAGTTCTCCCCGCGCGGCATAGGCGACCGACACGGCGAAGAACGGGTAGCCATGCGCGTAGTTGGTGGTGCCGTCGAGGGGGTCCACGAACCAGCAGTGCGCCGCGTCGCGCGGGGAACCGCCGGTGCCCTCCTCGGCGACGATCGTGTGGTCGGGGAAGGCGCTCCGAATCTGCTCGACGATCAGCGCCTCGGCGGCGCGGTCGACCGCGGTGACCAGGTCGCGCTCACCTTTCAGCTCGACCGCTTGCACTCGCCCGAACTGCTCACGGATGAGGTACCCTGCTCTCCGTGCGGCGTCGATCGCGATCTGCCTGGGCTGCGGTGCCACGCCCGCTCGTGCTCCTTGCGCTGTTGCTCCACTCTAGCATGGAGAAAGCGCCCGGTCGGCGCGCGGGGGGGGGGCGGCGCGCGGGGCCGCCGCGGCCGCCCCCTCGCCGCTGATCAGCGCGTGGCTAGCTGGTGGCGCGACGGCGAGCGGCGCCCCCCTTCTCGCCGATGCGCGCCATATGCTCGCGGTTCTGCGAGACCGTCTGGCCACCCTTGCGGCCGATCCGGGCCATGTGCTCGCGGTTCGCGCTCACGGCGAGTCCGCCCTTCCGTGCTGCCTCGGCCCGCGACATCCGCTGCACATTGGGTGGATTGCTTTGGGCCATGATCCCAACTCCCTCTCTAGTGGCTACCACGCCACCTGGCTACTTCCCGGGGGCGCCCGGCTGGGCGCGCCGCCCGCGCGCCTCAAGACACCCTCCCCTAGCCCCTGCAAGATGCGTGCCGCCCGCTTCCCTTGCTACGCGGCCCGCCCGCGCTTTTCGCGCCGGGCCGCGTGGCTGCGGTACAATTTCCGCCGGCCAGGGCTGTGGTCCGAGCGAGGTGGCCACGGCAGGACCGAGAGAGAAGGAGGAGGTTATGGGTTGGTGCGGGCCGCGGCTGCGGCGCCACATCCAGCTCGGACTGGGGCTATTGCTGGCGCTGAGCACCACGGTGGCGTCTAGCGGTCGCGCGACAGCGGCGCCAGCGGCCGACGAACTGGCACGTGATTGGCTGGAGCGCGCAGCGAGCGCCATCGGGCAGCCGGGCAAGGTGTTCCGAGCCCAACAGACCGTGCGCGACCGCACGGAGCTGGGCGAACTCACCACCGAGTTCACCATCTGGATCGATGCCGAGCAGCGGAAGGCCCGGCAAGAGGTGCGGCGGGATAACAACCTGGTCACGGTGCTCGTCGTCGACGGGTGGGACATCGCCACCTACGATGCCACGCTCAACAAGGTCACGAAGGTCAGCGTGCGCGACGATGTCCGCGAGCGCGTGCGCAACCCGGCCTTCAGCGTGCTGGCCCCGAGCCTGATCGCGGCCTACATGGCGGGCGAGGTCAATGCGGTCGATGAGGTGGCGGCGACTCCCAACGACCAGTTCGGGGGGCGCGAGGCGGTGAAGCTGACCTTCAGCCGGCGCGAGACGGTGGAGCGGCCGGTCGTCCAGCCCGGCCAGCAAGGGCAGCAGGGGCCGGCGGGCCAGCAGCAGACCGAGTCGGTCACCCTGCAGCAGGAGTACACGCTGTACCTGGACCCGGCGACCAGCTTGCCGCTGCAAGAGACCGCGCGAGGGACCGAGCTGAACAGCGGTCGCGAGCTGAGCGTGCGCACCGCCACCTACAACCGGACCGAGCTGCTCGACCGTTCCGCGGTCGACAGCAACCTGCTGACCATTCAGGCGGTCGAGAGCTTGCAGGCCAGCCTGGACCAGCAGCTCGAGCGGGCCCGCCGCATTGGCTTCCCGCTGTACTGGCTCGGTCAGGAGCTGCCGCTGCAGCGCGGCTTCACCGATATTCGTGGCCAGCGCCAGAACAGCCTGGTGCTGAACGACGTGCTCGTGGCGGACCAGGAGGGCCAGCCGCGCCAGGTGATGCTGGCCTACGGCACGCGCGACGATCCCGCCACGCCGTATGTCGTGCTCATCCAGCAGCCGCGCGCCGACTGGGAGCGCTTCCTGCGGGACTTCCGCGAGCAGGCCGGGATGCCGTTCTGGATCCAGCTCGACGGGGTCCAGCGCAGCCCGGTCAACGTACAGGGCGCCCAGGCGACGCTGTACCAGCTCCAGCCGCCCCAGCCCCAGGGCGGGGGGCGGTCTGGCCAGGCCGGTGGCGGCCGCACGCCGCAGATGCCGCCGCTGCTGATGGTGCAGGTCCAAACCGGCGAGTCGGTGACCAACGTCGTCACGGTGCCGCTGCCCAACAACGACGGCCAGCAGGTCAACCCGTTCCACGACCCGCAGCAGATCACGGCTTTGGCGCAAGCGCTGTCCCGTTTGAACTAGCCGGTGCCGGGCATGGGCATGGGGCCGCGGAGGGTGTTACACCCGCCGTCCGCGGCCCCTCGCGCTGGTTGCCGCGTGCGCTACACTCCTGGTAGCAGGCGGCACGCTAGCGACCGCCCGGCGAGAGGACCTTGCGAGCATGGCGCGGATCCTGATCGTCGACGACGAGCCGAACTTGCGGCATGTGGTCGGCTACAACTTGCGGCGCGAGCGCTTCGAAGTCACGGAGGCCGCCGACGGCGAGGCCGCCCTCGACCTCGCGCGCACACAGAACCTCTCCCTGGTCATCCTCGACCTGATGTTGCCCGGGATGGACGGCCTGGAAGTGTGCCGGCGCTTGCGCGAGCGCAGCAACATCCCGATCCTCATGCTCACCGCGCGCGACAGCGAGGTCGACCGGGTGGTCGGCCTCGAGCTTGGAGCCGACGACTACCTGGCGAAACCGTTCTCCATGCGCGAGCTGGTAGCGCGGGTCAAGGCGATCTTGCGCCGCGCCGAGCCGACCCGCGCCGCTGCGCCGGCCGACCCGGACACGCTCGAGGCCAACGGCCTGTCCATCCAGCTCCGGCAGCGGCGCGTGTTGGTGGAAGGGGGCGAGGTCGTGCTCAAGCCCCGCGAGTTCGACCTGCTGGCGTTTCTCGCCCGCTCGCCCGGCCAGGTGTTCACCCGCAGCCAGTTGCTCAGCCGCGTGTGGGGCTACGACTTCGCCGGCGACACCCGCACGGTCGATGTCCATATCCGCAGCCTGCGCACGAAGCTGGGCGACCGCGTCGACGAGCCACGTTGGATCGAGACGGTGTGGGGGGTCGGCTACCGGTTCCGTGACCCCACCTAGCCCGTCGGTCGGTGTCGGTGAAGGTAGGAGAGCCCCTTGGGGCGTCGGCTCGGTCTCCAGCTCGTCCTCGCCACCGCAGGGATGGCCCTACTGCCTGTGGTGATCCTGCTGCTGGTGCTGCCACCACTGCTCGCCCAGGATGCGCGTATCCGCGCCGCGAGCCAGGCGCAGGCAGCGGCCCGGGTGGCGGCCGAGCTGGTAGCGACAGCACTCGATGCGGCGGGCTGCACGACGTTGGCTAGCTGCCCGCCGGAGCGCCTGGACCCCGCCGCCCTGGCCGAGCGTGTGGCCGCTGCTACCGACGCCCAGGTCCTCTTGGACGCGGCGGACGGGCGCGAGTGGCGCGCGGCGCCTCCCGGAGAGCTGCGAGCTGCCCCGGGGCCGACGGCGCTCAGCGCGGCGCGCGTGCCCGTGGGGGACGCCGCAGCCCCGCGCGCCTGGCTGAGCGTGACCCAGGCGACCCCGGCGCCCGATCCTGCCGCGCGTGCTCGCTGGCTTCTCGGGCTAGCGGGGCTCGGCGCGATGGCTGGGAGCCTGGCGGTGGCGCGGGGGCTCGGGCGCAGCCTGCACCGCAGCCTCGACGTCCTGCGCGCGCGAGTGCTGGCCGCTGCCGACGACCTGGCCGACGCGCGCCCCGCGCCGCTCCCGCGGGACGTGCCGCGCGAGGTCGAGCGCGTGGGCGCCGCGCTGGAGCGCCTGCTGGCGACCGTGCGGGTGCAGCTGCGCCTCCGCGAGGCCGAGCGCGATCGGCTGGATGCCATCCTCGCCAACCTCGCCGACAGCGTGGTCATCATCGCGGGCGGCCGGATCACCCGGCTCAATCCCGCCGCTGAGCAGCTACTCGGAGTGCGCCAGTCACTGGCCGCCGGGCGCACGGTCACCGAGGTGCTACGCGACCACGAGCTGGTGGCGCTGGTCCAGGAGGCGGCGATTGGAAGCGTCCCCACGTCCGCGTTTGTCGAGTGGCGGGCGGCGCGCCGCTTCCTGCGCGCCACCGTGACCCCCCTGCCGGGCGCCGCCGATGGCCAATTGCTGCTCGTACTGCACGATCTCACTGAGCTGCGCCGCCTCGAGATGGTGCGCCGCGACTTCGTGGCCAACGTCTCTCACGATCTCCGCACGCCCATCGCGGCGGTGCGGGCCATGGTGGAGACGCTGCAAGATGGGGCGATCGAGGACCCCGCGGTGGCGCGCGACTTCCTGGCGCGGATCGAGCAGGAGGTACTCGGCATGCACCGGCTCGTGGAGGAACTGTTGGAGCTGTCGCGGCTCGAAGCAGGCCGGGTCGAACTCGCTCTCGCCCCCACCGACCCGGTGCCACTGGTCGAGGCTGCGGTGCGCCGGCTCACGCCGCTCGCCGAGCGCGCCCGGGTCACTCTCCGCGCCGCGCTGCCCCCCGAGCTACCCTGCATGATCGTCGACGCCGAGCGCATCACCCAGGTGCTGATCAGCGTCATCCACAATGCGATCAAGTTCACCCCGCCGGGCGGGGAAATCGTGGTGAGCGCGCTGGCCGAACCGCGGCGCGTACGCCTCAGCGTGCGCGATACCGGCGTGGGCCTGGCGCCTGAGCAGCTCGACCGCATCTTCGAGCGCTTCTACAAGGCTGACGAGGCCCGGGCCGGTGGCGGCACCGGGCTGGGCCTCGCCATCGCCAAGCACACGGTGCAGTTGCACGGCGGCCGCATCTGGGCGGAGAGCGCCGGCCCCGAGCGCGGCACAACCGTCCAGATCGCCCTACCGCGCGCTGCCTGAGCGGCACCATGGCGGGCAGTGGTACGTGCCCGGCTGGGGCTCGGCCAGGCGCAGGAGCAGCACCGCCGGGACGAGTGTGAGCGCCGCGCTCACCAGGGCCAGCGACGGCAGCCCTGCCCAGGCGAGCAGCAGGCCCCCCACCAGTGGCATCATCGCGGCCCCGGCGCTGCTCAGCGCGTCGTTCAGCCCGATCGCGCGGCCCCGCTCCAGCGCCCCGGTCGTGTCGGCCAGCAGCGCGGCAGCGCCGACGTTCACCCCCGACCAGCCGAGACCAACGAGGAAGGTCCCCGCCGTCACCAGCCAGTAGCCGCTGCTCAGGCTCACCAGCAGGCCGCCCACCAGCCCGCCCCCTAGCCCGAGCAGCATGACGTTGCGGCGCCCGAGGCTATCCGCGAGCTTGCCCAACGGCAGCGAGAGGCCGAACATACCGACCACGTGGATCGCCATGGCCAATGAGATCGCCGTCAAGTCGTGGTCGTGGTGTGCCAGGACCAGTGAGGTCATCGCCATCAGCATCGTCATGTTGCCCTGGGCTGAGAAGCTGCTCGCGAAGGCCGCCTGTCTCGGGTAGTAGCCCAGTAGCGTTTTCCAGTCCACACGGGCCGAGTCGGCGGCGACTTCGCCCGCGGGCGGGACATACCGCGGGTAGTACGTTTGCAGGTCGCGGGCGATCTCCCGTGGGTCGGGACGGATCAGTGCGAGCAGGCCGAGGCTGGGCAGGCAGGCCAGCGGCACCAGCAGCCACGCCGCGGCCACCGGATCCACCTGGGTCCGATGTGCCAAGTGCTGGGCAAGGCTCACCAGGCCCGGCGCTGCTAGAGCGCCGAGCAGCGCGCCGCTAAGCACGTATCCCATGCCCTGGCCGCGCCGCTCCGGCGGGTACATGTCGGCGGCCGCCAGCCGCAGCTGCTGCACGGCGCTCACGCCGCTGCCCAGCAGGACGGTGCCGATCAAGAAGCCGCTCACCGAGTGGCCGCGGATCGCCGTCCCGATGCCCAACCCGCCCAGCATGCACCACACCAGCCCCAACGCCAGCCCCGCTCGGCGTCCGTAGCGGTCCATCACCATGCCGATGGGGTACGCGATTATCAGGCGGGTCGCCCCGAGAATACTGGTAGCCAAGCCCGCGAGGCCGAGCGCTCCGGTAAGCTGGACTGTCGTGATAGCGCCGAGCGTGGGCACCATTTGTGTCCCGATCCCGACACACGCCTGCGTGATCGCTAACAGCACGGTATTGCGCCGAATAATGGGAGGAATAACCTCGACGCGCGGAACCGACGTGGTAGCCGATCGGGCAGGATACATCGTGCTTGACTCCTGCGCGTGCGGATAGCTTCCGAGTGTACGGCAAATCGGTTGGAGCGCAACAGGCGAGATCCTGACAGCAGGGCATGCGATCTCCGATCTCCTGCTCGCTCCCCCATCGAGCCTGACGGAGCGGACGTCGTCCAGAGCGGCACTACTCTTGCACCCTCAGCCGGGAAGTGAAGGGCTCGCCGGCGGCTGGGCTGGCTGCTTCAGCTGCAAAGGGCAAGGCCCTGTTGATGGCTCGTGGGAGGAACCGAAGGAGGCAAGGGCGCATGAGTAAACGTCGCATCTGTGGAGGGCTAGCGGCATCTGCCGCACTGAGCGACGCCCTGCTGCTCGCGGGCGCGCCGCGCGTCTCGGCCCAGGTAGTCGATGTCGGAGTTGGCAGCCCTCGACGGCAGCGTGTGGCGAACTGTTCTTCAACAAGACCCCCGAGAACGAGGCCGCGGCGCCCGGCACCGCGCTGACCGTGCGGCCGCCCGCCGTGCCGAGTCACAGTACGGCCATGGTGATCGGCGAGCCGGGCCGGGCGCCTAGCACGGCCGGTGGCGGTGGCGCGAGCGGCGGTGGTGTGGGTGGCAGTGCCGTACCCGAAACGGCGCCAGGGGCCGTGCCCAGCAGTGCGGCAGGGGTAGCCGCCCCGCAGCAAGCCCCCAACCTCGCCGGCCCGTCCGCAGGCCCATCGGCCGCGGCGCCCGGGCAGGCGTTGCCAGCGGCTACTGGTGGCGCGGGCGCTGCCACCGGTACCGGGGTAGCGGGCGCGGGGATCGCGACACCGGCGACCAACGTCAATACCCCAAGCGAAGGGGTGACGAGCACTGGGGTCGGTAGCGTCGGGCCGCTGCAGCCCACCACGGGCATCACGACCGGGGCCAGCACGAGCACCCCAGCGGCGCCGACGGCCCCAGCGCCCGGCGGGTCGAACCAGCCG
>JADGHJ010000256.1 GCA_019686175.1 Chloroflexota bacterium | reverse complement strand
CTTCATGTTTCGGACGGACCTGGGGTTGCGCTTCGACGAGCGGTACGTGCGCAGCCAGTGGGACGATGTGGACTTCATGTTCCAGCTCTACGAGCGCGGGTACACTGCGCTGGTGGATGGACGCGTCGATTTCTGGCACCACAACGACCCGAAGGTCTGGCGTGCGCAGAACCTCGTGTATTTCGTGAACAAATGGATGGCGAAGGGACTGCTACGCGGCTGGGCCATGTACACCTACGATCGCCTGGGCACGGCGTTCATGCCTTGCTTCGGCCCGGTCGGCGAGCGCGAGGGGAGGGACGGGGAAAAGCGATGCTGATAGAGCGCAGCGAAGCCGTGGCCACGCCCGTGCCGGGGCCGGCCACGGCGCCGGTGCCGATCACCCGTGAGCTCAATGGCGAGCGCGTGTACATGATGTACCGCCCGCCGCATATGCCGCTGCCGCCCGGGCCCCGGGTGGGCGTGCTCGTACTGGAGCAGAGCGGGCCGCACCGCCTCAACGTGCGGCTGGCGCGCGCGCTGGCCGCCGCCGGCTACGCGACCTTGGCGGTCGACTTCCGGGGGCGCGGCGAGAGCGAGGGCGACCTGCACGATGACGGCCAGCGCCACCTGCTGCTAGATTCCATGATCGACGATGCGCGCCTGGCCCTGCGCGTGCTACACGAGGTCGCTCAGCCCGAGAAGGTGGTGCTCTTCGGAGCCTGCCAGGCCGGGCACATCGCGGCACGGGTGGCGGCGCTAGACGGGGCCGACGGGCTCATTGGCGCGGGGATCGTCAACTTCGATGAGCACTTCCGCCTCCACTACCGCGGCGTGCTGCCTGGCCTGCCGCGCCTGTCGGAAGCGGACACGCTCGACTTCTTCGAGCATCTGGCCACGTGGCGCGGGCCGCTGCTGCTGCTGCACGGCACGGACGACCCCTACATGGAGCACGAGCGCCTCCTGGCCCTGGCGGAGGCCTGGCTGGGCAAGGCGCCCGGGCGCGGGCTGGAGATGCGCATCCTGGAGGGATCGGACCACACCTTCAGTTCGCACGCCCGCGAGCAGGTCGTGATCGCCGAGGCGATCGCCTGGCTCGAGCGCCGCTTCGGTCCTGGCTACCCGCGGGCGTGGCAGGGGCCACCCCCCACGCTGGAGGTGCAGGGGCGCACCCGCCAGGATGGCCCGGAGGCCTGGGTGCCGCTGCTGGCCACCGGCGCGCTCATACTGCCCAACGAGGGCGGCAACCCGCCCTGGCGGCTGGAGCTGCCCGAGGGGCGCTCGTACGGCCTCACCGAGCCGCTCAAGCGGCTGGTGGCGCTGATCGACGGCCACCGGTCCGTGGCCGAGATCACCGAGCGGCTGTCGCAGGAGATGGGCCGGCCCGTGACGGTGGAGCAGGTGGCGCGGCTGCTCGAAGACAAGCTCGCCCCGCTGGGCGTGGTCACCCCGGACTCGCGGGGCGAGGGCGGCGAGGAGGAGTCGGGCATGACCGACATTCTCATCCGCTGCTACGAGCCTAACGATCGCACGCGCGCCCTGCTGGCCAACCTCACCCAGGTCACGCGCAGCCCGTACAACATCATCCTGGTGGTCGGCCATCGTAGCGCAGTGAAGAACCAGAACCTGGCGCTCGACCGGGTGCGCACCCGCTACGCGGTGTTCCTGGACGACGACGTGCTGCTGACGCCCGGCTGGCTGGAGCGGCTGCGCGAGACCATGGACCGCACCGGCGCCGGCGCCGTGTCCGGCCGGCAGCTCCGCATGAACGGCGAGCCGTTGGCCAGCGCCGCCGCAGTCGCGCCAGGCCAGATCGTCGAGATCGCCTTCGGCGGGGCGTGCTTCATGTTCCGCACCGACCTGGGCATCCGCTTCGACGAGCGGTTCGTGCGCAGCCAGTGGGATGACTTCGACTTCCTGTTCCAGATCTACGAGCGCGGCTACAAGGGCTACATCGATGGGCGCGTGGACTTCTACCACCACGCCGACCCCAAGTACGTGACCGACCAGAACTACGACTACTTCGTCCGCAAGTGGACGGAGAAGGGCCTGTACCGGGGGCTGATGTTCTGTCGCTACCCCGGGGGCCAGCGCGGCTACCTGCCCAATTTCGGAGACTGAGCGCCACCGTCGCGTAGAATGTGCGCGGTACCCGTGCAGCGGTCCGCCGCGCGCGGACTACCGTTCCACTCTGTGACGGGGCGAGGAGCGAGCATGTCGGATAGCCTGGCGACGCGGTCCGGCGCCGTGGCGGCCCTGCCGACGGAGACGCCGGCGCCGCGGCTGCTGCCCGGCGTGCTGCTGACCGAGCTGGACAGCGGCGCGAGCGAGCAGATGTATCTCCTACGGCTGCCCAACGGGCGCAACTTCCAGATCGCCGGGCCGCTGTACCACCTGGCCACGCTGCTCGATGGCCAGCGCACGCCAGCGACGATCGCGGCCGAGCTGGGCGCGCGGCTGGGGCGAACGGTCACCGCGGAGGACGTGGTCACCATCATCGAGCGGAAGCTGGTGCCGCTCGGCATCCTGGCCACCGACGACGAGCCGGCACCGCTGCCACCCCCGCCTGCGCCGACGATGGACAGCCCGCTGGGCGTGCTGGCCCGGCTGCCGGTGGTCCCACCGCGGCTGCTGGAGCCTGTGGCCGAGGCGCTGAAGTGCCTGTACGTGCCGGCCGTGGCGCTGCCCTTGCTAGCCGCGATCGCGGTGGCCCACCTGTACAGCTACCAGCAGCTCGCGCCACTGCTGGCCACGCTGTCGCCGACCAACTTCCCGCTCCTGGCCGTGCTGGTCGCCATGATCTGCGTGCAGCTCGTGCTGCCATGGCACGAGCTGGGCCACGCGGCGGCGGCACGCTACTTCGGCGCGCGCCACGGGCCCATGAGCATCGGCTTTCTAGGCCCGATGTTCGTGGCTATGGTCGAGGTGACCGACGTCTGGCACCTGTCGCGGCGCCAGCGTCTGGTCGTGGACCTGGGGGGCGTGTACTTCCAGTCCATGAGCGTGATCGTGCTGGCCGTCGTCGCCGCCCTCACGGGGAGCACGCTCCCGCTGTGGGTGGTGCTGGCGATGGACATCGGGATGCTCATGAACCTGAACCCGCTGTTCAAGCTCGACGGCTATTGGGCGGTGTCGGACGCCACCGGCATCACCAACCTGCACCAGCGCGTGGGTCAGCAGCTGGGTACGCTCACGGCGGGCGTGCTGCTCAAGCTGGGGCGCCTGCTGCATATCGCGCGGCTGGCCGAGCACCCCATGCTGCAAATGATCGCCGCGCAAGAGAACCAGCTCCGCGCCTATGGGGCGAGCGCGCGCGTGGCGCTGGTGCTGTTCACCACCCTGTTTGTGCTCTCGCTGCTGTACTTCCTCCTGGTCCTGTTCGTACTGCTGCCGGCGCTGCTGCTGTCATACCCGCTACTCGTAGCGGCGGCCTGGGAGAGCCTGCGCGGGCTGCTGGCCGGCGAGGGCGACCGGACCGTGCAGCTGTTGACGCTGGCGCAGTGCGCCTTCGCCACGCTACTTGTGGTGGGGCTGGTCAGCATGGCGGTGCACCTGGTGCGTGCCTGGCGCGGACGGAACACGGGTGCGGCCGGAATGGGCGGCTGGACGGGCGGTATGGGCGGGCTCCACGGCCCCGGCTGGCGCGGGCCAGGCTGGTAGCGGGGGCGCCGTGGGCCGACTCGACGGCAAGGCGGCGCTGATCACCGGCGGCGCCTCCGGTATCGGACGGGCGACCGCGCTGCTGTTCGCCCGCGAGGGGGCACGGGTGGTGGTGGCCACGCGGCGCGATGCGGCGGGCGCCCAGGCAGTGGTCGAGGCGATCGCGGCCGTCGGGGGGCAGGCGCGCGTGCTGCTCGGCGACGTGGCGCAGCCCGCGGATGCGCGGCGGTTGGTGGCCGAGACAGTCGCGGCGTTTGGCGCGCTCGATGTGCTGGTCAACAGCGCGGGCGTGACGGTGCCGGGACGCCTCACCCACGAGGTGGACGAGCGCGCGTGGGACCATGTGCTGGCGGTCGACCTGACGGGCACCTTCCTGATGATGAAGTACGCCATCCCAGCCATGCTGCGTGGGCGCGGCGGCGCGATCGTGAACATCTCGTCGGTGCTCGCGCTGGCCGGGGTGCCCGGGTGCAGCGCCTACGCGGCGGCCAAGGCGGGGCTGATCGGCCTCACTCGTACCGCCGCGATCGAGTACGCGCAGCAGGGGATCCGCGTGAACGTGATCCTGCCGGGCTTCATCTGGACGCCCCTGCACACCGTGGCCGATCCCGCGGCAGCCGACCCCACGCGGCCCTCGCCCAGTCCCTACTACCAGTTCGTGGCTAGCCAGGTCGAGCCGATGGGCCGCTGGGGCAGCGCGGAAGAGGTGGCCGCCGCCGCGCTGTTCCTCGCCTCGGACGAGGCCGCGTATGTGACAGGCAGCAGCCTGAACGTCGACGGCGGCCTGCTGGCGCGTTGACGATGGCCGTCGTCTTTCCCAGCATGCGCGTCGACGGGCAGGTGGCCCTGATCACCGGCTGCGGCCCGGGGATCGGCCGCGCGCTGGCCCTCGGGCTTGCCCACGCCGGCGCCGACATCGCCGCGAGCGAGATGCCGTCCCGCCTGGCGCTCGCCGAGGAGACCGCAGCCGACGTGCGCGCGCTCGGCCGCCAGGCGCTGGCCGTGGCGCTCGATGTCACCGACCTCGAGAGCATCCGGCAGGCGGTGGCGGCGGTCCAGGAGCGCTTCGGCCGTATCGACATCCTGGTGAACAACGCCGGGGTGAACATCGTCAAGCCGGCGTTCGACATCACCCCGGAGGACTGGGACCTGACCCACAACGTGAACCTGCGCGGCACCTTCTTCTGCTCGCAAGCGGTGGGGCGGTTGATGGCCGCGCGGGGCCACGGGCGTATCATCAACGTCGCCTCGCAGTTCGGACTGGTGGGGTTCGAGGGGCGCGGCGCCTACGCGGCCAGCAAGGGCGGGATCGTGAACCTCACGCGCACGCTGGCGGTGGAGTGGGCGACGTACGGGATCACCGTGAACGCCATCGCCCCGACGTACACCGCGACGGTGCACAACGCCCACCTGCGCGAGCAGCCGGCGTTTGTGGACTACTACGTACGGCGGATCCCGCGGGGCCGCTTGGGGCTGCCGGAGGACCTTATCGGCGCGGTGGTGTACCTGGCCAGCCCCAGCGCCGCGATGGTCACCGGGCAGATCTTGGCGGTCGATGGAGGGTGGACCGCGTGGTAGCGTCGCATGACGAGCCCGTGGCGTCGCCCGAGAACGTGCGCTGGCAGCTGGCCCCGGGCGTGAGCCTCCTGGCCGGCACGGCGCTTAGCGGCGAGCGGCGCGGCGCGGAGCTCTACTTGCTGGTGGCGCCCAGCGGACACCGCTACGCGGTCAGCGAGCCGCTGTATCGGCTGGCCGAGCTGCTGGCGCGCCCGCGCGCAGTGGCAGAGGTGGCCGCCGAGCTCGCCGTGCGATTAGAGCGGCCGCTCGATCCAGCGGCAGTGGCCGCTTTGATCGAGAGCAAGCTCGCCTCGCGCGGACTCGCGGTCGCCGAGCCAATGACTACCGATATCACGACACGGGAGGGGGAGTCCCCATGAATCCGAACAAGGTCAGCGTGGTCTATGCGGAGCCGCAGGCGTTGGAAGAGGCGCTACGCGGCTGGCAGCAACAGCACCCGCGGGCGCGCGTGGCGGCAGCGCAGCCGTGTGCCGCGACCGACGGCAGCGGCAAAGTGATCGTGACGGTGATCATCTGGTACGCGGAGTAACCGCTGGGGGCTGCCCGCGGCCCCGCCCCGCTGGTAGGGGCGGGCCAGCGCCCGGGCCAGGCCGCGGGCGGCGCGGTTACGGCTGGTTCTGCGCGGTGGACTCCGGGGGCTGGGGCGGCGGGTAGAGCGCGACCATCTCTGCCGCCCAGG
>JADGHJ010000255.1 GCA_019686175.1 Chloroflexota bacterium | reverse complement strand
GCGCGGGAGTCTAGCAGCACCCCCTGACCGCTGTCGTGCGCGGCCAGCGTGCGCCGCAGCGCTGCCAGAGCTTGCCCCGCGGCGGCCTCCTCGAGGTCCTGGAGCAGTTCACGGGTGATCCCCATGGTGCGCACGAAGGCAAAGGCATCGTCACTGCCGGTACCGAGGCAGACCGGCTCGTTCACTTCCTCGAAGGCGATGTCTACGAACCCCGCTGCCGTGAGCAGGTGGCGCGCAGCCGACGCGTCGGCGAGCCCAAAGGGCCCCGGCGCCCCTATGGGGGGCGCCGGCAACGTCCGGCCCGCCGCGAGGGCCTGGCGGAGAGCCAGCAACCAGGGATTGCAGCCCAGTTCTCGCCAGGACAGGAGTGCGAGACGCCCGCCCGGGCGCAGGGCGCGGCCGATGTTCCGGAAAGCGGCCACGGGATCCGCGAAGAACATGGCGCCGAACCGGCTGATGGCGAGATCGAAGGCCTGCTCGGCGAACGGATACACCTGGGCATCGGCCTGCTCGAACCGGACGTTGGTGAGCCCTTCTGCCTGGCTGCGCTCGCGGGCCCGCGCGATCATCCGCGCCGACAGATCCACGCCCAGGGCCATCCCCGAGCTAGCGGTCCGGGCCGCCGCGCGCGTCGTTTCGCCGCAGCCACAGCCGACATCGAGCACACGATCGCCCGGGCCGATGCGTGCGGCAGCGAACAGCCGGAGGCTGTGGCGCCGGACCGAGGCGTTGTAATGCTCTTCGTGCTCGACCCAGTGCACCTCCTCACCTTGCCAGGCACGCGCCTGCTCCCCATTCACGACGCCGGCCACCGGGTGCGCGTCGCGCGGCCGCTCATCGGACATACTCATAATCCGCTTCTCTCACGCGTCGCCCGGCTCCAGGTGGATATTGTTCACCTGCAGCCAGTGCGTGGGCGGTATGCCCTCGTCGTGGGTCATCGCGCGGGTGAGCCCCACGCTCAGGAGCACCGGGTGGCCGGCGCGCAGGGCCGCGCTTACCCGGGCGACTCCCACCGTGTCGGGCTGGACGTGGTCGGGGCCGTACAGCGTGATGTCGGTGACCGCCAGGTCGAGGTCGAACTCGCCGTCGCCCACACGCAGGCGCACCTGACCGGGCCGGCCCTCGCGTGGCTGGATGTACAGGTGCAGCGGACCGGTGGGTACCAGACAGCCCAGGGAGACGCTGCCCGCGCCGTAGTCCACCCCGCAGCCGCGCCGCCCCCGCGGCGTGAGCGCATCGCCGAACAGCGTGCGCAGCCGCGGTGCACTCACCGCCTGGAGCGTCTCCCAGAGCTGGCGCGGCGAGAGCAGGCCGATCTGTCGGGCAGCGCGTGGCGCGAAGCGGTGGTCCTCGACTTCCGGGGGATGCCCCACGGGCCGCGTCTCGCCCAGCTCGACGATCGCCCCCAGCGCGAACGGGCCGCCATGCTGGGCCAGCAGCGCGGCCCGCAGCCGCCCCTCCGGCGGGAGCGGCCGGACGTGCTGGCCACTCTCCCAGTCCAGCCCCGCCACACAGATGTAGCCCGGCTGCATGCGCGTGAGATGGTTCACGACGATCCGCATGGCGGCTACTCCAGGTGCTCGATGGTCAGCCCGCCCCAGGCCCGCTGGAGATACTCGGCGACGAGGCGCCGGTGGCAGCGCGCCGCAGTGGGCTCGCTGCACAACAGCACCGTGGGGCCGGCGAACAGTTCGCGGGGCAGGCGCTCCGCCACGCGCCGCTCGGCCAGCAGCGCCAGGAAGCGCCGCTCGTACTCCGGCCAGCCGAGTGCGCGGCGCCGGTAGGCGGCCAGCAGCTCCGCGGTGGGGGCAAGCAGCAGCTCATGCCGGTAGCGCGCGCCGCACAGCGCGTCGAGGAAATACGCCAGGTCGTCGCGCTTGGCAAAGCCAGCGAGCTGCGAGACGTTGTGCAGGCGGATATCCAGGAGCTGGCGGATCCCAGCGTGCTGAAGGGCGCCGAAGAAGGCCGCGGCACTCTTGCGCGCGAAGCCGATGGTGTACAGCGTCACCGCCCGCTGCGAGGCGGGCAGTCCCGCTGCCGACTCGGGTCGCGGCGGCGCCATCACGGCTGGGCCTCCTCGAGGGCGTCGAATAGCGAGCCTTGCCGGGCGGGAGCTGAGCGCTCGGCGGCGAACAGCGCTGCGGCCAGCTGCAGGCGGCCGTCGGCCCGGATGTGCGCGACGGCGATGCCCCGCGCGGCCAGGGCGTGGGCGATGAGCAGGTGGCGATGGCAGCGCGCCGGATCCTCTTCGCTGCACAGCAGCGCGAGGCGCTCGCGCGGAGCCTCGGCCGCCAGGAGCGCCAGGCCTTGCTGGAACGCGGAGGTGCGCTCCAGCGCCTCATAATCGACATAACCATGAGGCAAGCGCAGCGGGCTCACCCGCCGGCCGTCGCGCGGCCGCGCTGGCAGGTACAGCCGGGGGGCGCGTGGGCGCCCGCCGAGCAGGTGGCCAAGGAACTGGTAGGCAATCCCCTGGGCGGGCAGGCTGGCCTGCAGGGCGCGGCCGGCGAAGTGGGGCGCGTGGCGCGAGTACGGCTCGGAGCGCACATCGACCACGCGGCGCACAGCGTGCTGCTGCAGCAGCGCGACGAACGCCGCCAGGGGGTGGTTCGAGTGGCCGATCGTGAGGACCTCCGCCGCATCCGACGCGTTCACAAGCGCTCCACGGCCGCTGCTTCGGCTCACCGACCTATTTCGCTTCCTCTCCGCTCGTTGCTCTCCGCTCACCAGTCGGGGAGGGGAGATCACGCGTGGGCCGCGCCACCGCGTAGATATCGTTCGCGGCGACGGCGCACAGCGGGGTGCGCATCGCCAGTCGGACCAGCCGACGCACCAGCGGGCGCCGCAGCAGTGGGTAGGCGCCCACGCGCACGTCGTCGCCCCGGGCCGCGCCCACGATGTCCCGCGCTAGCGCGTCATCCGCCAGGCAGCGCGCACGCCACGCCGCCTGCTCGACCGTCAGGTTTTCCAGCCACAGGCGCGGGAGGAAGCCACAGCGCCGCAGCAGCCGGCGCAAGCCCACGATGTCCTGCTCGTTGACGTGCACCTGGCGCTCGTACGCCGTCCGCGGGTCGGCGGGCAGCCCACGCCGCACCAGCCGCAGGAGCGGGTAGCCATAGCGCAGCGCCCAGCGATTGGGCACCGTGTGCACCACCAGCCAGCCGTCGGGCCGCAGCACGCGCCGGACCTCGCGCAGAGCCCGAGCGAGCTGCCAGGGATGGAGGTGTTCCACCACATCGAGCATCAGCACGCGGTCGACCGCGGCCGTGGGCAGCGGCAGCGCCGTGGCATCGGCTTGGACCAGCTCGACGCGGGCCCGCACCGCCGCCGGGGCCAGCGCCAGCGTGCGCGCTGTGAGCCGGAGGCAGTCGGGCGAGTAGTCGAGCGCCCACACGTGTGCCCCCCGCGCGGCGGCGTGGAGCGTCACCTCGCCGCGCCCACAGCCCAGGTCGAGCACGCGCAGCCCCGGGCGCAGGCGCGCCAGGGCCAGCGAGCGCCGCAGGCGAGGCCGCAGCCCGGCCCCACGCGTGCGCAGGAACTCGGCATAGTCGCCGCCGGTGAACGCCAGCAGCAGCTCCTCCGAGTACAGCGTGGGCGGCACGGGGGCGGGAAGTCGTGGCGCGGCGGCGCGGCGCGACATCAGCAGCTCCACTCCCTGCAGCACGCTTCTTCGGGAAGATACCAGGGCGTGCTCAGCGGCGCACGGCCACGGCGAGCAGCCCGGGGCCCCACGGCGCGCCCGACCAGTATTCGTCGAACCGGAACAGCGCGCCGAGGAGGAACTGGACAATTGGAGCCTGGCCCAGCCGGCGGGCCGCGCCCCCGCCCCGGCCGTGGGCGTGGCGCCGTAGGACGGGACGCTGCACCCAGCGCTCGTACAGCAGCCCGCACGGAAACCCCCAGCGGCAGAGGCGCTCGACGACGAAGCCGCCGGCCGTGAGGCGCGCGGCCAGCTCCGCCGGCTCATAGCGGCGCGCGTGGCCTGCCCAGCGGTCGAGCCAGTCGTAGGCGCCGGCGCCAGCCGGCACGGTGACCACCAGCACGCCGCCGGGGCGCAGCACGCGCGCCAGCTCGGCCACGGCCGCGCTGTCGTCCGCCACGTGCTCGAGCACCTCGCCGCACACCCCGGCCTGGAACGCCGCCGGGCGGAAGGGGAGACGCAGCACGTCGCCCCGCACGAGCACCGAGCGGCGCGGACCGCGCGCCCAACGGTGGCGCGCGTAGGCGACAAACGCCGCCGACTCATCGAGGGCGGTGACGCGGTAGCCGGCCCTCGCGAGCAGCGCCGCCAGCGTGCCCCGCCCGGCGCCCGCGTCCAACACGCGTGGCGCGCCATCGGCCGGGAGGTAGGCACGGAGCGTCCGTGCCATCAGCCCCACACGGTAGTAGTGCCGGGGCCCGACCAGGTCGGGCTCGGCGCCCCACTGCATGCGCGCCGGGCAGATGGTAGCTTGCGACGAGGCAGCGGGTAGCACGAGTGCTTCTCCGGGCCGCCGGGGAACTTGCCGGCCGCGCCGGCAGCCCCCGAAGTGTAGAATGCGTCGCATGCGCTCGACTAGTAGGAAACGGGGGCCTCGATATCACCGCCGCACCTTCTTGCAGGTGGCGGGCGCGGCGCTCGCCGCTCTGGCCGTGCCGTGGCGGGCGGTGGCGGGCGAGGAGGCCCGGGCGCTGCGCGTGCCGGCGCGGCTGGAGCCGGCGCCGGGTGGCTGGGTGTCGCCGCCGCAGGAGACCCGTCATCCGTTCAACACCATCGGCGCACTCTGGCCGGCGGGCGTACCGGCCGGCGGGGCGACGCTGGAAGCGCGGACCAGTGTAGATGGGGTCGAGTGGACGCCCTGGCAACCGCTGCCGCTCGACCCGGACGGTCCGGCCGGCCCCCACAGCACGCTGCTGTTCGTGCCTCCGAGCCAGGTAGTGCAGTACCGCGTGGCGACGCCCCAGCCCGCGCCCGAGCTGGTGCTGCTCGACACCACGGCCGGGCCGGACGCCGCCACCCTGCGCGCCCAACTCCCGGCGCACGGGGTCGAAGCGCCCCAGCGGGCCACCGTCCGCCTGCTCGGCGCCAGCGCCCCGGCTCGTACGAGCGGGCGCCTGCCGCCACCGCGCATCATCTCGCGCACCGCGTGGGGCGCCGACGAGACGCGCCGCTGGTGGGTGCCCGAGTACCACGTCGCCGAGCACGTCGCGCTCCACCACACGGGGGGCGCGACCGGCGGGGCCGATCCGGCCGCGGCCGTGCGCTC
This sequence comes from Chloroflexota bacterium, assembly GCA_019686175.1. Lineage (GTDB taxonomy): Bacteria > Chloroflexota > UBA6077 > UBA6077 > JAJPHF01 > JADGHJ01. Next base: position 695 of record JADGHJ010000255.1, on the reverse strand, counting down.
CGTGTACTACTATCACGCGGTGATCCTCGACTGGGGCGACATCGGCTACCACTTCCTGGTCGACTGGCTGGGCACGATCTACGAGGGGCGCTACGGCGGCCCCCACGTGATCGGGGGCCACCTGCGCGGCAGCAACCCGCTGGTGGAGGGCATCGCCGCACTCGGCAGCTACGACGGCATGTGGCCGTCCGACGACCTGCTCGGCGCGCTGGTCGCGCTGCTCGCCTGGCGCGCCGAGGTGCTGGCGCTCGACCCGCTGGCCAACACGCCGCTCGGGGAGCGCCTGGTACCGACCTTGCTCGGCCACCGCGACGCCGCGCAGACCGACTGCCCGGGCGTGCGGCTGTACGCCAGTCTGGGCACGCTGCGGCGCCAGACGGCCGACCGCCTCGGCTACGTGCCCCGCCTGGCCGCTGAACTGCTCGCCGTCGCACCGCGGTGGGAGGTGGTCGAGGCGGGGGACATCCTGTCGATCGACCTGCGCGTGCGCAACAGCGGCACGCTGCCGCTGGAGCCGGCCGAGCGCGAGTGGCGTGGGCTGGCCAGTCAGGGACGCTTGGAGGGCAGCCCTGCTCCCGCGCCGCCGCCGGGCGCCGTCGTGCTGGCGCTGGGCACGGCCGAGGAGTGGCTGGCAGCCCAGCAGATGCCCCCGCTCCCCACCCCCACGGACGAGCAGGGCGAGTACGGTCCCGATG
>JADGHJ010000254.1 GCA_019686175.1 Chloroflexota bacterium | reverse complement strand
CTAGCGGCCGGTCAGCTCCCGGCACTTGCGCGTCAGGGCGGGGAGGACCTCCTTGACGTTGCCTACCACGCCGATGTGCGCGTGCTTGAAGATGTTGGCCTCCGGGTCGCGGTTGATGGCCACCACGGTGCGCGCGCCCTGGCAGCCCGCCATGTGTTGGACGGCGCCCGAGATACCCACCGCGACGTAGAGTTGCGGGGAGATCTTGGCGCCCGTGAGCCCGATCTGCAGCGGACCGGGCACCCAGCCGGCGTCGACCGCCGCGCGGCTGGCGCCCACCGCCGCGCCGATCGCGTCGGCGAACTCCTCGATCAGGCGCCAGTTCTCGGGACCGCCCACCCCGCGCCCACCAGCCACCACGCGCTGGGCGTTCTCCAGGTCGGGCCCGGCCATGGCCGCACGCACGCGCTCGCCCGCCCGCGTGCGGATCTGCTGGTCGTCGAGGCGCACGGGGGGCCGCACGACCTCGCCCTGGTGCCCCGGTACGGGCGGCGCGGGATCGAGCAGCTTCGGCCGCAGGCTGGCCACCTGCACGCCGTCCCCCGCGATCGTGTACTCGGCGACCGCGTTGCCGCCGTACACGGGCTTGATCGCCCGCAGGCGCCCGCGCGCGTCGAGCTGGAACTCGGCGCAGTCGGTAACGATCCCGGTGCCCAGTCGGAACGCCAGCCGCGGGCCGAACTCGCGCCCCGTCTGCGTGTGCGACAGCAGCACGATCTGCGCGCCCGTCTCGCGCACGAGATCGGCCAGCACGGGCACCCAGGCATCGGCCTGATACGGTGCCAGACGCGGATCGACGAGCAGGTGCACCCGATCGGCGCCGCGCTCGATCAGCTCGGCGGCCTGTCCGTCGACCTCCTGCCCCAGCACCGCCACCTCGACCGGCACGCCGAGCTGCTGCGCCAGGGCGCGCCCCGCGCCCAGCACCTCCAGCGTCACCGGCGCGACGGCACCCTCCGCCGGCTCGCCGATCACGAGCACACATCCGCCTGCCATCTCTGCCTCCGGGCCTAGATCAGCCGAGCCTCCCGGAGCCGCAGCGCCAGCTTCTCGCCGGCCTCGGCGCCGGTCTCGGCCTCGATGAACTCGCAGTGGGTGTCGCGCACCGGCACGTACAGGCGCTCCAGCACCAGGCGGCTGCCCCGCGCGCCGACCTGCTCGGGTGCCAGCCCGAGCTCGGCCGCGCTCCAGACCGGAATGCGCACCTTGCCCGCCGCCATGATGCCCTTGAGCGTGGGGTAGCGTGGCTGATTGATCTCGTTGCTGATGCCCAGCACCGCCGGCAGGGGCATCTCCAGCGGCTGGTAGCCGTCCTCGGTCACCCGCTCGACAGCCAGGCCGCCGTCGCGCACCTCGACCTTCTGCACTGGCGTGGCGCCAGGCACGTCCAGCAGCTCGGCGAGCGCCATCGGCACCTGTCCGCTGTCCCAGTCGCTCGCCTGCCGGCCCGTGAGCACCAGGTCCCAGGCGCCGAGCTTGCGGATGGCGGCGGCCAGGGCGACGGCGGTGGCGTAGCTGTCGCCACCCTCGAACGCGGCGTCCTGCAAGTGCACCGCCGCGTCGCAGCCCATGGCCAGCGCGCGCTTGAGCGCGTCGCGTACGCTCTCGCCGCCGAGGCTCACGACCGTCACCTGGCCTCCGCGCTGCTCCTTGAGCTGGATGGCCGCCTCGACGGCGTGCAGGTCGAAGGTGCTGATCACCGGCGCTACGCCGGCCGGGGGGACCACCTGCTTGGCCGCCTCGTCGACCTTGAACTCGGCCGGCGGGATCTCGGGATCGGGCACCTGCTTGATACAGACGACGATATTCACGGTCAGCTCCCGTCCTGTGGACCGCGGCGCGCGAGCGGCTGCCCGGCACCCTGCTCCTCACCCTGGGTCGTGGGCGGAGTAGCGGAGGGCTCTCCCCGTGCTCCCGGTGGTGCAGAGGACGCCTCGGCCGGGCGCGTGGCGCGCTCCAGGAGCTCCGCCACGTCCGCCACTGGCAGCGTCTCGTAGACCTCCTTGGCGCGCGCGCCGTCCTCGAACATCATGAGGCAGTACGGGCAGGCGGTGGCCACCCCCTGCGGCTGTACCGCTAGTGCCTGCTCCACGCGCAGGTGATTGATCCGGCGGCCGGTCCGCTCCTCGCAGAAGGCGTGGCCACCGCCCGCGCCACAGCAGAAGCCGCGCTCGCGGTGCCGCTCCATCTCCGTCAGCCGCACCCCCGGGATCGCCTCCAAGGCGCGCCGCGGTGGGTCGTAGATGTCGTGGTAGCGGCCCAGGTAGCACGGGTCGTGGTAGGTGAGCGTGGCCGCGAGCCGCTCCTGCGGCCGCAGCCGTCCCTCGGCCACCAGCCGGTCCAGGAGCTGGGCGTGGTGGATCACCTCGAAGCTGCCGCCGAAGGCGCGGTACTCGACCCCGAGCGTGTTGAAGCAGTGCGGGCAGGCGGTGACGATCTTCTTGGGCATGTACTGCTGCAAGGTTGCGATGTTCTGCTGCGCCTGCATCTGGAACAGATACTCGTTGCCCACGCGCCGCACCGGATCGCCCGTGCAGCTCTCCTCACGGCCGAGGATGGCGTAAGAGACGCCCGCGCGCTCGAGCAGGCGGGCGAGGGCCTGGCTCACTTTGATGTTGCGCTCGTCGTAGGAGCCGGCGCAGCCCACCCAGAAAATGTACTCGGCGTCGGGCCGCTCGGCGAGCGTGGGAATGCCGAGTCCTTTGGCCCAGTCGGCGCGGGCGTGGCGCGGGAAGCGCCAGGGGTTGCCGCTGGCCTCGACGTTATCGAACAGCTTCTGCCATTCGGGCAGGATGCGGCTCGCCTCCATGACCAGGTGGCGCCGCATCTCGACGATTTTCGGCACGTGCTCGATGAACACCGGGCAGGCGTCCATGCAGGCGCGGCAGGTGACGCAGTCCCACAGCACCTGGTCGTGGATCACCTCGCCGACCAGCGCGCGCCGCGGCTCCCCTGGCGCCGCCCCGCTGGCGGCCTCGGCCTCCCCGTTCCCGCTCGTGGGCGAGCGCCGCGTCAGCAGGCGGGCCGCCTCGTCGTGCAGGAGGTGCTCCTTCAGGTCGAGGATCAGGTATTTCGGCGACAGCTCCTTGCCGCTCAAGCTGGCGGGGCACTCGGCCTGGCAACGCCCGCACTCCGTGCAGCTATACGTGTCGAGCAGGTCCTTCCAGGAGAGCTGCTCGATGCGCGACACCCCGACCGGCTCGTCGTTCTCTAGCGCGCGCTCGATGTCGATGGGGCGTAGCTCGCCCTTGGGGCGCAGCGAGCGCAGGTAGACGTTCGGCGCCGCGGTGACGATATGCAGGTGCTTGGAGTGCGGGATGTACACGAGGAAGCCGAGCACCAGTAGGACGTGCCCCCACCAGCCGACACGATACAGCGCCTCCTGCCAGCCGGGCGGCGCGCCGCGCAGCAGCCCGGCGATGGTCTGGCTGACGGGCATCCACCCATCTACCGGCAGCGGGTGCAGGGCGATGCGCGCGCCCGCGGCCAGCAGGTTGGTGACCATCAGCGCGCCGATGAGGCCGAGGATCAGGAGCGCGTCGGCATTGTAGGTCAGCCGCGGCGGCCGCAGCACCAGGCGCTGGTAGAACGCCATCGCCACGCCGACCAGCACCAGCACGTTGAACAGGTCCTGGGAGAACCGGTACGGGCCCCAGGCGCCGAGCAGTGGGAGCTGGGCGCCCGGAACCAGCCCGTGCAGGAAGTGCTCGATCGTGCCGATGGTGAGGATCACGAAGCCCCAGAAGATGAACAGGTGCAGCAGGCCGCTGTAGCGCCGCGTGGCCAGCAGGCGCCCATGGCCGAGGACATCGGTCACCACCTGGCGCAAGCGCTCCCAGGGCCGGTCGAAGCGCGGATCGGGCGCGCCCGCGCGCAGGAGCCGGACGAGGCGACCGGCACTCCACAGGAAGGCGACGACAGCGCCCACAGTGAGGAGCCAGAGAAGCAGCCAGGTGGGCAGCGGGCCGAGCCAATCGCCCGTCGGGTGCATGCCGTGCTCCGAGCCAGGTCAGAGTCGCGAAGCGCGCTCCACGCCTGCACGGGCAGCGCCCCCTCGGCGTTCAGGAATCGCGCATGGGGGCCGGTGTCCGCACGCGGCCGTGCGGCTGGCCCAACACGCTACTATACCAAGCAGCAGGGGGGCGGCGCTCTCCGCCCCCGCTACTCAGCGCGGCTGGCGCGGCTGCAGCTCGGCGAACAGCGTGATCTCCTCGCCCAGGCCCGCGGCGCGCGCCCGCTCGTACACTCGCTTGGCCACCGTGATGTCCTCCAGCCCCAGGCCGAGCGACTCGAACAGCGTGATCTCAGTCGGGTTCTGCCGGCCCGGCACGCGCCCGGCCACCACGTCGGCCAGCTCGGGGAGCTGGTCCCAGTCCAGCAGGCCGCGCTCGACAGCGCCCTGCAGGTCGCCCGCCTCGAGCGGCGCCTGGGCGCGCGAGTCGACCACCAGCCGGTCGACGCGGCGCAGCGTGGCGTCGTCGATCTCCTGCCGCAGCAGCGAGTTCGACCCGGCGGCGTTGATATGCGTGCCGGGGCTCAGCCACTCGCCGCTGAGCACCGGCTGGCGAGCGGTGGTGATGGTGATCACGATGTCCTGCTCGCGCACCGCTGCCTCGGCCGACGCCGCGGGCTCCACCGGCAGGCCCAGCTCGGCGGCCATCTCGCGGCAGAAGCGCTCCCGGCGCGCGGCATCGCGGCTCCAGACCACCGCGCGCTCGATGGGCCGCACGGCCGCGACGGCGGCGAGCTGCGTGCGCGCCTGGCTGCCGGCGCCGATCATCCCCACCCGCCGGGCATCGTCGCGCGCCAGGTAGCGCGTGGCCACGCCACTCGCGGCCCCGGTGCGCACCGCGCCGAGGTAGTCAGCCTCGATCAGCGCCAGCAGCTCGCCATTGCTGGCGCTGTACAGCAGGACGAGGAAGCGCGTGGTCCCACGTACCGAGGTGTAGGTCTTGAGCCCCACGGCGTCCACGGTGAGATCGGCGGCGGGCAGGGTGTGCAAGATCCCCTCGGGCCAGCGCACGCGGCGGCGCGGCAGGTTCCGCGCGCGTCCGGCGGCGTAAGCGCGAAACCCCTCTTCGAGCCAGGTCAGGCAGTCGGCCATGGTCAGGACACGGCGGACATCGGCCTCGCGGAGGATCAGGGCCATCGAAGTACCTCCGGGTCGCGACGCGACGGTCACGTCGCGAGCGATCGCGAGGACGGCGGGCCTTCAGCGTGGTCGAGGCGCGTGCGCGGGCGCAAGAGCGCCTGCCGTCCCCCGCGGGCGATTATACGCTCCGGCGTCGCGGCGCCTGTACGCCCGGCGGGCGCCCGCCGATTGTCTAACTCGGGCAGAACTGCCTCTTACCTTGGCCCTCCCGCGGGCGCTGGAGGGGACATCGGCGAGGTGGACGCGGATGCGGCGATCGTTCGGGCTCTCCGGGTGGCTAACAGCAGCGCTGACGCTGGTGCTCGTGGGCAGCGGGCTGGCCGGCGCGCAGGGACAGATCGACCCCTCCCTGCAAGGTCGCTTCCTGCGCGGGGCAGACGGCAGCCTGTGGCTGTACCGCGATGGCATGCGCTACCCGGTGCGCCCCGTATTCGTGGGCGACGAGGAGCTGGCGAACATTCCGCTCGGCGGCGCGGCGATCGAGCGGCTCGACCAGTTGCTGCCAGCCACCAGCGCCGTGGAGACACCGCCGGTCGTGGCGGTGGCGCCAGCCGAGGAGGCCACCGCCCCCCCAACGACCACGAGCGCGCCCCTGCCCGCCGATTCCATCGTCTCGCCCGCGCCAGCCGTGGCCGCCGGCGAGCGCATCAGTTTGGCGACAGGCACGAGCGCGTCGGCACCGCTGACGTTGCTGGCCAACGTGGCGCCGAGCGCAGCAGGGCAAGCGCCGCCTCAGCCGGCAGCGCCTCCACCCCAGCCCTTGCCCCCACGGCCTGCCGAGGGCCCCGGACTGGCGGCGCCCGCC
>JADGHJ010000253.1 GCA_019686175.1 Chloroflexota bacterium | reverse complement strand
GGCTACGGTGGGGGAGGTGGTCCTGCCCCGACCGCTACCCTCGAGCCCGGTGGCTCGGGCGGCGGGGCCGGCACGGCGCAGGTGCCCGAGCCACCGGGCCTTCAGCCCGAGCAACCGCCCTCGCCCACGCCGCGCGGGCTCGGCGCCGCTGGCAATGCCGTCCCCTCGCCACGGCCGACTGCCGCGCCAGCCGCAGAGAGCGCGCCGGTAGCCCAACCGACAGCCGCGACTGTGTCGCAGGTCGTCGTGCCCACAGCGGAGACGGCGGCTGCACCGACGAGCGCGCCCCTGTCGGTCTCGACGGAGAGCAGCAGGGGCACCACCGTGGTGCCCGCCGCTCCCGTCCCAACCGTGCGATCCGAGCCGACCCGGCCCACAGCTATCCCGCCACCGCCGGTCCTTCTACCCACTGAGGAGCCCTCTCGCACGCCACTAGCCGTGCCGACCAGGGGCATGACGAGCGAGACGGCACTACCCACCCTGGTCGCGCCGCCGCCGAGGTTGCTCCCGACCCCAGGGCCACTGGCCCCACGAACCCTGGTGCCCGTACCGACCCCGTTCTGAGGACAGCTGCGTTGTGGTTGGGCCGGCAACGCAGCGGTCTATTCCGGCAGGCGGAAGGGCGCAAGGCGCTCGGCGTTGCGATAGGCGATGGCTTCGGCTGCCGTGGGATCGAGTTGGCCCAGCAGCCCCCGGTAGTACTGCACCGTGTTCCGCACGTGATCGGGGCGGTAGTGCTGGGGGGCAAACATGTCGAGGCCGATCGTGAATCGGTCGGGGAACTCGCTGAGCAAGGCTGCCCATTCGGGTTGCAGCGTACCGTCTAGCCGGGTGAGCACGGTACCGGGCCCGAGCCAGGGCGTGCGCGCGCTCAAGTCCGCGTGCAGGTTCGGGTACCGGGCCAGCAGTGAACGTGCGGTCCCTGCTGGCCCATGGCCGACGTGCGCCCACACGAACTGCGTGTCGGGAGCGCTGCGCAGCGCGCGCTCCAGCTCGTCGGCGAAGGCCGCTTCCTGGTGGACCACCACCGGTAGCCCGTACTTACCCGCCAGCGCATACGCGGGCAGCAGGGATGGGTGATCGGCCGGGACGTGCGTCGCGCCGGCCGAGTAGCCGCCGGCGAGGCGGAACGGCGAGTGGCGCAGGATCATCTCGCCGAGGCCACGGCCGTAACCGCCCGCGAGGAGGTCGTCGAGCGCCGCGTGGTTGACGTACACCGATTGGGGAGCAACCGTCTCCGTGTACTCCTCGGCGAGGAACGGGACGACCCGGTCCGGGTATCGCTCCCAGGCATCGGTGGCCAGCATCCAGGGCAGGCCCATCATCCAGCCGCCCTTCACTCCCACTTGATCGTATAGGGCGAGAAAGGTATCGATCGTGACGCCGCTCTCGGCCTCCAGGTGGGCGTGAGTATCGACGATCGGACCAGCATATGGAGCGCGTTGCACACTCGGCCTCGCCGAAGCGTTCAGTACGCCGCCCGAAGCACGATGGCCTAGGCCGCCGATACTCAGCACGAATAGCAAAGCAAGGCAGAGCACTCGCATGGTTCCCTCAAGACGCTATCGGACGACGTCGTTCGGCCACCGGTAGAGACGGCCGATTATACCCGGGTCGAGGAGGCGATCCACCTAGACGGGGTAGGGGAGTCGAGGGCAGCCCTGCAGCGCTTACTCGGGCGCCATCTGCCGGCCGTACTCGCGCAGCAGCGCGCGGTACGCCGCGGCCAGCCCCTCTAGGCGCTCCAGTTGCTGGGCGATCTGTGCCAGACGCGCGGCCCGAGCATGAGGAGCTTTGATGGTCAGTAGCTCCTGCTCCACGAGCCGCACCCGGTCACGCCAGTCAGCCGGGATCCCCTGGAGACGAGTGTGTACTCCCGATACCCGCCCCGGGCGCGTGGGTAGTCCCAGTGTGGCGAGAGCACGGCGGAGCGCCGTAGCCCCACCGTCGCGCAGCGCGTTCACCAGGGTGGGGACCTTGTTCGCCGGCACCTGATGGGCCAGGATGGCCCGGATCACGAGCACCTGGCCTTCAGGCGGCAGCACGACCACCGGCCGCAAGTGCCGCTCGGTCAGAGTCGCTCCCAACTCGCGCGCCTCGGGACACAGGCGGTTGAGTTGGCGAAGCTGGTAGTACCGCGGCAGCGATAGGCCGGTGAGGCTCAGCACCTGGGCCCGCACCTCGCTCTTGTGCGCCTCCCAGTCAGCACGGGTAGGGCCCGAGAGCTCCGGGGCCGCGCTGGACGGGTCCACGGCCCTCGACGCTTCTCCTTCCACCTCAGCCGATGGCTCCGGTTCGTGGGCTGCAGCGATAGCTTGCTGCACGGCGGCGCGCAGGTCGTCGAAGCGCGGCCAGCTCGCCGCCGCGCGGGCAAGCTCCTCCGCCTCCGGGCGCTCGCGCGCTGGCGGACGCGGCCGCTCATCCGCCGCCTCGTCCTCAGCCCCCTCGAACAGGCTGCTGAAGCTGGGCTCGTCGAGCGGCCAGCCTTTGCGGGCGCGCAGCTCGCGATCGGCCTTGACCAGCAGATCGCGCAGCCAGGCGGCCTTCTCTAGCGCGGAGAGGTCGGTGCGCTGGTCGTTGGCCACGAACTGGCGCGCCGCCAGCAGCAGCTCGGAGGCCGTCGACGCCACCACGGCTGGGATGCGGTCGAGGCCTGCCAGCAAGCTGGCGAGCGAACGGCGGTGCCCCTCCTCGACCACGTAGCGTCCCTCCAGCCGCGCCAGGCGGATGGGCACCAGCACGCCGTGCACACGGATGGTCGCCGCTAGCTCGTTCAGGCCATCGAGGATGGCACGGTACGGGGACTGCGGCTCGCGCTCGGCGAGCGCCTGGAGCTCGGTCAATAGCGCCCGAGGCTGGGCGCGGTCCTCGGCTAGGAGGCGATCGAGCACGGCATCGGGGACGAGCTTGCGCGGCTGGTGCCGTAACCACAGCTCGTCGATCGGCACCTCACGCAAGCCTCCCGTCTCGGCCGCGTCGCCGGCCAGGTGGGCATTGAGCCGCTGCAGGGGGCGAGCAGTGGCGCGCGCCGCGAGAATGTCAGGCCGGTTGCGGGACATACAGCACCTCCCGCACCAGTCGGCGGAAGCTCTCGGTGACCTCGCCGTGGCGGTCGTACTCGGTGATCGGCACGTTGCGCGCATAGGCATCGGCCAGCTTGATCGTGCGGCGAATGACGTTCTCGGCCACCTGGCCCGGGTAGTGCGTGCGCAGCAACTCGAGCACCTGCCGGCAGTGGCCCACGCGCGGATCGTACATGGTCGGCAGGATGCCCAGCGAGCGCAGCTCCGGGTTGAGGCCGGGACTGCGCGCGAGGTCGATGCAGGCGATGAGGTCCTGCATGGCATCGAACGCCGTGAGCTCGCAGTTGGTGACGATCGCCACGTCGTCGGCGGCGACCAGCGCGAGCATCGTGAGCTCGCCGAGCGAGGGCGGACAATCGACCAGCAGCAGGTCGAGGTCGGGCGCGGCATGCAACTTGGGACGGAGCGATGTCTGCCACAAGCCGACTCCGCGCAGCCGTCGTTGGAGATCGCTGGGGGCGACGGCGAGGTCGATCGTGGCAGGCGCCACGAGCAGGCCGCTGCGCGTCTCTCGGAGGATGTCCCCTAGGAGGACGTCCGGCCGAACGACCAGGTCGTACATCGTCGGGCGGTCGTCGTCGAGGGACGGAGCGAGCCAGCGCGTTAGCGTGGCCTGCGGGTCGAGGTCGACGAGAGCTACCCGGGCCCCGGCCTCAGCGGCACAGGCCGCCAGGCTCACCGTCATGGTCGTCTTGCCGACGCCGCCCTTCTGATTTGCCAGCGCTACAACGCGCACCATTCCCTGCCCCTCTCGCTCCGAGCCACGGCTGGCGCCCAGGTCTCGCCACAATGCCGTATTGTAGCGTTCCTGTTGCCCTGGCGCGACCGCACCGTGTCGCGACTAGCTTACAGAATCGCCATCGCCTGCTAGCCCGACGGGCTATACCCAGGTATACGCCGCGTCTGGCACAGTATTTGCAGCGCAGCGCGAGTTGGGAGACGATATGCCGAAACGGATCTTGCTGGTCGACGACGCCCCGCAGCTTCTGGAGGCAATGGAGGCCGTCCTGACGGAAGCGGGCTATGCGGTCGTCGGCTGTGACACGCCTCAGGACGCCGTCGATCTGGCGCGCGAGACGCGGCCGGACCTGATCGTGCTCGACATCAACATGCCGGGCATGAACGGCTGGGAAGTGCTCGAGGTGCTACGGCTGGACCCCACGACTCGTCGCATCCCGATCGTCATCTCGTCCGCCGACTACAACGCACTGCAGCAGCGCGAGGCCTTCCTGCGCTCCAAAGGGGTCGAGCTGCTCTACCGGCCGTTCGACATCGAAGAGCTGTTCGCCACAGTAGAGCGATTGGTGGGGCCGGCGCGCTTTTGACACTGCCCGCGGCGGCCGGCCTCTGCTCGCGGCTTATCCCCTGGCGGCACACCCCTTGCGTCTTGTTCGCTCAAGCGGCGCCACTGCTGTTCCAGCGCGCCCAGGCTCGCACGAGACCACGGCGGCGCCGGCGCCCGGTAGCGGGAGGGGAGGTGCGACCACATGCGGTTCAGAGAACAGGCACGTCTTGACCCCTCGCAGGTCGAGGATCGGCGTGGCGGGGGAATCGGCCGGGGAGTGGCCATCGGCGGCGGTGGCCTGGGTCTCGTGCTAGCCCTGGTCCTCGCGCTCCTGCTCGGCGTCAACCCGGGCGACCTGGGCTACTCCCCAGCACAGCCAGCCGCTGATCAGCCGGCCAGCGGGGCGGCAGCAGATACGGGGACACTGGCCGCGCAGTGCCAGACCGGGGCCGATGCCAACGCCCGCCAAGATTGTCGCATCGTGGGCTTCGTCAACAGCATCCAGACGTATTGGCGCGACGAGTTCTCACAGCAGGGCGGGCGTTATGAACCCGCGCGCACTGTGTTATTCACTGGCGTCACAGACACCGGCTGTGGGCGCGCGTCGGCACAGGTTGGCCCGTTCTACTGTCCCGAGGACGGACACGTATACTTGGACCTGGACTTCCTGAACTTGCTGCTCGACCGCCTCGGCGCTCAAAACGGCCCGCTGGCTCAGGGCTACGTCGTGGCCCACGAGTACGGACATCACATCCAGGACCTGGCGGGCATCCTGAAGCACGCCGACACGCGGGAGACGGGTCCCGGCAGCGCCGCCGTGCAGCTCGAGCTACAAGCAGACTGCCTAGCCGGCGTCTGGGTGCGCAACGCGGCGGAGACGGGCTACCTCACGCCCCCCTCGCGCACCGACGTGGCACAGGCGCTCGACACGGCCGCAGCGGTCGGTGATGACCGCATCCAGGCCCGCACCCAGGGGCAGATCAACCCCGAGAAGTGGACGCACGGCTCCGCGGAGCAGCGGCAGGCAGCCTTCCTCCAAGGCTACCAGGGCGGCGGGCCGGACGCCTGCGCGCGTCAGTAGCCCGCTGCCTGATCGCGGCGCTCAACGCCCCGAGCTACCCGCCCTCGCACGCAGTCCGCGCCACACTTTCTCAGCGGTAATCGGTAGCTCCTTGATGCGCACGCCGCAAGCGTCGTAGACGGCGTTGGCGATGGCCGCTGGCAGGGGGCTGTTCGGCCCCTCGCCGATCGCTTTGGCATGATAGGGCCCGATCCCCGTCGGCGAAACCACCAGGCTGGTGACCAGCGGCGGCGCGTCCATCATGTTCAGAATCTTGTAGTCGCCGAGGTTCAGTGTAGTCGGCTTGCCGTCCTCGTCGGGCACCAGCGCCTCGAGCAGCGCAGAGCTGACGGCCTGGGCGATGTTGCCCTCGATCTGCCCCTGGTGGCCGAGAGGGTTCAGCACCTGCCCGACATCGTCGGCGGTGTAGATAGCGCGCACCCGGACCTGACCCGTCTCAGGGTCTACCTCCACCTCGGCAACCTGGACGTGGAACGCCGTGATGCCCTCGAAGTGGCCCGCCCGGTAGTCCGCGGCCCCCCGCAG
>JADGHJ010000252.1 GCA_019686175.1 Chloroflexota bacterium | reverse complement strand
GCTGCGGCTCGTGTGGCCCCGCAGCCTCCCCCTCGGTCACGGATCGGTTGTCTACCCAGGCAGGCATATTCACTCCGTGCTGGCCAGCGCGCCGCTGGTACGGCTGGCCTCACGGCCGCAGCAGCTCCTCTAGCTCGGCGCGGCCCGGATAGGCCGGCTGCGAGCCGTAGCGGGTCACTGCCAGGGTCGCCGCGGCAACCGCGAAGCGACCAGCCTCGCGCTCCGACTGCCCCTCGAGCAGCGCCACACCCAGGGCGCCCGCAAACGCGTCGCCCGCCCCAGTCTTGTCCACGACCTCCACCCGCGGGGCAGGGAGGTACTCTCGCCGTGCCGCGCTCACCAGCGCGCAGCCCCCCTCACGGAGTTTCACCAGGACCACCCGAACCCCACGCGCGTGCAGGATCTCCCCCGCACGGAAGGCATCTTCGACCGAGCGCACGGCGATGCCGGTGAGCTCCTCGGCCTCGCCCGCGTTCGGCGTCAGATAGTCGATCGCCGGGCAGAGATCCGCGGCCAGAGCCTCCGCTGGGGAGGGATCGAGCACCACCGTATGGCCGGCATGGCGAGCGGCCTCGACCGCTCGCCGTACGATACTCCCCGGCACCTCGAGGTCGGCCACCAGCACCGAGCCCGGACTAGCTTCGGCTACAGCGACCGCCACAGCCTCAGCGTCCTGGTCGGACCAAGCCATATTGGCGTTGGGGGCGAGGATGATGGCCTTCTCGCCATCGGGTCGCACCACGATCAGCGCCATCCCGGTGCAACACCCGACTACACTCCGCGTGTGGGTTAGATCCACCCCCGCTGCCTGCAGCGGCCGCAGCGCTACCACCCGCAGTGAGTCGTCTCCTACCCGCCCTACCAGTCGAGCCGGAGCACCCAGCCGACGCGCCAGGTAGGCGACGTTGGCCGCTTTTCCTCCTCCGATCAGTAGGAACTCGCTGCCCAGCAGCGTCTCCCCAGGGTTCGGCCAGCACGCCGCCCGCACCTGGAAGTCTACGTTGATACTGCCCAGCGAGATGATCTGGCCTGGTCCCACCGCGCCCTTCATCGATCTGCTTCGTGCGTCAGGGCCGCCGAGCCTAGAGCGTGGTGAGGATCATCTGGGCGCTCGCACATCTGCCACGATAGGATCGTCGGCGCGTCACTCACCTGCCTCACACCCGATCACGAGCCGCACCGACGCCCACCGCGTGCGCGCAGCTCGCGCAGCAGAACATGCGCCCGTTCGCTTCCACGCCGTGCCCGATGATCTTGCAGCCACAGTGGCTGCACACGGGCGCCACCGCGTGGATCGCGCACTCGAAGCTGTCGAAGGTGTGGGTCGCGTTCCCCATCGTGATCTGGAAAGCCTTGTCGTAGTCGTTGCCGCAGACTTCACAGCGCGCCATCTCGCCGCCTCCAAACGCCGCCCGCAGCCCTATCACGCCATGTCACTGTCGGTTGCTCTCGGGCCCCCGACTGGAACCTGTACGGCCGCGGACGCACTCGCCTTTGCTGCAAGAGCCATGCCGGTAAGCACCGACCAGGGCCCGGCACTGCTCTTGCTCGACCGGACTGCAGGAGGCTTGGCGGAGAGAGCGTGGCGTGCCAGCAGGTGGCCGGCTGTGGGCCAAGCCGACCGCGTGCCAGACCGACCCGGCCTGGAGGTGAACCTATGACCGAGCGTCTCGGACGGCTGGAGAGCCGCTGGACCCGCGTCGATGGCCTGTCCATGCACACCAAGGTCTCGGTGGAGCCGTTGCCGGCCGACGCGCCGTCGGTGGTGCTGGTCCACGGCGCCGGCCTCTCCCACCGCTACCTGATGCCCACGGCCGTGCGGCTGGCCCCTTACCTGCGGGTCTACGTCCCCGACCTGCCGGGCTACGGCCTCAGCGGCGAGCCCGGCTACGTCCTGAGTATCCCCGAGCTGGCCGATGCGCTGGCGGACTGGATGCCGACCGTCGGGTTGGAGCGCGCGGCATTCCTGGGCAATTCCATGGGGTGCCAGATCATCGCCCAGTTCGCCGTGCGGCACCCAGCGCGCATCACCCGCGCCGTCCTGCAAGGCCCGACGACCGACCCGCGAGCACGAACCTGGTGGCAGCAGGCGTGGCGCTGGGCCCGGAAGATGCACCGGGAGAACCCCCAGCAGACGCCGATCAACTTGCGGGAGTATCGGGACGCGGGGGTGTACCGGGTATTCCGTAGCCTACAGATGTCCTTCTTTGAGGACCGCATCGAGGAGCAACTCCCCCGGATGCGGGTGCCCACGCTGGTCGTGCGCGGCTCCCGCGATACGATCGTCCCGCAGCGCTGGGCCGAGGAAGTCACCCGCCTGTTACCGATGGGCCGGCTGGTCGTCGTGCCCGGCGCGCTGCACACGATGAACTTTCAGCAGCCCTTGGAGCTGGCCCGCGTGTCGCTGCCGTTCCTGCTCCAGGACTACCAATCGGCTCATGTCGCTGCATAGCGTCCGCAAGGCGCCCACCCTGAACCTGGCACGATAGCCCGGCTCCAAGCGCGGCCAGTGGACCATCCACTGTGGCAGCCGAGCCCGTTGCAGGGCTCAGCTCCAGTCCCGGCACACCCTAGCGTCGGTTCGCCAACGGGTACAACATCCCCACCGCGGCCGGTATCACGGCACGTCCAGCGCGCAGTCCTGACGGACGCCTACGCCTCGTCGTCCAGAGCGGGCCCGCCTTGTGCTGTAGCCGTGGGCGCACGCCGAACCAGAGAGCGAGGCTGCCGGCGAGCGCCGCCAGCGCCGGGACGGCAAAGCGCGCCCTGCCCGCGCCGCGCTCGGCCTTCCAGCCACCGCTCACCGTGCTCCACTCGGCCATCGGCTCGAACAGGTTGCCCTCCGTGGGCGCCACCGGCAGGTCCTGGAAGTGATGGGCGTCCACTTGGCGTGCGAACATCCGCTCGGTCAGCCCCGGTGCTACCGTGTGCTGCAGGGTCAGTAGCCGGCCCATGGCGCCCACGAACCGCTCGCGCCGTGGATGCTCGGCCAGCTCCACGATCGCCTCTGCGACGATCTCCGCGTCGTACACTGGCTTCAGCGGCTGCGGAGCGCGGCCGGTGTAGTTGGCGGCCTGCTGGTAGAGCGGCGTATCGATCGCCGCAGGCAGCACCGTGCACACATGGATGTCCCGCGCGTCGTCGAGGGCCAGTTCCATGCGGAGGCATTCGCTCAGCCCGCGGATGGCCCACTTGGTCGAGACGTAGGCGCTGGCGTACGGCTGCCCCACCGTGCCCACCACCGAGGCATTGTTGATCAGCACGCCGCTGCCCTGCTCACGGAAGTACGGCAGCACCGCCCGCGCGCCGTACACATAGCCGAAGTAGTTGGTCTCGATCACCCGCCGGTACGCCTCCGTGGGCACCTCCTCGAAGCGACCGAACAGCGACACGGCGGCGTTGTTCACCCATACGTCGATCCGACCAAAGGTCTCGATGGCCCGACGGGCTAGTGCCTGCACCGCCTCCTCGTCCGTCACATCGGTCGGCACCGCCAACGCGCGCCCACCCAGCCGCTCGCATTCGGCCGCCAGCTCTTCCAGCGCGCCCCCCCGCCGGGCGGCGAGGACCACTGTCCCTCCACGCGCTGCGAAAGCGCGGGCCGCGGCACGACCGATCCCGCTCGACGCTCCGGTGATCACGATCGCGGCATCACGGATCTTGCGTGGCATATCGCCTCCCCGGTGGACAGAGCCACCCGTCTACAGCGGGCACGCGCCTGCATCGCGGCGGTCCCGTTTGGCAGCGCATCGGGCACATCCTGTACCAGCTCAAGCGCGTCCGAGCCGCCGAGGGACTCCAGCGCAGCCCCAGCGCGGGCCTCAGCGCGGGGCCACCACGCCCACCTGGGCACAGTAGACGCGCACCGGACACCGCGAGCAGTACGGGTGCAGAGGGGTGCAGATCCGCTTGCCAAACGGAATGAGCAGGCGATTGATCTCAACCCAGTAACGCTTCGGCAGCTTCGCCTCGAGCGCTCGCAAAGTCTGCTCGGGGGTGCGCGCGTGGACGTAGCCCCAGCGATTGGTGACGCGATGCACATGCGTGTCGACCGCGATCCGCGGCTGGCCACAGGCGATCGCCAGCACCAGGTTGGCGCACTTGGGGCCCACGCCCACGAAGGCGCGGAGCACACTATCGTCGCAGGGCAGCTCGCCCCCGTACTCCTCGACGATCCGAGCCGCGATCGCCCGGATCTGGGCGGCCTTGGCTTCGTGATATGTCGCCGGCCGGAGGCAGCTGTCGATCACCTCCAGAGGCAGCTCGCGCATCTGGGCTGGCGTGCGTGCGTGGCGCAACAACGCGCGCGCCACGGGTTCGGTAACCTCGTCGCGCGTGCGGATCGAGATGATGCACGCTACCAGCTGTTCGAATGGGGTCTTGAACCCCTGGTCGGCCAGCGCGAACAGTGCGGGCTTCGGATACGCCCGCACTGCCTCTCGGATCCGCCGCAGCACTTCGTCGATGTCGAACGATGCCCCCGGCCCCACGGCGCTCATCGTCGCCTACCGTCCGCTTCAACTGCATTCACGGTGGGCCGGCTCCTGAAGGCCACCGCTCGACCGCACGTACACCGTTCGGTCTGCCAGGCCTGGACGCAGCAATCCTCCCGCACGCTCTATCTGATGCTCCCGCTCGCTGCCTACTCCGCCGCGGCCTGCGCTCGCTCGGATATCTCGTCACTCAGCCGGGCGGTCTGCACGAGCCAGCGGATGAACACGAGCCGCTGCGCTGTCCGCTCGTCGAAGCCGTACCGCTCCGCAGCGACCTTGGCCCATATCGCCCACAGGTATGTCATCTCCTCTCGTGCGAGTTCCGTATCGAGTGCCGCGTCCATGATCATAATCCTCGTCTATGGTGTCGTCAGCCGCCGGATCGGTGGGTGCGTCCCGCCTCACCAGGCATCTGCCAGTGGCTGTCATCTACTCCTACTGGCATATCTAGTACCACCCTCACTCCTTCGCCGACGACGCTGCGATCCGCTTACTAGAAGCCGGGGCGAAGCGGTGCCGCGCCGGGCCTGCCTTTCGCTAGCGTGAATAGAAGCCCACGATGAGATCCTCGTTGATCGGTAGCTCCACGTCGCTGCGCTCCGGGAGGCGCAGCACGCGCCCCGTGGTATCCTCGCGAGCCAACCACGCCGGGACCGGGCGCCCCGACCGCAGCTCCTCGGTCACCGTCGGAATCTGAAGGGCTGTGTCCGTCAGCGTGATCGTGTCCCCCGGCCGCACCGCGTAGGATGGGATGTTGACGTGCCGGCCGTTCACGCGAACGTGGCCGTGGCTTACCAGTTGGCGAGCCATGGGCCGCGTGCGCGCGAAGCCCAGCCGGTAGACGACGTTGTCCAGGCGCCGCTCCAGGAGCTGCAGCAAGTTCTCCCCAGTAACGCCGGGCCGACTGGCCGCGACCTTGTAGTAGCGGCGGAACTGAGCCTCGGCGATCCCGTAGATCGCTTTGGCCTTCTGCTTCTCACGGAGTTGGAGGCCGTACTCGGAGAGCTTGCGCCGACGGCCTCGTGGCTGCCCGCCCGGCGGCGTCGCGAGCCGGCGCTGCAGGGACGGGCCGCCCGTCCCATAGATGTCGATCCCGAAGCGGCGCGAGACTTTGTGGCGTGGTTCACGCGTGCGTACCATCTAGCCTGGCCTCCCTGCACCCTTGGCGCAGTCCTCTCCCCAGCCCCACCGCTCCTGCCATGCGACCGTCCTCGCAAGAAGTGCTCCAGCGCGTCCCGCGCGTGCAGCGAGTCGCGCGGGCGATCAGGAAGGCCATCGCAGCTCGCGCCGGAGCGCCCCGGCATCACGTGCGAGCCACGTGTGGCAGGTGCGGCAGCCACCGCGAGACGGCGGCGACCCTCGCGCCGAGCGTGGCCCCAATCCACCGCAGCCGCTGGTCGAACAGGAGCACGCGCGCGGCGTTGGCCCCGGCCCCACCATGGACCCCAGCGCCCGGATGCGTGGAAGCACCGCCCAGGTACAGGCCGCGCAACGGCGTGCGGTGCTGGAACCAGCCGGG
>JADGHJ010000251.1 GCA_019686175.1 Chloroflexota bacterium | reverse complement strand
CTAGCATTGTTCTAACACTGTGCTGGCGGCCGCACGACCGGCGTGGCCGCCAAGCTGGTCACACGAGGGCGGCATGATGCAGCGCAAGGAGACGGCCTCCCGCGTGCATTCCGGAGACGCGGCCGGGCCGATCCGCGTCGTGATGATCGACGACGCGGTGCTGATGACACAGGTGGTGAGCGGTCTGCTGCAGGATGAAGAGGGCATCGAAGTCGTGGGGACGGCGTCCACGGGCGAGGCTGGCATCGCGCTCGTGCGGCGCGAGCACCCCGATGTCTTACTGCTCGACCTCGACCTGCCGGACCTCGATGGCATCCAAGTCGCGGCGCGGCTGCGGCGGGACGCGCCGGAGGTACGGATCGTGGTCCTCACGGGCTACGACATGCCGTGGGCCTGGGATCAACTCGACGCGATCGGTGTCCACGGCTATGTGCTGAAGCACTCGCCGATTGAGCTGCTGGTGGCAGCCATCCGTGAGGCGGCGGCGACCAGCCCCCAGCACCGCCAGCCCAGCTAGCCGGTCAGCTCCACCTCCGTGGCACCGTCGCCGCCCTGGCGCGGGTCCGCAGGCGTCCAACGCTCCACATGAGGGTGGTGGGTCAGCAGCTCGCGCACCCCTTGCCGTACCGCGCCCGTCCCGTGCCCGTGGATGATGCGCACCGAGCGCAGCCCGGCGCGGTAGGCGTCGTCGAGGTAGCGCTCGACCGCTTCCATGGCGTCTGCTACCCGCTGGCCCCGCACATCTAGCTGCAGCGGGACGGCGCGCTCCAGCGTCGGGATCGGCGGCTCGGGCTGGTAGCTAATGGGGGGGAGGGCCTCGCTGGCGGGCGCGCGCTCGACCGCCTCCGGCGGGGTTAGCTCGCGCGTCGGCACCCGGACGCGCATCCCGCCGATCTCCACCTCGGCCTGCCGGCCGTTGTCGCGCAAGGCGCGGATCGTCCCCCGAGCGTTGAGGCGCGGCACGCCCACCCGTGCGCCGACCTGGAGCACGGGCGCCGCTGGTGCTACGACCCGGCTGCGCGGGCGCGCGCTGTGCGGCGATGGCGGGGTCTCCAGCGGCGCCAGCGCCGCTGCCCGCTCGGCCACGGCGTGCAGCGCCGCGCGATCGGCGCCCGCGGCCCGGGCCGCGGCTAGCTCGCGCTGGATCTGCTGCCGCAGCTCCGCCAGCAGGGCCTCCGACTCGCGCCGCGCCCGCCGCCAGATGGCCTCGCGCTCCTCGTCGACCGCCCGGGCCTGGCGCTCGCGCCGCTCCAGCAGCCGCCGGGCCTCGGCCGCGGCGCGCTCGGCCTCGACGCGCGCTTGCGCGGCGGCGGCGCGCTCGCGCTGGATCTCGTCCAGCAGCCGCTCCACCTCCACATTAGCGGGGTGAAGCAGGGCGCGCGCCTGCTCGATCACCGCTTCGGGCAGGCCCAGCCGCGCCGCGATGGCCAACGCATTGCTCCGTCCGGGCAGACCGATGTTCAGATGGTAGGTGGGGGAGAGCGTCTCGACGTCGAACTCGACCGACGCGTTCTCCACCCGCGGGGTCAGATGGGCGTAACTCTTCAGCTCGGAGTAGTGCGTGGTGGCCACGACGTAGCTGCCGCGCGCCCGGAGGTAATCGAGGAGGGCGCGGGCTAGCGCGGCGCCCTCTTGTGGGTCGGTGCCGGCGCCCAGCTCGTCGAGCAGCACCAGCGAGCGCGCGTCCGCCTCGCGCAGGATGCCGATGATGCGCGTCATGTGCGAGGAGAAGGTCGAGAGGCTTTGCTCGATGCTCTGCTCATCGCCGATATCGGCATAGACCCCGGCGAACACGCTGCTGAACGAGCCCTCGGCAGCGGGGATGTGCAGCCCACACTGGGCCATCAGGGCTAGCAGTCCGATCGTCTTGAGCGCGACCGTCTTGCCGCCCGTGTTCGGGCCGGTGATCACCAGGATGTCGAACTCGGCGCCCAACTCGACATCGATCGGCACGACCTCGCCGGTGAGGAGCGGATGGCGCGCGGCGACCAGGCGCAGGACGGGCCGCGCTGGAGCAGCCGCGCGCTCGTGTCCGTCCGTGTCCTCGGGCGTGGCCGGAGCACGGCGCGAGGCGAGCGGGTACAGCGCAGGCGCGGTCGCGCGCTGCTCCTCGGCCAGCCGCGCCATGGCCAGGTGCAGGTCCAGCTCGGCCAGTGCCTCGACGCTCTGCTCCAGCCCAAAGCGGTCGGCGCCCACCAGGCCGCTGAGCGCCTGCAGCACGCGCTCGATCTCGTGCGCCTCGGCGAGCTGGAGCTCGCGCCAACGGTTGGTGAGATCGACCACGGCCAAGGGCTCGATGAACAGCGTGGCGCCGCTGGCCGACTGGTCGTGCACGATCCCGCGCACCTGGCTACGCGCCTCGACCTTGATCGGCAGCACGTAGCGGCCGGCGCGCATGGTGATCAACGGCTCCTGCAGGGCCGTGCGGTAGGCTGGCGAGGCCAGCAGCTCCTGCAGCTTGGCCATCAGGCGATCGTAGGCGGTCCGTACCTGGGCGCGCACCTGCCGCAGCGCCTCGCTAGCGCTGTCGAGCACTTCCCCGCCCTCGCCGATGCTGCGCTCGATCGCCTCGCGCACGGGCCCGTGGTCACCTAGCCGCCGGGCGATGGTCGCCAGCGTCGGCAGCGCCTCCTCGTCGCCCAGGATCGTGGTGCGCAGTACCGCAGCCGCGTGGGCCGTGGCGGCCACGGCGCGTAGCTCCTCGGGGCGCAGCACACCCCCAACTGCGGCCCGGGCGAGCAGGGGCCGGATCTCCTGGGCCGCGCCGATCGAGGTCTGGGGCCGCCGTGCCAGGAGCCGGCGCGCCTCGGTGGTGGCCGCCTGCCGGCGCCGCGCCTCGGTGAGGTCGGCTGTCGGCTCCACGGCGAGCGCCAGTGCGCGCGAGGCGGAGAAGGCCGTATGCTCTGCCAGGCGTGCCAGGATCTTATCGAGTTCGAGCGGCTCGTAGTCGGTACGCTTCACGGTACGATGGTGCCCTCGCGAGCAATCCGCAGGCCGGGCACCCAGTAGCCAAGGAAGTCGCTCAGCTCGGGTGTGTCCAGAATGTCCTGCAGCAACGTCGAATCTCGGATTTGGGCGTGGACCGGCTCGCGCACCCCGCGCGCGCCGAGCGGGCCACCCCACCGAAAATAGACTAGCAGTTCGCTGGCCCCGATGACTGCCACCACGAGCAGCACGCCGAGCAGGGCTCCCATGACCAGACCACCGAAGCGATCGAGCGTCCACAGCCAGGTGTCGATCTTGGGGGCGGCCAGCCGCGTGTAGGGGTAGACACGGTGCAGTACTACCAGCCAGACGGCGGCCGCTACCACCAGCAGGAACACATAGGCGACGGCATCGAGGTACGTCGGCGGCTGCATGCTAGCGGCCGCCGCCCACCATGCTCCTAGACTTTGATAGAACGCGTGAGCACAGATGAGGGCGAAGAGCACTGCCGACACCACGGCCAGCTGCCGGAGCACGCCCGTGTGCCAGCCGTAGAATAGACACGCACCGAGCAGCCCGATGATGAGCCCGTCGACGACGTTGAACGGCACAGTCCTCCCACCTCTGACGAGCCGACGCGGGGCTCGGTGCTGCTGGTCGCTGGCCTGCCTGCATTGTAGGGACTGTAGCGCACACCGTACATAGCCTGGGCGCGTCGGGTAACCGCGGTGTGGCCTCTGCGCAGCGCGGCGGGGCTTGGCCCCACCTACGGGCCGAACGGGCTGGAAGGGCCGAATCCGTTACAATCGGGAGACTATGCTGCACCATGCAGGTCACCGAGAGCGAGGGACATCATGATTGCCGAGGGTGTGAAGACCTATCGCAACTACATCGGCGGCGAGTGGCGCGACGGTAGCGCCACGGAGCGGCTGGAGATCCGCGACCCGGCCAACGGCGAGCTAGTGTACTACTGCACGAACTCGACCGTCGAGGACGCTCGTGCCGCCATCGCCGCGGCGAAGCACGCCTTCGAGCACACCGATTGGAGCGAGAACGCGGTGGCCCGGGCGAAGGCGCTATACAAGCTGGCCGATGCGTTGCGGGCGAGCCTCGACTGGCTGGCGCCATTGCTGACGCGCGAGGGCGGCAAGCCGCTGGCCATCTCGCGCGCGGAGATCATGCGGGGCGCCGATGCGCTGGAGTATTACGCGGGTCTGGCGCGCAACCTCTACGGGCGCTCCATCAACCTCGGCCCCAATGAGATGGCAATCCTGCTCCGCGAGCCGATCGGCGTCGTCTCGATCATCACGCCGTGGAACATGGCGCTGTCGCTGCTCACCCGCTCGCTAGCGCCGGCACTGGCGGCGGGCAACGCGGTGGTCATCAAGCCAGCTAGCCTCACCCCGGGCGCCACGGCCGAGTTCATCCGCATGATCGACGAGACGCCGGAGATCCCGAAGGGCATCGTCAACTACGTCGTGGGGCCGGGCAGCACGGTCGGCGCCGAGCTGGTGAAGCACCCCGACGTGGAGATGGTCGCTTTCACCGGCGACACCAGCACCGGCAAAGAGATCATGCGCATGGCGGCCGACGGCCTGAAGAAGGTGAGCCTCGAGCTCGGCGGCAAGTCGCCGAGCGTCATCTTCCCGGATGCCGACTTCGGTCGGGCGGTGCGCAGCGCGCTCTCGGGCGCCTCGCTGTGGCACGCGGGCCAGGTGTGCGTGGCGGGTACGCGGATCCTGGTGCAGGAGAGCATCCACGACCGCTTCATCGAGGAGGCGCGCAAGCAGGCGGGGAGCCTGCGAGTCGGCCCGGGCCTCGACAAGAGCACGCAGGTGGGACCGGTGATCAGCGAGGGGCAGCTCAACCGCGTGCTGCAGTACGTGGAGGTGGGCAAGCGCGAGGCCGAGCTGGTCGTGGGGGGCCATCGCCTCACCGACGGCGAGTTGGCCCGTGGCTACTTCGTGGCGCCCACGGTGTTCGACCGGGTGCCGGTGGATGCCAAGATCGCCCAGGAGGAGATCTTCGGGCCGGTGGTGTCGGTGCTGACCTTCAAGGACGAGGAGGAGGCGGCCGAGATCGCCAACGCCACGGTGTACGGCCTGGCGGCGGCGGTGTACACCACCGACATCAACAAGGCCATGCGCCTGGCCAAGAAGATCAAGTCGGGCATGGTGTGGATCAACACGTTCGGCCGGCTGTACCCGAACGCCGAGATGGGCGGCTACAAGCAGAGTGGGCTCGGTCGCTCCTACGGCCTCGAGGGCCTGCGCGAGTTCACCGAGCTGAAGCACATCAACATCCAGATCCACGACCCCGGCCGGGCCACCAGCCGCCGCGGCGACGAGTAGGATGCGGTAGGGGGTGGCGCTGGGGGAAAATCGCCCCGCAGCGCCACCCCGGGGGTATGCTTACGAGGGCGCGGGACACCGTGCCCAATCCTATGACGCTGGGGGGAGCCGATGCCGCGCATCCGTCCGCTCTCGATCGACGAGGCACCCGAGCGTGTCCGCGGCCTGATGGCTGAGGCGGCCCAGACGTTCGGGCGGCCGCTGCCCACGGTGGGCATCCAGGCCTACTGTCCACCGATTCTGGAGGCGGCCCGCATGCTGGGCGGGGCGCCGGCCCGCAGCCGGCAGCTGCCCGACCAGCTCCGCGCGCTGGTCTGCCTCCGCGTGGCGCAGATCGTCGGCTGCCCGTTCTGAATGGACACCAACGCTGTCGGGAGCAGCAAAGCCGGTGCCTCGCATGCCAAGATCGCCGCGGTCGCCAACTGGCGGGAGAGCGACCACTTCAGCCCCACCGAGCGCGTGGCTCTGGCCCTGGCCGAGGCCATGACCCAGACGCCCGCGGTGGTCTCCGACGAGCTGTTCGCGGAGGCGCGCCAGCACTTCACCGAGGCCCAGCTCGTCGAGCTGGCTGCGACCGCTGCCATGGAGAACTATCGCGCGCGGTTCAACCGCGTGTTCGCCGTCGAGTCGCAGGGCTTCTACCAACCGCCGGCGGAGCAGCGCTGACCCGCCGCGTGGTCCCCTCACCCCCGCCCTCTCCCACCAGAGGAGAGGGCGCTGGCGGCTATACTCCCCTCTCCCCTCTGTGGGAGAGGGGCTGGGGG
>JADGHJ010000026.1 GCA_019686175.1 Chloroflexota bacterium | reverse complement strand
ACCCGCCGCCCGGTCGCTATGTCCGGCGTCGCCGCCGGCAGGGTCACCCGCAGCGCGCTGCGCAGCGCGCTCAGCCGGAACGTGCGCGCCGTGTCCAGCAGCACCGGGTCGACGGCCAGAACCCCGTAGAGCGTGTTGATCAAGATCGGCCAGAGGGCCGCGTAGGCGACGACGAACCGCTTCATCGGGTCGCCCAGGCCGAACAGCACGATCGCCACGGGGATGATCGCCACCGACGGCATCGGGCGCAGCAGCTCGACGATCGTACTGAGCATGGCGCGGAGCACCGGCACGAGGCCCATGAGCAAACCGAGCAGGATCCCCAGCAGCGCGGCGATGGCGTAGCCCTGCGCCCAGCTTCCGAGGGTAGTAGCTAGATTCTCCAGGAGCTGGCCGCTGGTCAGCGTGCCCCACCACGCCACGGCGATCTGGCTGGGCGGCGGCAGGAACGCCGGGTTCACCGCGCCGCCGCGCGCCGCGGCTTCCCAGACGCCCAGCAGGACCGCGATCAGCACGTAGCCGAGCGAGCGCGTGGCAGGCATGGCTCGCTACCTGCCCGCCTCGACCGGCGCGGCCAGCGCGCTGCTCGTGGTCTGCGCCGTCTCGTGGCGGATGCGCGTGTAGATGTGGTTGCGGTACTGCACGAACGCTTCCAGGCTGCGCGTGCCGATCTGGTCGCGCGGGCGCGGCAGGTCGATGACCACCTCCTCGACCACCGCCGACGGCCGGGCGCTGAGGACGAGGATGCGATCCGCCAGATAGACGGCCTCCTCGATGTCGTGGGTCACGAACACGATCGTCTTCGGCTCGCGCGTCCAGATATCGAGGAGCTGGTCCTCCAGCTCGGCGCGGGTGAGCGCGTCGAGCGAGCCGAACGGCTCGTCCATCAGGAGGATGCGCGGCCCATAGGCGAGCGCGCGGGCGATCTGCAAGCGCTGCTGCATGCCGCCCGACAGCTCCCAGGGGTAATGGTCGCGGAAATCCCGCAACCCTACGACGCTCAGCGCGTGGTCCACCCGCTCGCGGCGCTCCGCAGGGGACAGCCGCGTGTGCTCCAGCGCGAACAGGACGTTGCGGGCGACCGTGCGCCAGGCGCACAGCGAGCGGCCGTAGTCCTGGAACACCAGCACCATATCGGGCGGCGGCTCGGTGACCAGCTGGCCGCGCAGCAGCACCTGCCCGCTGGTAGGCGCGAGCAGGCCGGCCAGCATGCGCAGCATGGTCGTCTTGCCGCAGCCCGACGGGCCGACGACGGCCAGGAACTCGTTCTCGGCCACCGCAAAGTGCAGGTCCCGCACGGCGACCGTCTGGCGCCGTCGCTGGGCATACACCTTCTGCAGGTGCACGACATCCAGCAGCGGCAGGGCGGACTCTGTGCGCGCGGCCACGGCTAGCGCACCGTTTCCCACAAGAAGTCGTCCGGGTTCAGCGGCCGGTCGACCAGGTTGAACTGGCGGCCGGCGTCGATCCACCACTGGATGCCCGCCGGGTCGATGCGCGTCTCCAGCGCCTCGATGTTCATGCGTGCGGCCACCTCGGGCGAGATGTTGAGGTGGCGTACGGCGGCGGCGCGCTTCTCCTCGGGATTGGCCTCGAGGTAGCTGTTGGCGCGATGGATGGCGTTGGCGAAGCCACGGGCCTGGGCGGGATTGCGACTCAGCCAGTCCCCGGTGGCCGCGTAGTAACCGAGCAGGGTAGTCGGATTGGTATCGGTGTAGTGGTAGGCGAGTACTCGCGCGCCCTGGCTGAGCGCGACGGTGACGAACGGCTCGGTGGGACCGATGGCGTCGACGCGGCCCTGCGCGATAGCAGTCGGGTGCTGCGGGAACGGGATCTCGACGAAGTTGACGCGTTGCGGGTCGGCGCCGTTGTCGCGCAGCCAGATCTGGACCATCAGGTGGTCGATGTTGTTCAGCGTGTTGATCCCGAAGGTACGGCCCTCGAGATCGCGGGCGCTCTGGATGGACGAGTTGGAGCCCACCAGGATCGCGTGAGTGGGGTTGCCGCGCGCCTCCGAGGCCGAGGCCGCCACGGCCCGCACATCGAAGCCGCGATCGCGCGCCAGCACGTGCGAGAACGTGTTGACGATGCCGAGGTCGAGCGAGCCACCGATCATGGCGGGGATAATCTCTGCTCCGCCCGCCATGATCTGCACGTCGAGGTCGAGCCCCTCCTCCTGGAACCAGCCCTGCTCGCGAGCGACATACAGGCCCAGGTACGCGGTGACCGGCAGCATGCCCACTCGCAGGGTAGTCCGCGCCTGGACCCTGTCGGGCGCGGCCGGGGCAGGCTGCGCGGCGACGCTGCCCGGATAGGCGACCGCGGCCACCAGGGCGAGGACCAGCGCTATCCCGACAATGGCGTACGCGACGACGCGTGCGCTCATGATCTTCTTCTCCCACCAGCAGGCTGACATGACCCTGCACAACGATAGATGGAGCACGTTGGGTACAAAGACGGCATGCATGGCCGTGCGGTGACGCCAGGGTAGCCCGAGTGTGGCGCGCTGTCAAGAGTGACGGTCCAGGAAATCGGCGCGCAGGCGCCGTGGACAACGGGCTGCCACGCCGATCAACGTCGCCGGCGCGCCGGGCCATGCACGCGGCTGCCGCGCCCCCTGGGCCGGGTGGCGGCGGGCACGCTTCTTGCCCGGCCACGCCGCGTTGGCGTAGCTCAGCAGGCCGTCGGCAGGAAGGTGTCCTTCATGAGGCCGCAGATCTTCGGGCGCGGCGCGAACTTACTCGCGCGCCTCAGTATCTTCGGCCTGGTCTTTAGCTTGCTGGCGCTCGCCGTCGCCGCGCTGCTGCTCGTGCGCTCCCCGTGGGCCACTGGGCAAGGCACGCCGGTCGTCCAGACAGTCCCGTTCAGCCATAAGCACCACGTCGGCGACGACGGGATCGATTGTCGGTACTGCCACACCTCGGTGGAGCAGTCGTCGTTCGCCGGCCTGCCGCCCACACAGACCTGCATGAACTGCCACTCGCAGATCTGGGCGCAGAGCCCGATGCTGGAGCCGGTCCGCCAGAGCTTCCAGACCGGGCAGCCGCTCGAGTGGCAGCGCGTCCACGTGCTGGGCGACTTCGTCTACTTCGATCACAGCATCCACGTGCAGAAAGGCATCGGCTGCTCGACCTGCCACGGACAGGTCGACCAGATGCCCCTGATGTGGAAGGCGGCGTCCCTCCAGATGAGCTGGTGCCTGGAGTGCCACCGGAACCCCGAGCGGTACGTCCGGCCGCGCGAGGAGGTGTTCAACATGAGCTGGCAGCCGCCGCCCAATCAAGACGAACTGGGAGCTCGGTTGGTGCAGGAGTACCACATCCAGAGCAAGACGAGCTGCTCGACATGTCATCGCTGACCGTCCCAGCCATCGCCGGCCTGGCTAGAGGGCTGCGGCAGCCACGCCGTGGCGCCCCGATCGCCTTAAGGCGTAGTGGGTCGTGACGACGGAGCGGAACGGGTATGGAGGACACTTCCATCGACATCCGGATAGCCCGTCGCCGAGACTTCGCCCGCCAGCTCGCGCGCTGGCAGGATCCCATCAGCCGCCGGCGGTTCCTGGAACTGATGGGCGCCTCGCTGGCGCTGGCCGGCCTGGCGGGCTGCTCCTATCCACCCAACCAGCGCATCGTGCCCTACGTCCGGCAGCCCGAGGAGGTCGTGCCGGGCAAGCCGCTCTACTACGCCAGCGCGGCGCTGCTCGGCGGTTACGCAAGCGGCGTGCTGGTCGAAAGCCACCTCGGCCGGCCGACGAAGGTGGAGGGCAATCCGCAGCATCCGGCGAGTCTCGGGGCGACCGATGCCTTCGCGCAGGCCTCGGTGCTCACGCTGTACGACCCGAGCCGCGCGCAGACGGTGACGAACCGCGGGCAGATCAGCAACTGGTCGGCCTTCCGGAGCACGCTGAGCGCGGCGATGAGCGCGCAGCGCGCCAGGCAAGGGGCCGGACTACGCATCCTGACGGAAACGATCACCTCGCCCACGCTGGCCAACCAGTTAGATGGCCTGCTGCGCGACTTGCCTCAGGCCAAGTGGCACCAGTACGAGCCGCTGGCCCGCGACAATGCCCGGGCCGGCGTCCGCCTGGCGTTCGGCCAGGATCTGGCCTACCGCTACCGCCTGGACGCCGCCGACGTGATCCTGGCCCTGGACGGCGACTTCCTCGCCTGGGAGCCCGGCTCGGTCCGCTACATCCGCGACTTCGCCGCTCGCCGTCAGCCGCGCCCTGGCCAGCCAGCGCTGAACCGTGTCTACGTGGTGGAGAGCACCCCCTCGACGATCGGCGCGGTCGCCGATCACCGCTTGCCGTTGCCGGCGCGGCAGATCGAGCCGTTCGCCCGCGCCCTAGCGGCCGCGCTCGGCCTGGCCGTGGGAGGCGGAAGTCCGCAGCTCCCGCCGGGCGTGCCCGATGGCTGGCTGCGGGCAATGGTCAATGACCTGCAGCAGCATCGCGGCGCGAGCTTGGTCGTGGTCGGCGACGGCCAGCCGCCGCTAGTCCACGCCCTGGCGCACGCCCTGAATCAGGCACTCGGCAACATCGGCCGGACCATCGAGTACACCGATCCGATCGAGGCCGCGCCGACCGACCACGGCGCCTCGCTGCGCGAGCTGGTCGACGACATGCAGGCCGGGCGGGTCGAGGTGCTCGCGATCCTCGGGGGCAACCCGGTCTACACCGCGCCGGCCGACCTAGGGTTCGCCGACGCGCTGACCAAGGTGGGGCTGCGGTTCCACCTGGGCCTGTTCGAGGACGAGACCTCGGCGCTCTGCCACTGGCACATTCCCGAAACGCACCCCCTTGAGACCTGGAGCGACGCGCGCGCCTACGACGGGACGGTGACGATCCTGCAGCCGCTGATCGCGCCGCTGTACGCAGACAGCAAGTCGGCGCACGAGCTGCTGGCCGCCCTCGCGGATCAGGAGCAGTCGGGCCACGACGTGGTCAAGGGCTACTGGCAGAGCCAGCACCCGGGCGGTGATTTCGAGACCTTCTGGCGCACCGCGCTCCACGACGGCGTCGTCCTAGACACCGCCCTGCCCGCGCGGCCCGTGGCGGTGCGACCGGACTGGGCCGCGGGCGCGGCCAGCCCGCCGGCAGGTCCCCGGGCTGGCGAACTTGAGATCGTCTTCCGGCCCGATCCGTCGACCTACGACGGTCGCTTCGCGAGCAACGCGTGGTTGCTGGAGCTGCCGAGACCGCTCAGCAAGCTCACCTGGGGCAACGCGGCCCAGCTCAGTCCGGCCACCGCTGCGCGGCTCGGGCTGGAGGACGGCACTGTCGTCGAGCTCCGCTATCGCGGCCGCAGCGTCCGCGCACCGATCCTCGTCCAGCCCGGTCAGGCGGACGACTCGGTTACCGTCACCCTCGGCTATGGCCGGACACGTGGCGCGGGCGCCGGGATCGGCGTCGGCTTCAACGCCTATAGCCTGCGCACGGCGGCGGCGCCCTGGTTCGATGGTGGCCTGGAGCTGGTCCCGACTGGCGCCCGCGAGCAGCTAGCGATCGCCCGCGACCACCACCGGATGGAAGGCCGGGAACTCGTCCGCGCGACGACGGCGGCTGCGCTGCAGGCCGGGACGGTCGCGCCAGCCCCGGAGCCCACCGACTCGCTCTACCCGCCCTACGCCTACACGGGCTACGCCTGGGGGATGGTGATCGACCTGAGCGCCTGCGTGGGCTGCAACGCCTGCATCGTGGCCTGCCAGGCCGAGAACAACATCCCGGTCGTCGGCAAGGAGGAGGTGCTGCGGGGCCGGGAGATGCACTGGCTGCGGGTGGACACCTACTACGAGGGGCCCGCCGAGAATCCGCGCGTCTATCACCAGCTCGTCCCCTGCATGCACTGCGAGAACGCGCCGTGCGAGCTGGTCTGCCCGGTCAACGCCACCGTCCATAGCGACGAGGGCTTGAACGACATGGTGTACAACCGCTGCATCGGCACGCGGTACTGCTCGAACAACTGCCCGTACAAAGTCCGCCGCTTCAACTTCTTCCAGTACTCCGACTGGGACACTGCCAGCCTGAAGGCGCTGCGCAACCCCGATGTGACGGTTCGCAGCCGGGGTGTGATGGAGAAGTGCACCTACTGCGTCCAGCGGATCACCCACGCCCGCATCCAGGCGGAGACGGAGGGACGCCGCATCGCCGACGGCGAGGTGCTGACCGCCTGCCAGGCCGCCTGTCCGGCCGGCGCGATCGTGTTTGGCGACCTCAACGACCCGAATAGCCAGGTCGCCCGGCTGCGAGCCGATCGGCGCAACTACGCCCTGCTGGCCGAGCTGAACACCCGGCCGCGGACGACGTACCTGATGGCCGTGCGCAATCCCAATCCGACGCTCGAGGCCGAGTGATGGTGCAGCGCGACACAGAGGCTCGATGGTGGCAGATACCGACAGCGACCTCGGCCGCCGTGACGGGGTAGGAGCGCGATGAAGATCGAAACCCAATCGCCAGACTTCATCGAGCGCGACCTGCCGCCGGTCATCGAGCCGGGCCACGATTTCCGCTCGATTACAGATAAGGTCAACGCCATCGTCCTGGGTGGCACGCCGCTGGGCTGGCTGCTGGGCTTCGCGGGCGCGTTCCTCCTGGTCATGCTCCTGCTGTTCGCCATCACCTGGCTGCTAATCCGCGGCATCGGGATCTGGGGCGTGAACATCCCGGTGGCCTGGGGCTACGCGATCACCAACTTCGTGTGGTGGATCGGGATCGGCCACGCCGGCACGCTCATCTCGGCGATTCTCCTGCTGCTGAAGCAGCAGGTCCGCACCTCGATCAATCGGTTCGCCGAGGCGATGACGATCTTCGCGGTGGCCCAGGCCGGACTGTTCCCGCTGCTGCACCTCGGGCGGCCGTACTTTTTCTACTGGCTGATCCCCTATCCGGCCACGATGGGTATCTGGCCGCAGTTCCGGAGCCCGCTGGTGTGGGACTTCTTCGCGGTCAGCACGTACTTCACCGTGTCGCTGATCTTCTGGTACCTCGGGATGGTGCCGGATCTGGCCAGCTTGCGGGACCGCGCCAAGGGCACCGGCGCGCGGGTGGTCTACGGGGTCCTCGCGCTGGGCTGGCGCGGCGACGCGCGCCACTGGCAGCGCTACGAGCAAGCGTATTACCTGCTCGCCGCGCTGGCCACGCCGCTCGTCGTCTCGGTCCACAGCGTGGTGAGCACCGATTTCGCCGTGGCGATCGTCCCCGGCTGGCACGAGACGATCTTCCCACCGTACTTCGTCGCCGGCGCGCTGTACTCCGGCTTCGCGATGGTCCTGACGATCGCCATCCCGCTGCGCGCCGCCTACGGTCTGAAGGATGTGGTGACGATGCGCCACATCGACACGCTGGCGAAGTACATGCTGGCCAGCGGGATGGTCGTGGCGTACGCCTACCTGATCGAAGGCTTCATGTCCTGGTACAGCGGCGATATCTTCGAGCTGTTCCTGCAGGTCAACCGGGTGGTCGGACCGTACGGGCCCTGGTTCTGGGCGTTGATCGTCTGCAACGTGCTGGTGCTGCAGACGCTGTGGTTCCGGCGCGTCCGGACCAACACGGTGCTGCTGTTCTTCGTGGCGCTGGCGATCAACGTGGGGATGTGGATCGAGCGCTTCATCATCGTCGTGGTCAGCCTGCACCGCGATTTCCTACCGTCGGCGTGGGGCTTCTACACGCCGACCGTCTGGGACATCGCCACCCTGATCGGCACGCTGGGACTGTTCACCGCGCTGATGTTCCTGTTCATCCGCTTCCTGCCGATGATCCCGGCCTTCGAGGTGCGCCGCTTGCTGAGCGAGACCACGGCCCACGAGGCGCGACGATGAGTGTGGAGCGGTCGGAACTGTACGGCGTGATCGCCGAGTTCACGAGTCCGGAGGAGCTGCTAGCGGCCGCCCGCCGAGCGCGAGCGGCGGGCTACCGGCGGCTTACCGCCTACTCGCCCTTCCCGATCGACGACCTGCCCGAGGCGCTGGGCTACAGCGAGGGCACGGGCATCCGACCGATCGTTCTGGCCGGCGGCATCCTCGGCGCGCTCAGCGGCTACTTGCTGCAGTGGTGGACCGCGGCGGTAGATTACCCGATCAACGTGGGTGGCCGGCCGTACAACTCTTGGCAGGCATTCATCCCGATCACCTTCGAGCTGATGGTGCTGTTCGCGTCGTTGTTCGCGCTGGTCGGGCTGCTGGCGTTGAACGGGCTGCCGATGCCGTATCACCCGGTGTTCAACGTGCCCGGGTTCGACGGGGCCACGCGCGACCGGTTCTTCCTCTGCATTGAGGCCCGTGACCCGCGCTTCGAGCCGGACGCCGCGCGGCGCTTCCTGGCGAGCTTGCGGCCGATCGAGGTGTCCGATGTTCCAGCCTAGCTGGCTTGCGACGATCCTGCTCGCTGGGGTGCTGGCAACGGCGGCCTGCTATCAGAAGATGGCCGAGAGTCCGCGCTACGACCCGCTAGAGCCGAGCAGCTTCTTTCCCGACGGCAGCTCCGCGCGGCCGCTGCCGACCGATACGGTGGCGCGCGGCCACCTGCGCGACGACCCCGCCCTCTTCACGGGCAAGGTCAACGGGGCCGACGTCGACCAGTTCCCCTTCCCGGTGACGCGGGACGTGCTGCTCCGGGGCCAGGAGCGTTTCAACATCTTTTGCACGCCCTGCCATGGGTGGGTCGGCAACGGTGACGGCATGGTGGTCCAGCGTGGCTTCACCCGCCCGCCGTCGTTCCACACCGACCAGCTGCGCCAGGCGCCGGTCGGGCACTTCTTCGACGTGATCACCAACGGCTTCGGGTCGATGCCATCGTATGCCGCGCAGATTCCGGTCCGCGACCGTTGGGCCATCGTGGCCTACATCCGGGCCCTGCAGCTCAGCCAGCACGCCACGCTCGACGACGTGCCACCCGAGGCACGGCCACAGCTGGGGCCGCCATGACCGACACGCACCTAACCCCGATTCCGCTCGCGACACGGCTGTTCTGGCCGGCGCTGGCGCTCGGCCTGATCGGCCTGGCGCTGTGGGTCGTCGGCGGCCTCTTCGACCCGACCCAAGCGTTTCGGTCCTACCTGCTGGCGTACGTGTTCTGGCTCGACTTCGCGCTTGGCTGCCTGGGCCTCAGCCTGATGCAGCTCTTGACCGGCGGGAGGTGGGGCCTGGCGATCCGCCGGATCGTAGAGGCGGGCGCGCGTACGCTGCCGCTGATGGCCCTGCTGTTCATCCCGATCTGCTTCGGGCTGCCGCGGATCTACCTCTGGGCACAACCGGCCATCGTGGCGCAGGACCCGCTCCTCCAGCACAAGAGCCTGTACCTGAACGTGCCAGGCTACATCGCGCGCGCGGTGATCTACTTCGTCGCCTGGTGTGCCCTGGCCCACTACCTGAGTCGCTGGTCGGCCGAGCAGGATCGCCGCGACGATCCGGCGCCGCTGGCCAAGCTCCAGCGGCTGGCGGCGGGTGGTGCCGTGCTCCTGGGCGTGACCGCGTCCTTCGCCGCGATCGACTGGCTCATGTCGCTGGAGCCGCACTGGTACTCGACGGTATACGGCGCGATCGTCGCCTGGGGCGCGGTGCTAACTGCGATGGCCTTCGCTATCGTGCTGCTGATCGTGCTGGCGCGTCGCCCACCGTTGGCGCCGCTCGTGTCGCCGCAGCTCTTGAACGAGCTGGGCAGCCTGTTGCTGGCCTTCCTGGTCCTCTGGTCCTACCTAGCGTACTTCCAGTACTTGCTAGTGTGGGCGGGCAACCTGCAGGAGGATATCCCCTGGTTCGTGCGGCGAACCAGCGGCGAGTGGCTGCCGATCGCCTGGGCCGTGGTCCTCGGCACGTTCGCTATCCCCTTCTGCCTGCTGCTGTTCCGCGACCTGAAGCGCAACCCGCGCACCCTGGCGGCGATCAGCGCGTTCCTGCTGCTTACCCGCCCGCTCGACGTGTTCTGGCTGGTCAAGCCCGCCTGGATGACGGAAGGCTGGCTGCTGCACTGGCTCGATATCGTGGCGGCGATCGGGCTCGGCGGCATCTGGGTGGCCGCCTTCATCCGGCTGCTCGCGCAGCGCCCGCTGCTGCCGCTGCACGACCCGCGGCTCCCCGCTAGCGTGGAGACAGCCCATGGCC
Organism: Chloroflexota bacterium; assembly: GCA_019686175.1. Classification (GTDB taxonomy): domain Bacteria; phylum Chloroflexota; class UBA6077; order UBA6077; family JAJPHF01; genus JADGHJ01. The sequence goes on along the minus strand of JADGHJ010000026.1, from coordinate 16,443 downwards.
GAGCGTGACCGCCAAGCTCCACACGAGCAGACTCCCTCGGCCGAGCGCGCAGAGCGCCGTGGCGTGCTCGCGGCCATCGCGCTCGCACTGGTGTTCGTCGCGGGCTGGCTGGTCCGGCGGGTAGGTAGACGGCACGGTCCAGCGCTATCAGGCGTCGATCCGGAGGATCTCGCCGCCGGCCACGAGGTCAGCGACGCCAACACGCGCGCCATCGTGATGGTCGGCGTGGGCCTGGTGATCGTGCTCGTGGTGGTGTTCGTGGCGGTCACCGCGCTAGTGGCCCCGTACGCTGCGGGACCAGCCGCCCTCACCGCGCCTCCCGGCCTGTCGCCGCTGCCGACGCCCCAGCTCCCGCCCGAGCCGCGGCTGCAGGCGGAGCCGGGGCAAGAGCTGCGCCAGTACCGCAGCCAGCAGGAGCAGCTTCTGCACAGCTACGGCTGGGTGGACCGCACGGCCGGCGTTGTTCGGATCCCGGTCGAGCGCGCGATCGAGCTGCTCGCGCAGCGCGGGCTGCCGGCGCGGCCCGCTGCGGCCGCACAGCCGTTCCGGGATCGGGCTGACCGCGCGCCGTCTGGCGCCAGCTCCGGTCGCGTCGAGGAGAGGATCTGGCCATGAATGCATGGTGGCGATCGTTGCGCGCGCCCGCGCCACGGCGCCCCCGGGGTCCCATCACGCCGTGGGGCATGTGCGGGGTTTTGGTCGGTGGCCTGTTGGTCCTGGCGTGCTTCCCGGCCGCGGTGAGCGCGCACGAGCTGAGTCCGGACGAGCTGCGTCAGGTCACCATCGACCCCCATTTGGGCGAGCAGGTGCCGCTCGACCTGGTGTTCCAGGACGAGCGGGGGCAGGCTGCGCCGCTGCGCCGGTACTTCGGCGCGCGGCCGGTCGTCCTCACCTTCAACTACTTCCACTGCCCGAACCTCTGCTCGACCCTGCTCCAGACCCTGGCCGACCGCCTGCGCGGCGTACCCTTCACGGCCGGCGAGCAGTACACCGTGCTCACGGTGAGCATCGACCCGCGGGAGACCCCGGCCCTAGCGGCGGAGAAGCGCTCCACGGTGCTGCGCGGCTTTCCGGGAGAGGACGATGCGGACTGGCACTTCCTGACCGGGCAGGAAGCAGCCGTCGCCCGGCTCGCTTCTGCGGCCGGCTTCCACTACCTCTACGATCCCCAGGAGGACGAGTACGTCCACCCGGCCGCCCTGATCGTGCTGACGCCGAGCGGGCAGATCAGCCGCTACCTGTACGGTCTGGACGTCACGCCCAACGACCTCCGTCTGGCGCTGGTCGAGGCGGGCCAGGAGCGCATCGGCTCGCTGGTCGATCGGGTGCTGCTGCTCTGCTACCACTACGACCCGGTCACCGGGCGGTACACGCCGGTCGTCCTCGGCGCGCTGCGCGTGGCCGGCCTGGGGACCATCCTGGGGCTGGGCCTCTTTCTCGGGCACCTGTGGCGTGAGGATCTGCGCCGGCAGCGCGATCGATCAGGAGCGGCGAGCTGAGCCATGCCGAGCGGACTACCACTGTTTCCCCCCGAGGCCTCGACGATGGCGGGGCAGGTCGACGCCCTGTTCTGGTTCATGTTCAGCGTGAGCGCTCTGATCTGCCTGGGAGTCTTCGGCGCGATGCTCGTGTTCGTCGTGCGGTACCAGCGGCGGCCTGGGAACGAGGTGGCGCAACGACTCGGCCCCACGACGCGGCTCGAGCTGAGCTGGACCCTCATCCCGCTCGGCCTGGCGCTGGTTCCCTTCGTCTGGGGCGCGAAGCTGTACCTCGATATGGCGCGCCCGCCGGACGACGCGCTTGAGATCTACATCGTGGCCAAACAGTGGATGTGGAAAGCCCAGCACCCGGAGGGGCAGTCCGAGATCGACGAGCTGCACATCCCGGTGGGCCGCCCGGTCAAGCTGACCATGATCTCCCAGGATGTCATCCACAGCTTCTACGTGCCCGAATTCCGGATCAAGGCCGACCTGCTGCCGGATCGGTACACCACGACCTGGTTCGAGGCGACGCGGCCCGGCGAGTACCACCTGTTCTGCGCCGAGTACTGCGGCACCGGGCACTCGCGCATGACCGGGCGTGTGATCGCCCTGGGACCAGCCGAGTATGCGGCCTGGCTCCAGGGTGGGCCCACTCTCTCGCCGGCCGATCAAGGGCGCCGGCTGTTCCAACAGCTCGGCTGCGCCGCCTGCCACGAGACCGGCCTCGCGCCCAATCTGCAGGGGCTGTTCGGCCAGCCGGTGACGTTGACCACCGGCCAGACCGTCACCGCCGACGAGACGTATATCCGCGAGTCGATCCTCGATCCGGGCGCCAAGATCGTAGCCGGCTACCAGCCGATCATGCCCTCGTTCGCCGGCCGGGTCAACGACGAGCAGCTGCTACAGCTCATTGCGTACATCAAGTCCATCGGGCCCCAGCCGGGCGGCCAGCCGTCGGGCGGCCCGCCGCCACCAGGCCCGGCCCTGACCCCGTTACCCACACCCGCTGCCACCGGAGGTCAAGCGCCATGAGCGCGACCACGCTCCCCGCGCCCGCAAGCTACGCCACGGTCAGCTACGGCCTCCGATCGTGGCTGCTGACCACGGACCACAAGCGGATCGCGATCCTGTACATGATCTCGATCACGGTGCTGTTCGTCATCGGTGGGCTGGCCGCGACGCTGATGCGCGTCGAGCTGCTGACGCCAGGCGGACGCCTGATGGATGACGCCACCTACAACAAGCTGTTCAGCGTGCACGGGATCATCATGGTCTTCTTCTTCTTGATCCCGTCGATCCCCACAGTGCTCGGCAACTTCCTGGTGCCTTTGATGATCGGCGCGCGCGACCTGGCCTTCCCACGCCTCAATCTCGCGAGCTGGTACATCTTTATGCTAGGTGCGGCGTTCATGCTCTGGGCCATTTTTACGGGTGGCATCGACACTGGCTGGACCTTCTACACGCCCTTCAGCACGTCGTCGTCGACGACCAAGGTGGTCCCAGCCTTGCTCGGTATCTTCATCAGTGGGTTCTCCTCGATCCTCACCGGCCTGAACTTCATCGTCACCATCCACCGTATGCGCGCGCCGGGGCTCACCTGGTTCCGCCTGCCGCTATTTCTCTGGTCGCTCTATGCGACTAGCGTCATCTTGGTGCTGGCGACGCCGGTGCTCGGGATGACGCTAGTGCTGGTAGCGCTGGAGCGCGTGCTGCACGTCGGCATCTTCGATCCGGCGCTCGGAGGCGACCCACTGCTGTTCCAGCACATGTTCTGGTTCTACTCCCACCCGGCGGTCTACGTCATGATCCTGCCGGGCATGGGGGTTACCAGCGAGCTGATCGCCGCCTTCACCCACCGGCAGGTGTTCGGCTACCGCTTCGTGGCCCTGGCTAGCGTCGCCATCGCCGTGCTCGGCTTTCTGGTCTGGGGTCACCATATGTTCGTGGCGGGCATGTCGGTCCATGCGGCGCTGATCTTCTCGATCCTGAGCTACCTCGTGGCGATCCCCTCGGCCATCAAGGTGTTCAACTGGACCGCCTCGCTGCACCGTGGAGCGATCTCGCTCGACACGCCGCTCCTCTATGCCCTCGGCTTCGTGGGGCTGTTCACGATCGGTGGGCTCACCGGCCTATTTCTGGCCGCGCTGGCGATCGATGTCCACGTAACAGACACGTACTTCGTGATCGCCCACTTCCACTACATCATGGTTGGTGGGATGGTGATGGCCTATCTGGGGGGCCTGCACTACTGGTGGCCGAAGATCACCGGCCGGCTGTACCCGGAGATCTGGGGCAAACTGGCCGCCCTGACGGTCTTCCTCGGCTTCAACCTGACCTTCTTCCCGCAGTACATCATGGGGTACCTCGGCATGCCCCGGCGCTACCATGTCTATCCGGCCGAGTTCCAAGTGTTCCACGTCCTATCCACGGCGGGCGCCTCGATCCTGGCAGTAGGCTACCTGTTGCCGTTGGTGTACTTCCTGCTCTCTCTGTGGCATGGTCAACAGGCGACTGCGAACCCCTGGGGCGCGACCGGGCTGGAGTGGCAGACATCGTCGCCGCCGCCACCGCACAACTTTGTGGACAGGCCGGTCGTCACCAGCGAGCCGTACAACTACCCCACCCGGGAGCCCGCTCATGGCTGAGCGTCGGGCTACGCTGTCGGGGCGTTCCGCGGTGCCCACGGCACCGGGGCTCGGCGGCCACGTGACTGCCGAGCGGCCGCCCGCGCTGGCCGAGCACTTCGAGACGCTCGAGCAACAGCACGGTGTCAACGCGCTCGGAATGCTGGTCTTCCTCGGCAGCGAGCTGATGTTCTTCGGGATGCTGTTCACCGTGTACACGGCCTACCGCCTCCGTTACCCGGAGGCGTTCGCGATGGGCAGTCGACATCTCGACCTGGCGCTGGGCGGCATCAACACGGCTGTCCTGATCATCAGCACGCTGATGATGGCGTTGGCCGAGCACAGCGCCCTGCGAGGCGAGCGGCGCTGGCTGCCGCGTTACCTGGCCTTGGCGATCCTGCTCGGGCTCCTGTTCCTCGGCATCAAGGGACTGGAGTACTACCACCACGCCCAGGAGCAGCTCCTGCCAGGCTTCGCCTTCAGCTTCAGCGGGCCAGCGGCTGAGCAAGTCCAGCTCTTCTTCCTCCTGTACTACGCGATGACGGGCCTGCACGCCGTGCACCTGACCGCGGGGATCGGCGTGGCCTGCGTCATGCTCGCCCTGGCCTGGCGCGGCGGCCTGCTCGGCGCGGAGCACTGGCCGCTCGAGATGCTTGGCCTGTACTGGAACTTCGTGGACATCATCTGGCTGTTCCTGTTTCCGCTGCTGTACCTCGTGGGGCTGCCATGAGCGTCGAGGACCGCAACGCGCGGGGCGAGCCAACTACCTCCCCGCGGACCGCACTGGTCGTCTGCGCGGCGCTGCTGATCCTGACCGGCGTCTCGATCGCCGTGGCGCATCTGGCACTCGGCGGCTGGAACGCGCTGCTCACCCTGCTGATCGCGGCCGTCCAGGCCGTCCTCATCGGCGCGTTCTACATGCGCATCCGCTACGCCCACGGGCTACCCCGGCTGGTGGTCGTGGCGGCCTTGCTCTGGTTCGCTATCCTGCTAGCCGGGACGCTCGACGACGTCCTGACCCGAGGTTGGGTGCCCGTCCTAGGTAAGTAGACGTGCTCCAGCGGCGCCGTCTGCTCCGCGCGGGCCGCGCGCGCTTGCCTCGAGCCAAGACCGCTCTGCATGGGCCCTTTGCATGCTGGCCGCCGCCGCAGCGTATCATGCCGTCGGCATGGTGCCAGCGCGCAGCCGAGCAGCGACGAAAGGCCGACCAGGGAGTGGTAGCGTGGTACGAGGACGGAGGCGATGGCGAGGAAACACCGGGGCCACCAGCGACGGTGGGATCGCGCCAGGGTGCGTGCAGATGCCTCGAGCATCGCTGCGCTCGTACTCGTGCTGACGCTGGGCCTCCTGGCCGCCGCGTGCGATGCCCGGCCCAACGCTCCGACAGCTCCAGACGCCCCACTGCCGCTCGCGCCGGCCGACGCTTCTCCACGCCCCATCATCGCCCTCGATCCGCCTGCCATGGAGCACGCCTCCCGCGACGCCGACCTGCCAGCCGGTGGCGGCGCGGCTGCGGGCGTGGCGGAGCAAGGCGCGCAGGCGGCGCATGTGCGTTTGGGCGAGGAGTTCGCGCTTCCGCCCGGGGCCGAGCTCGGTCCCGACGCACCGCTGGTGGAGCCCCCTGGCCCGCAGGAAGCGGCCGCCGCGCCGCTCGGCAGTGCCGCCGCGCCAGCCGCCGAGGCCGCGCTGACTGGCCCCCGTCGTATCGGTGCCGCCTCACCCCCGCCGGTGACCGCGCGGCAGGTGGCCATCGTGGACGAGGCCTCCGGGGCCCTGTTGTACGGCCAGGACGAGCGAGCGCGGGTGGCCCCCGCTAGCCTGACCAAGATCGCCACCGCGCTGGTCGCGCTGGAGCGGGCGCCCGACCTCAGCCGCCGTGTCGTGGCCACGATCAGCGGCTCGGCCATGGCCGCGCGGGACGGCTCGTCCATCATGGGGCTCGAACCTGGCCGCGAGGTGTCGCTGACGACGCTACTGTACGGGCTGATGCTGCCCAGCGGCAACGACGCGGCCGAGCAGATCGCGCTCGTTCTCGGGGGCACCCGCGAGCAGTACGTGGCCTGGATGAACGAGAAGGTGGCCGAGCTGGGCCTGCAGGACACGCACTTCGTGAACCCCAGCGGGATGGACGCCGCCGGCCACTACGCGAGCGCGTACGACATGGCCTTGCTCGCACGCGCCGCCATGCAGGACGAGACCTTCCGGCAACTGGCCGGCGCCGCGCGATACCGAGGCGATGGCTACACCCTGGCCAACCTCAACCGGCTGATCGGCAGCTACCCGGGCGCCGACGGCGTCAAGATCGGCCGCACCCGCGCGGCCGGCCGCACGATCGTGGCCTCGGCCAGCCGCGACGGCCACCGCGTCTACGTCAGCCTGATGCACAGCCAGGACTTGGTGGCCGACAGCACCGCGCTGTTCGAGTGGGCCTGGCGCACGTTCGCCTGGTAGAGCCCGACCGGGCAGCAGAGGGCGGCGAGCCCACGGGCGCACGCCCGCGTATGCCCGACGTGTTCGCCACAACGGCTATTGTCGGGCGGAGGACATCCGGATAAGCTAGGGCCAACTGCCGCAGGGGCGCGCCCCCGCGAGGGAGAGGCCAGGCTGAGTCACTGACCGATGACACAGATTCTGGACCAGACCGCCGACACCGTCCTGTACAACGCACGCGTGATCACCATGGACCCGGCGCTGCCGCGCGCCACGGCCATCGCGGTCCGGGATGGGCGGTTCGTGGGCGTGGGCGACGAGGCCGGCCTGCGCCCCCTCGTCGGGCCTCGCACCGAGCGCCTCAACCTGGGCGGCCGCGCCGTGGTGCCCGGGCTGATCGACACGCACAACCACCTGTCCAGCACCGGGCTCGGCATGCTCCACGTCTCCCTCGAGGGCGTGCGTCGCATTGGGGACATCGTCGGCCGCATCGCCGAGCGCGTGCGAGCGACGCCACCTGGCGAGTGGATCGTCACGGCGCAGGTCGGCGAGCCGGCCATCTCGCACCTGCTGGCGGAGCGCCGCTACCCGACGCGCGCCGACCTCGACCCGGTCTCGCCCGACCATCCCGTGTGCATCCAGGCGCCGCACGTGCTGATCGTGAACAGCGCGGCGCTCCGCCGGGTGGGTGTGGACCGCGGCACGCCGGACCCCCCGGGCGGGCAGCTCGGCCGCGACGAGCGGGGCGAGCTGACGGGCTTGTTCTACGAGCCGCCCGCGATGGCTCTGGTGCGGCAGTATCTCCCGCCCGTCACGCACGCCGACCGCGTGGCCGGCCTGCGACTCGCCTGCCAGGCCTACAACCGCGTGGGGCTGACCAGCGTCTGCGAGCACGGCGCCTCGCTGGCGGCCGTGGCCGCCTATCAGGACCTGTGGGCCCGCGGCGAACTGACCGTCCGCAGCTACGTGCACGTGGCGCTCGACCCCACTCAGTCGCTCGCCGAACTGGACGCGTTCATGGCCCACCTCGCGTTCACGGGCGGCCCCGGCTTCGGCGACGACTGGCTGCGCGTGGCCGGGCTGAAGCTGTTCATCGATGGTGGCGTGGGGATCGGCACGGCGCTCATGCGCGAGCCGTACCGGACGGCTAGCGGCGAGTGCTCCCACGGCGTCCAGATCATCCCCACCGACCGGCTCCTGGAGATCTTGCGGCTCGCGAACAAGCACCGCCTGCGCGTCGCCCAGCACGACTCCGGCGGGCGCGCCATCGACCTGGTGCTGGACTGCTACGCGCGAGTGGACGCCGAGGTGCCCATCGCCGACCGGCGGTTCGTGCTGGTCCACTGCCAGTTTCCCAGCGAGGCTAACATCGCGGCGATCAAGCGGCTGGGAGCGGTGGTCGTGACGCAGACGGTGTTCCTGTACAGCATGGGCGTCGGCTATGTGAAGTACCTGGGCCGCGAGCTGGCGGACCAGGCCATTCCGCTCCGCCGCTGGCTCGACGCCGGCGTGCCGGTGGCCCTGGGGTCGGATGCCCCGGTGAACCCGTACGAGCCGCTGCTGGGCCTCTGGCACGCCGTCACGCGCCAGGACAAGCAGACCGGCGAGGTGATCGGCCCGGACCAGCGCATCACGGCCGCGGAGGCGCTGCAGGGCTACACGGTCAACGGCGCCTATATCACCTTCGACGAGCGGCGGAAGGGCGTCATCGCGCCCGGGCGGCTGGCGGACCTCGTCGTGCTCGGCGACGACCCACTCACTTGCCCAACCGAGGCGATCCGGAACCTGCCGGTCGAACTGACCATGGTCGGTGGCCGGATCGTGCACGCCGCCCCCGGGCTCGGCGGCTAGCCGGGCGCCGCTCGCAGCCGCGCTTCGGCGGCTACTGCCCTCTCTCAGTTCGAGCGAGAGCCTAGGCGCACCTGCCCAGCGCCGCAGTACATCTTCTAACGAGTCGTCTATCGGCCAGACCGCGTTGGCAGGAGCCTATGTCCCTCGATGATAGTCCGGCGACCGTGGCAGCCGCGGCCGCGCAGTTCCTGCGCGCGCTCGCCGGCCGGTCGCCTCAGACCCGGCGCACCTATGCCAGCGCCCTGCGGCGCTTCGCCGAGTTCCTGGCCAGCCGGGGCCTCGCGGCGGATGCCCTGCAGCCGTCCGACCTCACCCTGGGCCTGGTCGAGGACTACGCGGTGTGGCTAGTAGGGCAGTATGGTCGCGAGCGCCGCCCCACGTTGGTCACCTATCTGGCCGCGCTGCGTGCCTTCTGGCGGTTTCTGGATCGCCGGGGTTGGCTCGCACCGGCCCAGAGCTACCAGCGAGTCAGCGACCGGCTCAGCGAGCTACTGGGGCCAGGCCGCTACCGCACGCCGCGGATCGACCAGCGGGTACCGCTGCTCGTCACCTACGCGGATGCACTGCCCGAGCCGGCCGACCCGGCCGAGCGGCTCACGCTGCTACGCGACCGCGCACTGCTGCACGTGCTGTTCAGCAGCGGCATGCGGCGCGAGGAGGTGGTGCGGCTCAACCGCAGCGACCTCGACGACGGTCACCGCGGCGAAGCGCTCATTCGGGGCAAGGGCGACAAGGAGCGCGTCATCTTCCTCTCTGAGGAGGCGCTCGTGGCCGTGCGCGCGTACTTGCAGGCGCGCGCCGACCGCTACGTACCGCTGTTCTTGCGCCACGACCGGGCACGCGGCGCGCCGGGGCCGGGGGGCCAGCGGTGGCGCCTGTCGCCGCAGTCCGTCTGGGGCATCGTGCGCGCCTACGCGGCGCGGGTGGGGGTGCGCGCCGCGCCCCACGCCTTCCGGCACACCAAGGCGACCGTGCTGCTGAACCGCGGCGCCAAGCTATCGGAGGTGCAGGACCTGCTCGGCCACGCCTCGCCCGAGACCACCAAGCGCATCTACGCCCATTACGAGCGGGCGCACCTGCGCGCCGCGTTCCACCGCTACAGCGCGTCGGCCACCGAGCTTGCCGCGCGCCTGCGATCGCCGGAAGAGGACGTACAATGAAGAGGCAGGTTCTGCCTCTTCCGACTCGAGAGCACCGATGGCTAGATCCGCCAGCCGCAACGGCTTCCTCCACGCCCTGCGCTTGCGCTGTCCTGCTTGTGGACGAGGGCGGTTGTTCGAGGGGTGGTTCCGCATGCGCCCGCGGTGTCCGGCCTGCGGGCTGCGGCTGGAGCGGGAGGAGGGATACTTCCTCGGCGCCATGCTCGTGAACCTGCTGGTGGCTGAGCTCCTGTGCATCGCCGTGGTAGCGCTGCTGCTGGTGCGCACCTGGCCGACCCCCCCATGGCAACTCCTGCAGTGGGGCGCGCCGGTTTTGGCGGTGGTCCTGCCCACGCTGCTGTACCCGTTCAGCAAGGCATGCTGGCTGGCCTTCGATCTGCTGTTCCAGCCGCCGCGCCCGGAGGAGTACGAACGCTCGGCGCCCCGATAAGCGCTGGAGCCCGGCGAGCGGGGCCGAGGTACGGTCGCGCCGTGGTATAGTCACTGCGGCGGGTCGGGTGCCCTGGCCTGCCGTATGACCTCCGTGGCCCTTGCGGGCCCTCGCTGATTGCCTCGTGACTGTGCGAGTGGTGGGGCGTCAAGCGCCTGCCGTCGGCGTGCCGCCGCGCGCCGCTCGCACGTCGAGTTGTGGACCATGGGAGTGCAGTGGCCCACGCCACAGTGTGTCTCGCACCTGCTGGGGGCGCCGCTTCGCGATCGCTACGGCGGGCGCCTGGGCGTGGTGCGCGACATCATCGTGCGGCTGGACAGCGGCGCGCGGTGGCCCGAGGTCACCGGGCTGGTGGCGCGCGTGGCGGGCCGCGATTTGTTCGTGCCCTACGCTCAGCTAGCGCGACTGGATCGGAGCGGCGCGTGGCTGCGCGAGCCGCGGCTGCACCTGGCGCCGTTCGCCCGCCGCGACAACGAGCTGCTGCTCGCGGCCGACGTGCTGGACCGCCAGATGCTGGACGTCGCTGGCCGACGGCTCGTCCGGGTCGACGACCTGCAGCTGGTGCCGGTGGAGGGCCGGCTGCGGCTGGTGGGCATCGAGAGCGGCCTGCGACCGCTGCTGCGCCGGCTGCTGCCGCGGGGGCTGGCGCGCTACATCGCGCCGGGGCCCGCGCTCGATTGGGGTGAGGCCGAGTACCTGCCGGGCCCGCTGCCCGTGGTCCGCTTGCAGCTCCCGCGCGAGCGATTGGCGCGCTTGCGACCGGCTGAGCTGGCGCGCATCCTCGAGCAGCTCGCCTATCCCGAGGCGCGCGCCATGCTGGACGCGCTGACGCCGCAGGCGGCCGCCGACGCGCTGGAGGAGTTGGCGCCGCGGCACCAGGCCCACCTTGTCGAGGGCTTGGAAGAGGGCCGCGCGGCAGCCATCCTGGAGGCGATGGTCCCGGAAAGCGCTGCCGAGCTGGTCGGCGCCCTCGATCCGGCCCAGGGTGAGCGTCTGCTGCGGCGCTTGCCGGAGCCGGTGTCCAGCCCCGTGCGCGACCTGCTGCACTACGCCCCCGCCACCGCCGGCCGCTTGATGACCCCGCGCGTGCCTGCGGTACCTGCCGCGGCGACGGCGGGCGAGGCACTCGCCACGTTACGCCAGCCGGGCGCGCCGTGCCCGCGGGCGCTGGTATTCCTGGTGGACGACGCCCGCCGGCTGGTCGGCGCCGTCCCGCTCGGCGCCCTGGTAGTGGCCGAGCCGCAGGCCCCGGCCCGGGCCCTGATCGACCCCGACGTACGCGCCGTACGCCCTGATACACCCGCCCCGCGTGTGGCCGAGCAGATGGCCGCCAGCGACGCCCTCGAGCTGCCAGTCGCCGACGCTGCCGGACAGTTGCTGGGTGCCGTGGCAGCCGACGACGTGTTGCAGGTGGTGGCGCCGCTGCCGGCGCGTGCAGGCGCGGCGAAGGTGTTCGAGGCATGAGGCGCCCGCAGCTCGCCGCCCTCTCGCGGCCGTTGGGCCCACCGCTGCTGGGGCTACGGCGCGGCGCGCCGGCCCAACTCTGGCGCCTGCTGACCATCCTGGGGCCGGGCCTCGTCGCGGCGGCAGCGGGCAACGATGCGGGCGGCGTGGCGACTGCGGTCGTGGTGGGCGCGACGACCGGCTACCACTTGCTGTGGGCGTTCGTTCTCAGCGGGCTGGGGCTGATCGTGGTCCAGGAGATGTGCGCGCGCATGGGGGCGCTGACCGGCCGGGGATTGGCTGATCTGATCCGCGAGCGGTTCCGGGTGCGCTGGACCGTGTTCGCCATGCTGTTGCTGGTGGTGGCCAACAGCGGCGCCACCGTCGCGCAGCTAGCGGGTATTGCTGCCGCGGCGGAGTTGTTCGGGCTTCCCCGCTGGCTATCCGTGCCGTTGGCGACGGTGGCGCTGGCCGTGCTGGTGCTGCGGCTCCCGTACCGCCCGGCCGAGCGGGTGTTCCTCGCCCTCGCCGCGCTGCTGCTGGCGTATGTCGTCGCGGCGGTGCTCGCTCAGCCCGACTGGGCGGCGGTGGGGCGGGGGATGCTGGTGCCAGCGCTGCCGGCCGACCTCGGCGAGGCGGCGCTGCTGGTGACCATCTTGGGCTCGCAGATCACGCCGTACATGCAGTTTTTCGTGCAGGCAGCGGTCGTGGACAAGGGTGCGACGGAGCACGACTTGCGTGCCGTGCGCCTCGATACGGTGCTCGGGGCGGTGGTGGCCAACGTGGTCACCGTGTTCGTGGTAATCGCGACAGCGGCCACGCTGTATGTGGCCGGCATCGCGGTCGACGATGCCGCGGCGGCCGCCCAGGCGCTGGCTCCCCTGGCCGGGCCGCTGGCAACGGCGCTGTTCGCGGCGGGGCTGCTGGGATCGGCGCTGCTGGCGGCGGGGGTGATCCCGCTCTCCACCGCCTACGCGGTGTGCGAGGCGTTCGGGTGGGAGCGTGGTGTCTCCCATCCGCTGCGCGAGGCGCCAGCGTTCTACGGGCTGTTCGCGGGCGTGCTGAGCGCGGCGGCAGCAGTGGTCCTCTGGCCGGGCCTACCGCTGCTGCGCGCGATGGTGGCGAGCCAGCTGCTCGGCGGCCTCTTGTTGAGCCCGCTTCTGGCGTTCATCCTCGTGCTGGCCAATGATCGGCGGCTGCTGGGCGCCGGGGCCAACGGCCCGCTGGCCAACCTCGCCGCTGGCGTCACACTGCTGCTGGTGGTGCTGTTGCAGCTCGCGCTCGTTGCCCTGGCGTTGGCGGGAGGATGACGCGACGACCCACGCGGGCCGGCTGTTGCCGTGTCGCCCTGCTTGCTATACTCCACCGGGGAGGGCGCCGGACGGTCCGCGCCCTCGGCCTTCCGGAGTGGTGAAGCGGTATCACAGCGGACTTTGGATCCGTTATCCCTGGTTCGAATCCAGGCTCCGGAGCTCCCGCAATTCCCCCAACGACGCCCTATTGCCAGCTTCGACTTGAGACCCCATCGCCGCTCAGCCTCCTTCTGACGCCAACGGGGATGTCAACGCCGCGTTCATGGCTGCTGCCGCCTGCTGCTGCACATCCGCCAGTTGGACGGGCGCCCGGGCTCATGGTGGCGGCGGGTGCTGCACCGTGGGGCACGCCCCCCGAGCGTCCAACAGGCAGCTGCGGTGCACTGACGCACTGCGCGATGTTGCCGCTGGTCTGTACGGGGCGTAACGGCTCGTCCCGCCCACCGAGGGAGCGAGTGCGCAAGGGGTGCCGCTGAGCGGGGCTGGCGTGCGCCTCGCCCAGCTGACGCGGCGCATGTACAGACGGCCGAACCCGTGATCGTGGGAGAGCAGGGGCGAGCGGTCGCGGTGCTGGTGTCCCCGGCCGATTCGGGGGCCATCGAGCGCTAGCGGGCCACCGAGCGCGCGGCGGCGTTCCGCCGGCTCGAGGTGGCGCGGCACGCGGGGAACCGAGCCGAGCGCGCAAGCCGTCGTCGCCGCCGTGTGCGCCGCGCGAGTCGCTCGACTGCAAGCGTGCGCATGGCCTGCTGCTCACCGTGTCTTGCGCGCCATCCTGGGCGGGTCCTCCGGAGCCTTGGGGGCGATTCGCCATCACCTGCCGAGCTGCTGTCGGGCACCGCCGTGCTGCGGTAAGCTCGGAGGGAGTCTTGTAGGGGGAAGAAGGCACATGCCACCTGCCGCGCGCCTCCTCGCTGTGCCGCTCGTCGTGTTCTGGGTCGCTTGCACCAGCGCGGCGCCCACGCGCCCCAACAGTGCCACGCCCGCTGCCACGCGCTCGCCGGCGCCGTCCACCGCCGTGCCGACAGGTCAGCCGGCCCAGACACCGCCCATGCGCCTCGCGGTGCGGCACGCTTACACTGCGATCTCCACCACGCATGCGCCGTACTACATCGCCGAGGCGGCCGGCTACTTCGCCGAGGAAGGCCTCGACATGCAGATCACCTACATCTCGGGCAGCAGCACGGCGATGCAGGCGCTCGTGGCAGGCGAGTTGGACTCGCTCAACGCGACGGGTGGTGCGGCCGTCCAGGCGCGCACGCGGGGCTCCGACCTCACCATCTACGCCAACACGGTGGGCACGCTGTTCACCCAGTTCATCACCGCGCCCGATATCACCCAGCCGGCCCAGCTGCGCGGCCAGCCGGTGGGCATCGTGCGCTTCGGGACGATCTCCGACTTCACCGCCCGCCTGTTCCTAAAGGGCTGGGGGTACGAGCCCGGCACCGACGTGCCCCTGCTCCAGTTGGGCGGGCAGTCGCAGATCGTGGGGGCGCTGCAGAGCGGGCAGGTGCGCGCCGTGGTGCTCCCCGACGTGCAGGCGATCGAGGTGAAGCGGCTGGGCTACCGCGAGCTGGCCGACGCCGCCGACCTGGGGCGGGAATACGTCGGCCAGGGCCTGATCCTGCGCGAGCGCACGGCCGCCGACAACCCGGAGCTGCTGCGGCGCCTGCTCCGCGCCCTCGCTCGTGGCATGGGACGCTTCCTCAATGACCGCGAGTTCAGCGTGAGCGTGATCCAGCAGCGCGTGGGCATCGACGCCCGCGAAGTCGTCGAGGAGTCGTGGGAGTTGCACGCCCAGCGCTACGCCAATCGGAGCTTGCTCACCACTCCCGAGGCGGTGCGCACGGTGCTGGAGGAGCTGGCCGACGATCCGGCTGTCCGCAACGCCACGCCGGAGAGCTTCTACGACAATCGCTTCGTGCAAGAGCTACACGACAGCGGGTTCCTCGCGCGGGCGTACGGCAGCTGAGCGCACAGCCCGAGGAGTGACGGAGGGATGATCGGGGCCCAGCCGCTGCGCGAGGGGCGGATCGCGGTGCCGGGCGGGACGGTGTGGTACGGCTGGTACGGCGCCGGAGCAACCGTACCGCTCGTGGTGGTGCACGGCGGGCCGGGGCTGTCGCACGACTACCTCCTGCCGCTCGCCTCGCTGGCAACGGAGCGGCCCGTGGTGTTCTATGACCAGCTTGGTGGCGGCCGCTCCGCCTGCGCCGACGATCCGGCGCTATGGCGACTGGAGCGCTTCGTGGCCGAACTTCGGGCAGTGTGCCAGGCGCTCGCTCCCCAGGGATTCCACCTGCTCGGCCATTCCTGGGGCAGCATCCTGGCGGTCGAGCTAGCGCTCCAGCAGCCCCCGGCCCTGCGGTCGCTGATCCTGGCCAGTCCTGTGCTCAGCGTGCCGCGCTATGTGAGCGATCTCGGCGCCATGGGTGCCACGTCCCACTCAGGTGCTCCACCTGCCGAGAGCGCGCCGCCGGGCTGGGCCGTGTATCGCGCGCTGTGGGGGGCCAGCGAGGCCGCGCCAACGGGCGAACTGGCCACCTACGACCGCACGGCGGCGCTGGCACGCATCGCGGTGCCCACGCTGCTGACCTGCGGCGAGCACGACCCCGCCACCCCCGCCGCCACCGCCGTATACGCGGCCCACCTGCCGCGGGCAGCGGTGCGCGTGTTCGCCGGCTGCGGGCACCTACCGCATCTGGAGGCGCCAGCGCCCTACCTGTCCGTCGTGCGCGCCTTCCTGCGCCGCGTCGAGGGCTGAGCGACGCTACCAGTGCTTTCCCGCGTGGGACGGTGCTACCATTGAGCCACTCCCCGCGATGGCGACGGGGGACAGTACACCAGGAGGAGCGTATGCGGCTGAGCACGATGCTCGAGCTGGCCGTCGAGCGCGACCCACGAGCCATCGCGATCGTCGACGGCGACCGGCGCTGGAGCTACGCGGACTGGCACGCACGTGTGGAACAGCTCGCCCGCGCGCTGCGGGCCTCGGGAGTGGGGCCGGGCGACCGTGTGGTGCTCTGCCTCCGTAACCGCGAGGAGACCGCGGCCCTCCACCTGGCCTGCCAGCGAGTCGACGCGATCACCACCCCGCTGAACTTCCGCCTGGCCAGCGGCGAGATCGCCTACTGCATCGGCGACGCGGCACCGCGCCTCGTCGTCTACGAGGACTGCACCGCGCAAGCGGTCCTCGCCGGCCGCGCGCAGTGGGGCTGCCGACCGGAGTTGGTGGCCGTCGACGCCCCGGTCCCCCCGGGCGGCATCGCCTTCGACGCGCTGCTGGCACGTGGCGACAGCGCTCCCTCGCTCCCGCCCATCCCGGCTGACGCCGACGACCGGCTGATCGGGCTGATCCTGTACACCTCCGGCACCACCGGGCGACCCAAAGGAGTGCCGCGGAGCCAGCGCGCCGAGTACGCCGCCGCCGTGGCCCATGCCCTCCAGAACCGCTACGTGCGCGGCGAGTCCACGCTCGGCGCCATGCCACTGTATCACACCATGGGCATGCGCTCGCTGCTCACCATGCTGCTGCTCAACGGCAAGTACGTGGCGCTGCGCGACTTCGAGCCCGTGCACGCTCTATCGCTTATCGCTCGCGAGCGCATCACCTGCTTGTACCTGGTCCCCACCGCCTATCACGCGCTGCTGGCCGACCCGGCCGCGGCCCCCCCCCCACCCGCCCCCCCGGGGCGGCGGGGGGGCCGGGGGGGG
>JADGHJ010000250.1 GCA_019686175.1 Chloroflexota bacterium | reverse complement strand
GCCGTGGCGCAGGAAAACAGTTGGGAAGTTCGCCTCGCCGCCATGTCGGCGCTCATCGCGGCCCACCTCCGCCACCCCGGCGCCGCCGCCCCGGCGGTCCATTCGGCGCACCCGAACGGACGCACAGGCTCCTCGCAACAGACACGCCGTGGGGCAGGCGGCTAGGCCAACGTTCCGGGGCGGAACACTCTACGTCTCACCTCAGCTCCCACTGAGTCAACTCCTAGGCCGGCCGCGGAGGCTGGCCACGGCCCCCGCCAGGAAGATGGGCCCCGCCGTGAGGGCATGGAAGCCGATAGCGAACGCCAGCGAGGGCGCCACCGGCTGGTCGAATGCTTGCAGCACCGTCACCACCACGAGCTGGAAGGTGCCCAGGCCCCCGGGCGCCGAGGGCACACTCAGCCCGAGTGCCAGCGCGCCCCACAGCACCGCGGCCAACGCGCCCTGCACCGCCAGCCCGAACGCGGCCAGGGCTGCCAGCGTGAGCAGCCAGGTGGCAACCCAACTGACCAGCGTGAGCGCGAGAATAGCCGCCTGACGCCCCCTGGGCAGGTGCCAGATCGCCCGTGCGCCGCTGCCGAACCGCTCCGCGGCCGCCAGTGAGACGGCGACTAGACGCGCCAGCAGCCGGGCCAGGCGTGGCGGTACCCACTGCGGCGGCGTCCATACCGCGCCCGGCGGCAGCCAGCGCACCAGTGCCGCCAGCAGCGCGATGCCCGCTAGCAAGCCGGCGCTAGTGAGGAGCGCGGCCCCCAGCAGCAAGTGATCGACCTGCTCGTCCCGCAGCGCCGCGGTCCACAGCCCGAGCAGCATCAGCATCAGGGTCAGCGCGGTATCCAGCCCCTTCTCCACCGCCACCGTCCCCAGCACGTAGGCGGTGGGGAACTCCCCCCGACGCCCTAGCGCCACCGCCCGCACGACTTCGCCGCTGCCCGGGATCGCCGCGGCCACCGCGATACTCACCGCGTATACCCGCAGCACCGTCCCGAATGGTGGCGCCGTGGCGCCCAGCATCAGCCGCCAGCGCACCGCGCGAACCGGGAGGTAGGCGAGCACGAGGCCGACGGCGACCACCACGAGCGGCCAGTGCGCGCCCATGAGCGCGCCCCCCACCGCCGACCAGTCGAAGCGTGTTGCGAGCAGCCAGATGCAGGCGCCGCTGACCGCGAACGGCAGCAAACGCAGTCCCACCGCCGCCCCGCGCAGCGGCCGGCCTGGCGGGAGCGTGGACAGATCGGCCATGGCAGCTACCGAGTGCTCCTCGGGCGACAACGACGGCCTACTCAGGGTGCCGCTCCTCAGCACGCCCAGTGGGCACCAGCAAGCTGCCGATGAACAGCGCCGCCGTCATCCAGAACAACGCCCGCGGCCAATACGGGAACCGCTGCTCCTGCGGGTTGCGCACCGGCAGCAGCGCGACTTCGACTTCCTGGAACCGCAGCTCACCGTTGCCCAGCCACTGCACTCGCGCCTGCACGCCACGCCCGCCCTCCGTGCGGAACGGCAGCGCATGCTCGGCATACCCCCCCTGCGGGGGCAGCTCGCTGGGCAGCACCTCGCGGCGGGCGATCACCGTATCGGGATGCTGCATGATGTCGAGGATCGCCACCGGCCGCGTGGGGTCGTCCGGCGCGGCCGCCAGCGTGAAGCGCGCCACGTAGGCGCCCTCGCTCAGGCTGACATACGGCCCGTAGGCCAGGTGGCCCGGCTGGTCGCGGCCCGGCTCGGCGACCAGGGCGCCCGCGTCCGCGTCGAGCCTGCCCGTGATATGCGGCGCCTGGGCCGCCGTCATCTTGAATCCAGGAGTGGGTCCCGGCACGATCGGGTACAGCTCCTGCAGCACGTCGAACGGCGCCAGGTACGTGCGGCCGCTGATGTCCGGGTACAGCTCGCGCGCGTGCGTCACCGCCACTCCACCCAGCCCTAACGAGGCTGCCAGCAGCAGGACGCCAGCGCCCTGCATCGTCCGATTGGTGGCCACGGCGACGGCCAGCGGTACGGCGATCAGCGGCACGAGCACGACCACATACCGCGCGGGCAGGTTGGCGCCCAACTCATAGGGCTGGCCGATGACCAGCAAGTACGCGGCCACGCCCAGCAGGATGGCCGGCACGACCTTGCGATGGCACCAGACGAGCGGCACCAGCCCAGCCAGGCCAAGCCAGTGGACCGGGGCGAACGGCAGCCAGCCGTAACCAGGACTCAGCAGCGCGCCCACCGCGTAACGATAGACCGTGGCGAAGCCCCACGTCCCCTCGGCACCAACCGCCCAGGTGGGCGGCAACGGGCGGCCATACGTTGATAGCGCGGCGACGACCAGCCCGGCCACGCTCACCAGCCCCGGCGCGAGCGGCAGCGGCCACCTACCTCCCCGCACGCGCCCCTGCCTACGGCACCGCAGCGCGTGGTAGGCGACGCCCAGCAGCAGCCCGGCGCCAAGGACCGCGAAGCGGAGGTGCAGCCAGGGCAGCAGCGCCGCAACGATACCGGCCACGAGCAGTTGGCGACCCGTGGGCTCTGGCTGGAGCAGTAGGCGCAGCGCCAGCACCACCAGTAGCGCCGCGGGGAGGTCGGGCAAGATCTGGCTGGAGTACAGCAGCACTGGGGGACAGAACACCGCGGCCACCCAGCCCAGCATGGCCCACCGCCCGCTCGCCACTCGCAGGTCCGCGAGCAGCAGCCAGACCTGCTGGGCCAGCAGCGCGGCCAGCACGATCATCTCCACACGCACCACGAGCAGCGACGCCGTCCCATACAGCGCTGGCGCGAGCAGCAGGGCCATCCCGAGCAGCGGGAACGCCAGGGCGTTGCCGCGAGCGAGGTACGCATCGGGAGCTGTCTGGATCCAATCGGGCGCGTGGAAGCGCGCCAGCGCCTCGGGTGTATAGTTGTCCGCCAGCGCGAGGTCATGGTCGTGGATGAGGCTCTCGGCGGCCAGCAGGTAGTGCAGCTCGTCCGGGGAGGTACGCGGCTGCATCGCGATGAACGCCGCGAAGTAGACGACCAGGGCGAGGAGAAACGCTCCCCAGGCGCCGAGGCCACGCGCGGCCCGCGCAGGACTGGGGCCCGGTTCGGCGGTGGTGGGTAACGGGGCTACTGGCGGCGAAGTAGTGGTGCTCACGAGGCGCCAGTACTACAGCACATAGAGCCGACCTTCCATGCCTCGGCCATCGACGCGCCGCGTGCCCTATCTGGCAGCGCGCCCGGAGCGCCTTGGACGTCGGCGACCGATTCAAGGCCGCCATAGTGTACGCTAGCGCGGCGCCTGCGGCAAGCGACTGCGCGGATCCGGCGCCCGGCCCCTGAAACGGCGCCGTCACAGCGCCACCCTTGACAGACTGGCGCCAGTGGGGTATGAATACGTGAAGCTCGGGACTGGGGCCGTCGCTCCCAGTCTCGTGCCCTTTTTTCAGGAAGGCCGTTGGGCAGGCACGCGGGTAGTGCGGGCCGCACGGTGCGGTCGCGCGGCCCGCGTGTCGTATATCGTTCGGTCCCCAACGGCGGGAGAGCACCATGCCCGAGAAGCCCATCTATCTGACGCGAGAGGGCTACGAACGCCTCGACCGCGAGCTGCAGGAGCTGCGCACCGTCCGGCGCCCCGAGGTCGCCGAGCGTATCCGGCTGGCCAAGGAGTTCACCGACACGGTCGACAACGCGGAGTACGACGACGCCAAGCAGCAGCAGGCGTTCATCGAGGGCAGGATCCAGGAACTCGAGCGGACCCTCGCCACCGCGATCATCATCGACGACCAGCCCGCCACCGACTTCGTCCGGCTCGGCTCCCACGTGGTCGTCGAGGACGACTCCGGGCAGACCGACGAGTACATCATCGTCGGTTCGGCCGAGGCCGACCCGCGCCACGGCAAGGTCTCCAACGAGTCCCCGCTGGGCCGTGCCCTGCTCGGCAAGCGCGTGGGCGACGAGATCGAGGTGTCGGCTCCCGCCGGCAGCTACTGCGTGCGGATCAAGGAGATCCGCTGAGAGGGGCCCCGGCCAGCCTATGGACTGGCCGGGGCGCCCGTCTCGGCTAGCCCCGCTCCGACCTGTGGTAGCACCTCCTCGGCGAACCGCTGCAGGTTCGTCAGCGCCGCCGCCCGCGGCATCGTCCCGAAACTGAACATCCCGAGGAACGTCTCGACATCGGCCGCGCGCAGCAGCCGCTCCACCTGCGCCGCCACGCGCGCAGGACTGCCGATCAGCACGAGGTCGTTGTCGATCAGTTCGTCGTAGGTCCAGCGCCCGAAGCGCCCGCCCAGGGCCGCGCCGGTCAGCTCGGCGTACGCCTCGTTCGTCGGCGGCACGCCCGAGCGATCGAGGCCCGCGAACAACTGGAAGAAGCGGAACAGCCACGGCCGCGCGGCCTCCCGCGCCTCGGCGTCGGTCGCCGCGACGTACACCTGGCGCATGATCCGCAGCGAGGGCCGGCCCCTGTGGCCCGCCGTCCGGTAGGCCGCGTCGTAACCGGCCTTCGCACGTGCCAGCGCCGCCGCCGTCTCTGGGCCCCGGGCGATACCGATCGCCCGCCGGGCCGCCCACTCCAGCGACTCGTCGCCCACGGTGGCCATCACCAGCGGTGGGTGCGGCCGCTGGTACGGCTGGGGCGCCAGTGTGGCGCCGTAACAGCGGTAGTAGCTTCCCTCATGATCGACGCGGTCCTCGGTCCACAGCCGCAGCATCAGGTCCAGCGCTTCCTCGAAGCGGCCGCGCGAGGTGGCCTGGTCGATGCCCAGCCGGCGGTACTCGTCCAGCCGCGCGCCACGCCCCACGCCGATGCAGATGCGCCCGCGCGTGAGCTGGTCCAGCATGGCGCATTCGCCGGCCAGGCGCAGCGGGTCGTGCAGCGGCAACACATGCACCAGCACCCCTAGCCGCAGCTGGGGCACGCGCGCCGCTGCGGCAGCCAGGAACACATTCGGCGAGGGCAGCACCGAGTGCTCGCGGTGGAAGATGTGCTCCGCCACCCAGTACTCGCTGAACCCCAGCGCCTGCGCCAGTTCCATCTCCTCCAGGTGCTGCGCGTACAGGTCGGCCGTGTCCACTCCCGCCCGCGCGTGCACCAGGTCCCACACGCCGAACCGTGCCATGCCCTCTCCTTCCCTGATCTCCCATCGACCTCGCGCCAGCTCTAGGGCCGATACGGTCCCAGCACGCTCAGCGCGTAGTCCACGAAGCGGTTGTCCACTAGCTGCTCCACGCTCGCCGGCTGGGCGACTAACCCCTGCGCCACGTGCCACTCCTGCTGCGCCTGCAGGTCGGCCGTGTTGACCCGGCCGTCGGGGTTCACGTAGGGCAGCCCCATGCGCTCGTACAACGCGGGCTCCTTCACCGCGAGGTGCTTCACGAGTTGCGCCGCCGCGGCCGCCCGGTCGCCATCCCCGAAAAACGCCCGCACGTAGTCGCGCACGCCCCGGAGGTACGCCACCATGAACTGGTTGGCGGCAGGCTGCTGGGCAAACTGCGGCGAGTACAGCACGAGAGTGATCTCGCGCCCCGGCGCCAGCTTCTCCGCCGCGACCAGCACCTCTAGCAGCCCCTGCTGCCGACCCAGCGTGATGAACGGCTCGACCAGAAAGCCGCCCGCCAGCGAGCCGCCGCGCAAGCCGGCCAGCGTGTCCGGGAACGAGATCGTCTGCTGCCGCACGTCGGCCAGGGTCAGCCCCTCGCTCCGCAGCGCCATGTCGACCAGGAGCTGTGCGAGCGACCCCTCCGCCAGCACCCCCACCGGCTGCCCGCGCAGGTCGGCCACTCGCTGCACCTGGCCACTCTCCACGAGGGACTTCGCTGCCACGATCGCGTAGTACGGGCGGTCCTCGTGGACCAGGGCAGCGGTCCCCTGGTTGGCCACGATCTTGATCCCGATGCCGCGAGCGATCGCATTCAGGAACCCCGCGCTCAGCGCGCCGTCGAACGCGATGTCCATCTGCCCCGTGCTCACGGCCGGGATCGCGTTGACGACGGTGTCGTACTGCTGCAAGTCGAGCGTGATGCCCGCCTCCTCGAAGTAGCCGCGCTCCAGCGCGAGGAAGAGCGGGGAGTCCGTCAGCGCGTACACGGCGCCCGCCTTGACGACCGCGGGCGCCGGGGCCGCGGCCGGCGCATCGGTCGGTCCCGCGGGCGCGGGGCGGCTCGCGGCGGGGGGCGCCG
>JADGHJ010000249.1 GCA_019686175.1 Chloroflexota bacterium | reverse complement strand
GCGGCCATGAACCGTGTGCTGCGCGAGCTACCGCGCTGGCGCTGGCTCGGCCGCTTGCTGGACCTCCCTCCCATCCTCCGCGTCGTAACGCCCTGCTACTACGGCTTTGGCGCGCACCGGCACCGCTTCGCGCGCTTCGGTACGCTACCGGCATGCGCGCGCCCTGGCGCCCGCTGCCGGCCCCTGGGGCAGTAGCCGATGGCCTCCCTGCGCTCCCCCGCCGTCACCCGCCCACCCTGGCCGTGCGCTCGCCCGCGCTCGATGCCCTCCGCGCCGGGCCAGCGGCAGACCACGCTGGTCTGCCAGAAAGGTCACGCCCCTTATGAAGATCGAGAAGATCACCTTCATCACCCCCTCCTTGCCCTACCCGAATCTCGTGTCCCACATCCTGATGGTCGAGTACGGCCCGCCACTGATCGCTACCATCGCCCGCAACGCCGGCTACGACGTCCAGTTGTTCGCCGAGCACGTGGCGCCGATCGACTGGGACCGCGTGCTGACCTCCGATGTGGTCGGCTTCCACACCTTCAGCTCGACGATGCCCAAGATCATCGCGTACACGCGCCGCATTCGCGCGGCGCGGCCGGACATGCCGATCATTATCGGAGGCACACATGCCTCGGTAATGGTCGAAGACACCCTCCAGTACTGCGATTACGTGGTGCGGCAGGAGGGTGACGAGACGCTGCTCGACTTGCTGGACACGCTCAAGAACGGCGGCGATCTGTCTAGGGTGCGGGGCATCTCGTACAAAGTCGACGGGGTGGTGCGCCACAATCCCGACCGCCCGTTCGTCGAGCGCTTCCACACCATCCCCGATCTGGAGCTGGTGCATGGATATACCAAGGTCAGCAAGCTCACGCTGCTGCGTCGCCTCATGACACGATGGAACGTCCTGCAGACCAGTCGTGGCTGTCCGTTCGACTGCGCCTTCTGTATCGCGCCCCGCGAGCTGGGACGGGGCTACCGTGTCCGCGACATCGAGAGCGTCATCGCCGACATCAAGTACCAGCGTGCCCTCACCGGATGCAGACGCTTCTTCATCGTCGACAACCACTTCACCGTCAACGCCCGACGGACCAAGGCGCTGCTGTCCAGAATCATCGAGGAGCGACTGGACTGGGAGGCGCTCTGCTTCACGCGAATCGAGGTGGCTCGCGATCCGGAGATGCTGGACCTGCTCCGGCAAGCCGGCATCAACACGCTGTATATCGGCATGGAGTCGTTCGACGACGCGGTGTTGAAGCTGCTCAACAAGAGCCAGACACGTGAGAGCATTCGGCGCGCCATCGAGACGATCCACGCGCACGGACTGCGCGTTCTGGGCTCGTTCGTGCTCGGCTCGGACTCCGAGACGGTGCAGACGATCCGCGCCACCGTGGACCTGGCCATCGCCCTCGACATCGAGTATGCCGCCTTCTTCCCGCTGAGTGGCTATCCCGAGGAAGACGGCCGCTTGATCCCGCTCGACCGCTTCTTCTTCGACGATTGGGGACGCCTGGACGGCTGCCACGTGGTATTCTTGCCGAAGCACATGAAGCCCAGCACGCTGCAGCGGGAGATCCACCGCGCTTATCGGACGTTCTACGGTCCGAGGCAAATACTGCATCTGCTGCTGCGACGGCGGTTCCGCGAAGCGCTGCGGCGCGCAGCTTATCGGCTCTGGATATGGGAGATGGAGCGCAGCGCCAGCAAATGGATCGCCGATCTGGAGGCGCGCGAGGGCCCGTACTACGACGCCAACGAGCAGCTGCTCGAAGACCGCGTGGAAGGTCTGGTGCCCTGCCAGTACCCAGGGTCGAGCCGGCGCTCGGGCGCCGCTCCGACGGTCACCTCGATGCCTGCGAGTTAGGACGGTGAGGGCCACCCGGCGCCGAGCCGGCTGGCGTGGGAGGCCATCATGGACGCGCTGCCCCGTGGCATAGTGACGCTCCTGTTCACGGACATCGAGGGCTCGACCCGACTCCTCGACCACCTCGACGCGCGCTACGGCGAGGTGCTGGCCACGCACCATCACCTGCTGCGCGACGCATTCGAAGCCCACGGCGGTCGCGTCATCGATACGCAGGGCGATGCCTGCTTCGCCGTATTCACCCGGGCCCACGACGCGGTTGCGGCGGCCGTGGCCGCGCAGCGGGCACTGGCCCAGCATCCGTGGCCCCAGGACGGCGTGGTGCGCGTGCGGATGGGGCTCCACACGGGGGAGCCGACGGTGGCAGGACCGACCTATATCGGGATGGATGTGCATCGCGCGGCACGCCTGTGTGCCGCAGGCCACGGCGGGCAGGTCCTGCTGTCGGAGGCGACTTACGCCCAGGTCGTGCACGCGCTGCCCGCGGGCCTGAGCCTGCGCAGTCTGGGCCGCCATCGCCTGAAGGATTTGCGGCACCCCGAGCACATCTACCAGCTGGTGATTTCCGGGCTGCCGGCCGACTTCCCCGCGCTGCGAACGCTGGAGCGCCGCCGCCACAACCTGCCGGTACAGGCCACCACCTTGATCGGACGCGAGCGCGAGATCGCCGCCGTGCGCCAGCAGCTGCTGCGGCCGGAGATCCATCTGCTGACCCTCACGGGGGCAGGCGGGACCGGCAAGACCCGCCTGGCCCTAGAGGTAGCGGCCGAACTGCTGGACGCCTTCGAAGACGGGGTGTACTTCGTCCCGCTGGCCCCGATCAGAGACCCGCCCCTGGTTGCGTCGACGATGGCCCAGGCGCTGGAGCTCCGCGAAGCGCCGGGCCTCAGCCCGCTCGACAGCGTGAAGGGCTGGCTCCGAGACAAGCAGATTCTCCTGGTGCTCGACAACTTCGAGCAGCTCTTGCCGGCCGCCCCGCAGGTCAGCGAACTGGTGGCCGCGTGTCCGCGACTCAAGGTGCTCGTGACCAGCCGGTCGGCGCTGCACCTGTACGGTGAGCATGACTTTCCGGTCGCCCCGCTGAGCCAGAGTGACGCCGTGCGGCTGTTCATCGAGCGCGCCCGCGCGGTCAAGCCCGACTTCACCATCACCGACGAGAACGCACCGGCTGTGGCCGAGATCTGTGCGCGGCTGGAAGGGCTGCCGCTGGCCACGGAGCTAGCCGCCGCGCGCATCCGCGTACTCTCCCCGACCGCGCTGCTGGCTCGGCTCGACCGTCGGCTGCCTCTACTGACGAGCGGCCCCCAGGACCTGCCCAAGCGGCAGCGGACGCTACGGGCCGCCATCGCCTGGAGCTACGACCTGCTGAACGAGGGCGAGCGAATGCTGTTCCGCCGCCTGGCACCGTTCGTGGGCGGCTTCACCTGCGAGGCCGCCGACGCGGTCTGCAACGTACCAGCCACGCTGCCGCTGGACTTGCTCGACGGCCTAGAGGCACTGGTGAGTCATAGCCTGGTGCAGCAGACTGCAGAGGGCGCGGGCGAGCCGCGGTTCCAGATGCTGGAGACGATTCGCGAATACGCTCTGGAGCAGCTCGAGGACAGCGGCGAGGCTGCGGCGGTACGTAGGCACCACGCTAGGTACTTCCTCGAGTATGCGGAGGAGGCTAGCCGCCGCGGCAATCTCATGGCGCGCCAGGCTCGCTTGTGGAGGGAGCTGGACAACTTGCGCGCGGCGCTGACCTGGGCCCTCCAGCACGACGAGACCGACCTGCTCGTGCGACTGGTAGGCACGCTGGGCGAGTTCTGGTACTTCGCCAGCTTGCTGCGCGAAGGGCAATCCTGGCTGCAGGAGGCCCTGGCGCGTGGACAGGCAGCGCCTCCAGAGCGACAAGCACCGCTGCTGTATTGGGATGCCCGCATCGCATACCGGCGCAACGACCATGCGCGTGCTCGAGCGAACTACGAGGCGTGTCTCCCCCTGCAGCGCCAGATCGGAGACCTGGCGGGCGTCGCCCTCACGCTCCATGGGCTTGGCGCCCTGATGCTGGGCCGTGACCTCCAACAGGCGGCAGCGCTCCTGGGAGAGAGCGTCGCCTTGCGGCGCGCTCACAACCTCCGGGAGGGCTTCGCGCTAGCGGTCGCCCTGCTCGGCTTGACTGCCCTCCTCCAAGGGGATGTGGAGCGTGCCCTAGCCCTCACAGAGGAAGGTGTCACCGCTGGTCAGGAGAGCGACGACCCGTATGGGACAGCGATAGCGCTCAGCCTGGTCGCCTTCACCGAGCTGAAACGGAACAATCCGGCGCGAGCCCTGCGTCTGAACCAGCAAGCGCTGCGGCTCGCCCAAGCCCTCAACGACCCCTGGCACGTCGCGCAGTGCTTCGTTCAGAACGGCGAGGCGGCCAGCGCCGCGGGCCAGCCGCGACGCGCCGCCCGGTTGTTCGGGGCGGCGGAGGCGGCCTTGGAGCGGATGGGATCGCAGCTGTGGCCCCCGTTCTTCTTGCTGGGCCACGAGCGGTACGTCGCGGCGGCCCGCGAACACCTCGGCGAAGAAGCGTTCGCGGCGGCGTGGGCCGAGGGGCGAGCGCTGAGCTGGGAGCAAGCCATCGCCTACGCCCTGGCGGAGAGCGAGGCTGGCTACGGATCGCTCTCCGCGACCTGAGGGCGAGAGTAGGCGAGCGCCCTCGCGCACGGTCCGCGCGGGACCGGTCGTCACCATGGCCAGCCGCGGCCGAGCCGAGCGTTCGGCTCGGCCGCTGCGTCGGTCCAGCTCGCACTGTGCTGCACGGCAGCCGCGCTCGCCCGTCGAGCAGGCTGGCCGAACCGGCCCAAGACCCAGGATGATCTCCCCATGTAGCATGCGGCGGCCGGCGGGCTGCGCCGCTGTGCCCGGCACTCGACCTGCGCTGCAGCGTGCCTATCTGCAGGGAATACGCCATCGTACCGATTGCAGCACTGTGGACTTTAGTGTAGACTGACGACCAGGATCAGGCGAAACGAAGACGCCCTCATGACCTTCTAGTGGATGCGGAGGTGTGGGGGGGCGTCGAGCCCGGTAGTTCACTGGGCTGACCCGGTCTCAGGCTAGCCGCGGCCGTACCAGTCCAGCCGACTCGCGGCCGCGGCGCTCGTCGAGGAGGTAGCGATGTCGCCGATCGCGCGCCTGTTGCTCGTGGCCGCCCTGGTCGTGGCCGCGCTGGGCGTTCCCCTGGTATCGTCGACCACCGCGCAGACCCGCGAAGTGAACGTCTATTCCTCGCGCCACTACGACACCGATCGCACCCTCTACGACAACTTCACGCAGCAAACCGGCATCCGGGTGAACCTCATCGAGGGTACCGAGGACCAGCTCATCGAGCGGATTCGCAACGAGGGCGCTAATAGCCCCGCCGACGTGCTCATCACCGTCGACGCCGGGCGCCTGTGGCGGGCCCAGCAGGCGGGCATCCTCCAGCCCGTCGTGACCGAGACGCTGGCGACCCGCATTCCGGAGCATCTACGCGACCCCGAGGGCTATTGGTGGGGACTGACCAAGCGGGCGCGCGTGATCGTGTACGCGAAGGACCGCGTGGACCCCGCGGAGCTGCCCACCTACGAGTCCCTGGCCGATCCCAAGTGGCGCGGCCGCATCGTCGTGCGCTCGTCCAGCCATGTCTACAACCAATCGCTCGTCGGCTCGTTGATCGAGGCACTGGGTCCCGAGGCGACCGAGGCCTGGGCGCGCGGCCTGGTGGCGAACTTCGCGCGGCCCCCGCAGGGCGGCGATCTGGACCAGTTGAAGGCGGTCGCGGCCGGCGAGGCCGACATCGCCATTAGCAACACGTACTACCTGGCCCGGATGCTGAAGTCCAACGACGTCAGTGAGCGGGAAGCGGCCGCGCGGCTGGGCGTGATCTTCCCCAACCAGAACGATCGGGGCACTCACGTCAATATCAGCGGGGCGGGCGTCGTCGCCACGGCTCGCAACCGCGACAACGCTATCGCCTTCATCGAGTACCTCACCAGCGATAGCGCGCAAGACATCTTCGCCCGCGGTAACGCCGAGTATCCGGCGGTGCCGGGCGTGCCGCTCGATCCGGTGCTGGAGAGCTGGGGCCCGTTCAAGGAGGACACGCTCAACGCGGCCCACTACGCGGCCAACAGCGCGCTGGCGCTCATGATCATGGACCGCGCTGGTTGGCGCTGAGATTCGGATATCGCGTAAGCTGCGAGCGGACATCCGTCCCGCTTAGTGGCAGCCCTGGGGCACCCCCCCCCCCCGCCGGCGGGGCCCCCACCCCCAGGGGGGGTTAAAGGGGGGCAAACCAGAT
>JADGHJ010000248.1 GCA_019686175.1 Chloroflexota bacterium | reverse complement strand
TGGTCACGTAGCCCATGTTGGACACCGAGGGATCGACCGCCAGGGCGATCCCGATGCCGTACAGGCGGCCCTCCGCCCGCGCCCGCGCCTGCTCCTCGCGCAGCTGCGCGTAGTTGGCCATCTCCAGCAGCTTCTCCAATGTGGCGGGGTAGTCGCCCGCGTCGTAGATGCCGCCGGTGGGCGTGGTGTAGGGCATGGCGCTGCCCGGGATGAGGTTGCGGCGCCGCAGCTCGACCGGGTCCATCCCCAGCGTGTCGGCCGCCTTATCGAGCAAGCGCTCGATGTTGAAGTACAAGTGCTGGCAGCCGTAGCCCCGGTTGGGGCCGGTGAGCGACTTGTTGGTGTGCACCGCGTAGGCCTCGACGGCCAGGTGCTGGAACTTGTACGGGCCGACCTGGTTGCCCAGCGGGCGGAACAGGCAGCCGGGGTCGGGCGCGCGGATGTAGGCGCCGACGTTGTCGATCAGCTTCTGGCGCATACCCAGGATGGTGCCGTCGCGCTTCAGCGCCACCTCGACGTACGCCACGCGGTCGGTGTTCGACGAACCCGCCGCGAGGTGCTCGAGCCGGTCCTCGATCCACTTCACGGGCACCCCGGTCTTGCGGGCGGCCAGCGCGATCAGCGCGATGTAGGGGAACATGCTCGACTTGATGCCGAACCCGCCCCCGATGTCCGGCGGCACGATGAAGCGGAGCTTGTTCTCCGGCGTGCGCAGCGCCCGCGCGGTGACGGGGTGCAGGCTGA
Source organism: Chloroflexota bacterium (assembly GCA_019686175.1). Taxonomy (GTDB): domain Bacteria; phylum Chloroflexota; class UBA6077; order UBA6077; family JAJPHF01; genus JADGHJ01. The sequence goes on along the minus strand of JADGHJ010000248.1, from coordinate 5,420 downwards.
ACGGTCCCTGGAAATTGGACCAGATAGTGTACTCGCCGTTGATGGGGTTGAACTGGGCGATGACGGCGTAGCACTCCATCGGCGTCGAGCCGTACTTGGGGAACACCTGCCGCTGCGACACCACCACATCGGCCTCGGCGAACGCGGTGTCGGGATCGCCGTAGCGCAGGCTGCGGTGGCAGGCGATGTTGTGGCCGATGTGCTCGTGCAGGATCGGGGCGTCGGGCTCCATGGCCCGCTCGGGATCCACCACGGCGGGCAGTGGCTCGTAGTCGACTTCGATCAGTTCCCGGGCGTCTTCGGCGATGTAGCGGTCCTTCGCCACCACCACGCACACCGGCTCGCCTACAAAGCGGACCTTGTCGGTCGCCGTGGCGTAGTAGTGGACCGGCGTCTCCACCCCCACGGGGAAGGGGTCCGACATCTCCAGCACGTCCTGCGGGGTGAGGATGCCGACCACGCCGGGCACGGCCAGTGCGCGCTCGACGTTGACCGAGCGGATGCGCGCGTGGGCGTGGGGGCTGCGCAGGATGGCGGCGTGGAACATGACCGGCAGCGGGCGCAGGTCGTCCACGTAGGTGCCCTTGCCCGTGAGCAGCCGGGGGTCCTCCATACGCTTGATTCGCTGGCCGATCCACTTGGGCATGGCTCGCCTTCCCTCTGCTGGCCCGGCCGACCGACGGCCGGCACGGGCCCTGATGGCGTACGCTCGGCGCTACAGACGCAACAGCTGCGCCGCTGTATCTCCCAGGATAGCGCGCTGCGCCGCCTCATCCAACGGCAGCCGCCGCACGGCCGCGATGTTGTCACCGATCTCGGTGGGGATCCCCGGCCAGTCGGAGCCGAACACGCACTTGTGGGCGATGCGCGGCAGGTCGGGGAAGTAGTCGAGCAGCTTGTGCGGCGGCAGCCCCGCCAGGTCGATGTACACGTTGGCGTGCAGGCGCGCCAGCGCCGCCGCGCGGTCGTACCAGAACGGCCGCCCGCCGTGGCACAGCAGGAGGCTCAGGTCCGGGAAATCGACGGCCACGTCGTCCAGGTACAGCGGGTCGCCGTACTTGAGCCGCGCGCCAGGGAACACCGACGAGCCGGTGTGGCACAGCACCGGGATGCCCAGCTCCTGCGCCCGGGCGTACAGCGGATACAGCAGCGGGTCGTTCGGGTAATAGTAGCTGTAGGTCGGGTACAGCTTCAGCGCCCGGAAGCCGTGCTCGCGCACCAGGCGGTCGAGCTGGCGCGCCGGCTCGCGATCGACGAACGGGTTCAGGCTAGCGCAGGGCAGCAGCCGCGGGCTGGCCGCGCAGAAGCGCGCCACGTAGTCGTTGCTGATGACCCCGGGCGACGCGGGCGTGTTGGAGGCCAGCACCAGGGCGTAGTCGACGCCCTGCTCGTCCAGGTACGCCAGGAATCGCTGCGGGTCGGCCCATTCGGCCACGAACGCCGCAAACGACTGCCGGCGGTGCACCTCGACGTGGGCGGCGTAGCCGGGGCTGACGACCTCCATCATGGCCGTGTGCACGTGGCAGTCGACGACCGGCATCGGGTGCCCGCGCCCTACCGCTTGTAGTAGCGCACTTCGAAGGTGGTGCAGCCCTCCGGGGCCACCCACGGCCCGTGCGGCATGCCCGGCGGCCGGCAGGCGTACATCCCCTGGGTGAACGTCTTGTTCAGCGTGAGGTCGTGCAGGCTGCCGTCAATGATCCAGACCTCTTCCCAGAAGTCGTGCCGCTGTACCCCCATGGGCGAGGTGTCGGTGCCCGGCTCGAAGCGCAGCATGCGCGTGTAATCGCCCGTGTCGGGGTCGCGGCTGAGGATGCGCTGCTTCAGCCCGGGGACCTCCAGATCCTCCCAAGGGATCGACGAGGGGTCGAAGAACTCGTACTCGGGCTTGGGCATGCGGCTGCTCCCTTTCTCAGACTGAGTAGCGGCCCGCACCGCGACGGGAGCGGGCCTAGACGTCGAGGTCATCGACAGAGGCGACCGTGTACGCGCAGCGCAGCTCGCGTCCGTCGGGGTGGGCGAGCACGGCCGTGAACTGGGCCCCGCAGCGGAATGCCCCGCCGAGGAGCGGCAGCGTCCCGCAGAAGATGGCGCTGCCCTCCAGGGCGTCGCCGACGCGCTCGCGCACCAGGGCCAGGATAGCGTCGGGCGGCAGCAGCTCGGCCACGCTCCCCTCCTGATAGGGGGTGCCGTCGACCGTGCTGCGCAGCTGGCAGCGGTCCCAGCCGTCGCGCACCTCGGCCCAGCGCCAGACGGCGCGGGAGATCGGCTTCGGACACACCTGCTTGCTGCGGGCCACGTGGTGGCGCTCCAGCGCGCGGTCGGTGTGGTCGCTGCCCACGGCGATGTACAGCTCTCCGCCTACGGCCAGGAGCACGAACTCTGCCTCGCCCGACGTCTCGCGCCCCACCACGTCGATGCGCTCGGCCGTAGTGAGCCGGTCGGGGGCCAAGGCGTACAGCGCGGGCGTGCGCTCGGGCGCGGGGATGCCGTGCTCGCGCAGCTCCGCGATGTGGCGCGCTACGGCCGCCTGGTCGCGCCCCGTGTAGCCGGCGATGAGCAGGCGGCGCGGTGCGAACACCAGGGTCGTCCCGTTCATGTCGAGTTGCAGCACCATCCGCCACCCCCGCGCCGCCGTGGGGCTCGCCCCTTGGCGAGGAGCACACGGCACAGTTTCGTCCCATTCTAGCACCGGGCCACGAGGCGCCAGCACGCCTAGGCTGTGAGCCCGTTAATTGTGGCTTCTGGCAGCTCCGCCGTATACCCGCCGTAGGCCGACGGTACCGGGGCAGCGGCAGCAGATCGCGCGACGGAAGGACGGTGCGATGACACGATCGGTTCAGGGGCTCATGGCCGCCGGGTTTCTCGGGCTGGCGCTCGCCGCCGTGAGTGCGGGGAGTGGCGGCTCGCCGTCCCCCGAGGCGGCCGTCGCCGCAGTGCAGGCGACAGCCACGCCGAGCCCGACCAGCACAACGGAGGGCGCGAGCGAGGCGCCTGGCGCTGGCCGCGCGTCCGACGGAACGCGCGGGGAGCCTTCCGCTCCGGCTAGTACGCCAGACGCCACCCAGAACTCGGCACCCGCGACCCCGACCGGCGGCCAGAGTGCAGGAGCTGCGGCGGCGCAGACTACCGCCGACACGCCATCGTCCGCCCCCTCGCCGACGGCGATCCCTACCCGCCAGACCGTCGCGGCAGCTGGCGCCACGGCGAGCGGCGACAGCACATCGGGCAGCGGCGCGAGTGGGGCGGGCGCGCCCACGGGGGGGCAGGCTACAAGCAGTGCCGGTCAGGCCAGCAGTGGCCAAGCAACGGGCAGCGGCGCCAGCGGGCAGGGCGATAGTCGAGCGCAGGGGAGCAGTGGCCAGGCGGCGAGCGGCGCTGGCAGCCAGGGCGGCGAGCAGGGAGCTGGCGGAGCACCGGGCGGTGCGGGCGGTCAGGCCGCGGTGGTGGACCCGGCGGCTCCGTTCGTCGCCCGCCTCGATCGGCTCGAGGCCGCGCTGCGCGCCGGCGACTGCTCCGCAGCGATGGGCGAGCTGGCCGCCATCGGGCGTGATGGCCCCGACGCCTTGGTCCGCGCCGGCTTGAGCCAGAGCCAGATCGAGGCGCTCCAGCGGCGCTTCGCGGAGCTGATGCTGCTGGGCTTCCAACGCTGCTGATGGCGCAGCGTGCCGGGTTGGATGCCCCGCCACGGCGCCCGTCACGAGACCGATGGGATTAGCTTGCGGCGCGCGGGCGTTTGTCGTTTAATCGCGCGGTGATGCATCCGGCGGCGCGGCGACGACCTCCCCGCGTGGCTCAGCTTGTCGACTGGGCCTGGGCACGCTATGACGACCTCAGCGACCCGCAGCGTGTGCTGCTCGGCGTGCTGGTGGTGCTGGTACTGGCGGCCAGCGCGCTGTACCTGCTTGGCGCCGCGAGCCTACTGGCCATCCAGCGCCTGCCCGAGACCACGCCAGCGGCGACGGCCATCCCCGAGCAGGCGGCCGCACGGCCGACCAGCGAGGTCGATCCGATCTCGCCGCTGCTGGCCGACATCACGCCGACGCCGCGTCCGACGTTTACGCCGCGGCCGACCTCGACGGCGTCGCCCACGCCCCGGCCTAGCCCCACGTTCCCGCGGGCTGGCGCGCCGGGCGGGATCGCACCCCGCTCAACCCTGGCTCCGACTCGGCCGCCGGGCGTGGCAGTGCCCAGCCCGAGCTTGCGCCCGGGGGCGACCGCGCGCCTGGCCACGCCGACGCCGATCAGCCGTCTGCGCTGACCGCGCGGGCGCGGCGAAATCGGCCGCAACAGGCGGCTGTGCTATACTCCCCGCGAACAGCTATGTGGGTCCCAGTGGGCGGGGGAATAGTGGCCCTGGGCAAGGACTTTCTGGCGATCGGCGACCTCGAGGCAGACGAGCTGCGCGGGCTGCTCGACACCGCGCTCGTGTTGAAGGAAGGGCTGGCTCGCGGACACCTGCCCCCATTGCTGGCCGGCAAGCGGCTGGCGCTCGTGTTCCAGAAGCCGTCGCTGCGCACGCGGGTGTCGTTCGAGGTGGCGATGCAGCACCTGGGCGGCACGGCGATGTACCTCTCGCCGGCGGAAGTGGGCCTGGGCCAGCGCGAGAGCTTCGCCGATGTGGCCCGCGTGCTGAGCCGGTATGTGGACGCCATCGCGGCGCGCACCTTCCTGCATAGCGACTGCGAGACGCTGGCCCAGCATGCCACGGTGCCGGTGATCAACGCGCTGTCCGATCGCGAGCACCCTTGCCAGTGTCTGGCCGATCTGCTGTCGATCCGCGAGCGGTTCGGGCACCTGGAGGGCCTCTCGGTGGCCTTTGTGGGCGACGGCAACAACGTGGCGGCGTCGCTGATCGCCGCGGCGCCGCTAGTGGGGTTGGACCTGCGGGTCGCCACCCCACCGGGCTACGAGCCCGACGCCGCGATCTGGAAGCGCGCGCGACAGCAGGCGCAGGCGCCGGCCGCCGAGGCGCGCGGGGCGCGGCTGCGCCTGTTCCACGACCCGGCAGAGGCGGTACGCGGCGCTCGCGTCATCTATACCGATGTCTGGTTTAGCATGGGACAGGAGGCCGAGCGCGAACAGCGCCAGGCGATCTTCCCGCCCTACCAGGTCAACGCCGCGCTGGTAGCGCACGCGGCGCCCGACGCCGTGGTGATGCATTGCCTGCCGGCGCACCGGGGCGAGGAGATCACGGACGACGTGCTCGATGGTCCCCGTTCGATCGTTTTGGACCAGGCGGAGAACCGGCTGCACGCGCAGAAGGCGCTGCTATGCGCGTTGCTCGGCGCGCCCCCGATCCCGACGGCGGTGGGCGTCCGTCAGGAGCCTGGCAGCCGGCGGGAGTAGGCGCGTGGCGGCGCGCCAGCGGGTGGCCCCGGCCGCCCCGGGCCGGGCGGCGCGCCCCGGCGCCGGGGGCC
>JADGHJ010000247.1 GCA_019686175.1 Chloroflexota bacterium | reverse complement strand
GCCCGCCCCCTTTCCCAGCGGGGGAGGGCGGAGGGTGAGGGCCATCGCCAGCGAGTTGAGGGTGAGGAAGCATGGAGAAGGGGCAGCCTGCCGCCGCTGCGGCTGGTCGCCCAGGTGCAAGCGGCGCTGTTGTTGTGCGAGGGACCAGAGGGCCTGTATCTCATCGATCAGCACCGCGCACACGAGCGCGTGCTGTACGAGCGGCTGCGGACGCGCCACGCGCCGGCAGCCGGCGCGGAGATCGAGCCGGTGCTGCTGGAGCTGCGGCCGGCTGATGCCGCGCGCCTGGCCGGGCGGCTGCCACAGCTCGCCGCGCTGGGGTTTCAGTGCGAGTGGTTCGGCGGGCGCAGCTTCCTGGTGCGCGCGGCGCCAACACTGCCCGAGGCGGCGGCAGGACTGGCGCCGGCGCTCGCCGACGTGCTGGCGGAGGTCGCGGCCGAGGAGGGCGACTGGCAGGATCGCTTGCTGGTCTCGGTCGCCTGCCACGGCGCGCTGCGGCGGGGGACGCCACTGACCCCCGAGGCGATGGCGGCGCTGTTGGCCGAGCTGGACACCGTGGCGGCGCCGGCCGTCTGCCCGCACGGCTCGCCGCTGATCCTGTACCTCAGCGAGCCGTTCCTTGCCCGCCAGTTCCGCTGGCGCTAGCCGGCTGCCGCGTGGCCGTCGGGCGACGGCTGCTCGGTCGCCTCGCCGCGCTCGATGAGGTACACCTTCTGCGCCAGCCGACGCACCCACTTGAACTCCGACTCACAGATCAGCACGGAGAGATCGCTCTGCGCCCCAGCCAGCTCCCGCACCGCCTGCACGAGGCGCTGGGAGAGCGCGGGGGCCACGCCCTCGAACGGCTCGTCGAGCAGCAGCAGGCGCTGGCCGCTCATGAAGCAGCGTGCCAGTGCTACGAGCTTCTGCTGGCCGCCGCTGAGCTGGCTGGCCGGCCGCCCAGCGAGCGCCTTCACTTCCGGCATGAGCTGGTAGATGGTGTCCAGCCGGCGCGCGGTGTCGGGGATAGCGCGCGCCCAGGCGGGTACGAGGATGTTCTGCTCGACGGTCAGCGCGGGGATGAGGCGCCGGTCCTCGGGCATGTAGCCCAGGCCGCGCCAGGCGCGTTCGTGCGCGGGGAGATCGCGCAAGCTGCAACCGTCGAGCAGGATGTCGCCCGCCTCCAGTGGCAACAGCCCCATGATCGTGCGCAGCGTGGTCGTCTTGCCAGCGCCGTTGCGGCCGATCAGCCCGACCAGGCTGCCCGGAGGGATCTCTAGGCTCAGCCCGCGCAGCACGGTGAAGCCAGCGATGCGGACCGTGGCGCGTTGCACCTGCAGCACGGCCTCACGCCCCCTCGCCCAGCACATGGGTGCGCACCGCGGGATTGGCGAACACCTCCGCCGGGGCGCCGTCGGCCAGGATGCGCCCCTCGGCGAACACCAGCACCCGCTCGGCGTAGCGGGCGACCACCTCCATGTCGTGCTCGATGAACACGGCGGTGATCGCACTCTGCCGCACCACGCTCATCAGCCGGTCCATGACCGCGAACTTGTCCTCGACACTCACTCCACTGGTCGGCTCATCCAACAACAGCACGCTGGGGCGTAGGGCGAACGACAGCGCCACGTCCAGGAGCTTGCGCCCGCCCTCCGGCAGGGTCGAGACCGGCTGGCTCAGGCCGTCGAAAAAGCCGAACTGGGCCAGCAGGGCGCACGCCTCGTCGACGCGTGCTGGCAGCTTGAGCGGCCGCCAGAGGTCCCACTGCCGCTGCTCGCGCACCGCCAGCGCGATGAGCATGTTCTCCAGCACCGACAGCCGCAGGTACAGCTGCGGGATCTGGAACGAGCGAGCGATTCCGAGGCGCGTGATCTGGCGCGGGGTCAGGCCCGTGATGTCGCACTCGCGGAAGCGTACCACGCCACGCGCGGGCTTGACGTACCCTGTCACGAGGTTCACGAACGTCGTCTTGCCGGAGCCATTAGGTCCGACGATCCCCACCGTCTGCCCCGCGGCGAGCTGGACGCTCAGATCGTCTGCCGCCTTGACGGCACCGAAGTAACGCGTGACGTTTACGGTTTCGAGGACGACACCCACCAGCGGCCCTTTCCCCCTCGCGCCGGACTACGGGCGCGTCGCACCAGCTGCTCGAGCAGGCTCCACAGCCCACCCGGCGCGAACAAGATCACGATTACCAGCACGGCGCCCAGCAGGAGCTGCCAGGTATAGGGCGAGAGCTTGAAGGCGTAGTTGCGCACGAACTCGAACACTACCGCACCGAGCAGTGGGGCAAAGACGCTGCCCGTGCCGCCGAACAGCGCCACGAACACGAACTCGCCGGAGCTGGTCCAATACGCGAGGTCTGGCGCCACGTGCCCCACGGCCACTGCAGCGAGCCCGCCGCCCAGCCCGCCCAGCGCGCCCGAGATGACGTAGGTACGGTAGATCGCCTGCCGCACCGACGCGCCCATGTACTCGACGCGGATCTCGTTGTCATAGATAGCGCGCATCAGATAGCCGAGCGGCGAGGCGGCCAGACGGTAGGCACAGTAGGTCACCACAGCGGTAAGGGCCAGCACGAAGTAGTACTGGGTGAGCCGCAGCGTATCGGCCGTGGGCTGCAAGCCCAACAAGCTCGCCGGCCGCGCCGCCAGGCCATCCGTCCCGCCCGTCAGCCAGTACAGCTTCAGCAGCAGCGAGTACAGGATCATGGTGAACGCCGTGCTCAGCATGCCGAAGAAGATGCCACGGTAGCGGGCGATGAACAGCCCGACCAGGGCGGCGACGGCAGCCGCCACTAGCGTGCCGAGCAGGACCAGCACGGCCGCATCGCGCACCGGGAGCCCCCAGCGCAGGGCGAAGGCGACTGTGTACGCTCCCGCGGCGTAGAACAGGCCGTGGCCGAACGACACGAGATCGCCGCGCAGCAGCAGCACCACGCCCAGTACCACCAGCCCCTTGGCGAACGCCACCGTGAGCAAGAACAGCAGCCAGCCTGGCAGCAGTGGGGCCACCAGAACGAGCGCCACCAGCACCGCCACCGCGGCGCGCACGGCCCCACTGGCCTTCCCTAGGCCGAGCGCACGCGATAGACGCCGCCGAGCCAACCCCGGCGCGGCTAGCGATCGCTCCTCCAGCGTCATATGCGCCGCACCTCGACGCCGCCGAATAGCCCGCGGGGCTTCACGAGCAGGATCGCCGTCATCAGCGCGTAGATCACGAACAGGTCCAGCTCTGGCACGTAGTGCACGGCGGCGGCGCGGAGGAAGCCGACGAGCAGCGCGCCGATCGCCGCGCCCCCGATGCTGCCGAGCCCGCCGATGGTGGTGACGGCGAACGCCAGGATGATCACCTCGACCGACACGCCCGGCACCACCGAGATCATCGGGGCGCTGAACGCGCCGCCGAGCGCTGCCAGGATGGCCCCCAGTGTGAAGGCGAAGGTGTAGATGCGCGGCACGTTGATCCCCAGCGCCCGGCTCACCTCGCGGTCCGCGATCACCGAGATGACCAGCTTGCCGAAGCGCGAGCGGTTAATGATCAGCCACAAGGCGGCCGCGGCCGCGATCGCCACGCCTGTCAGCACGAACGGGTACACGGGGTAGTTCACCCCCGCCAGGCTCACCGCGCCGAGCATGGCATAGGGCAGGTCGGCCCCGAGCGGGTTGACCCCCCAGATCAGCTTCATGATGTCTTCGAGCATGAGGAACAGCGCGAAGGTGAGCACCAGGGGGATGACCTCGCCGCGGTCGACCACCCGTTGGATGAACACGCGCTCCAGCAGCGGGCCGGCGAGGAGCCCGACGAGCAGGGCGGCGAGCAGCAGCACCCCGAAGCTCCAGACGGTCGGTAAGACGGACGTGCCCGGCGCGCCGCCTGGCCAGAGGCGAAGCACTAGCCAGGCGGCCATGTAGGCGCCGAGGCCGTACAGGCTGCCGTGCGCCACGTTGAGGATGCGCATCACGCCGTAGATGAACGTCAGCCCGGCCGAGACCAGGAAGAGGTACGACGCGAAGCTCAGCCCGTCGAGGGCCACGCGCAGTAGCTGCTCCACTGTCCGTCACTCGCAGGCGACTATCGTGCTACCGGCGCCACGGCCCGGCACGTTCCTAGCGCCGACCGAACGCCGTATCGAGCCACTGCAGCGTCTTCGTGCCTGGCGGCGGGTTCACCTGCTCGGGCGGGAAGATCTGCACGCGCTCCAGTAGCGGGAAGCCCCACTGGGGGTCGAGCTGCGTGCTGGTGATGCCGTACATGGCTTGCTGCACCCCGTCCAGGTTGCGCTGCACGCGGATGGTGCCCGAGGGGGTCTCGAAGGTCAGGTCACGGAACGCCTCGATCACCTGCTCCTGGGTGGGCCAGCGCCCGCCATTGGCCTGGATGGCCCGCTCGTAGGCCGCCTTCAGCCCGTAGATCGACTGCGCCATACGGTACGCTGGGTACACGGGGATCTCATTGTACCGCGCGCTGTAGTCCGCAAAGAACTTGCGGTTCATCTCCGTGTCGGGCACCTTGAAGTATTGCCCACGGCCGCTCATGGCGATACCAGGCGGCACGTCTTTCCCGAGCGTGAGCAGCGCCGTCTCGCCGGTGGTCATCACTACCAGGCTCTGGTTGAACAGGTTGCGAGCCTGTGCCTGACGGATGAAGGCGTCCATGTGGCCGCCCCAGAGGCTCGTGTGGATGACATCGGGCCGGGCCGCGAGCAGCTTGGAGATCTCCGCGGAGTACTCCCCGATGAACGCTTTGGGCCACAGCTCCTCGACGAACTGGACATCGGGCTTGAGACGCTGGATCGCCCGCTTGAACATCTCCCAGGAGTCGCGTCCGAACGCGTAGTCGTCGTTGATGCCGGCAATCGTATGCACGTCGGGCTTGACAGCCAGCACGTACAGGGCAGCGGCCGCGTTGTCGGAGATTGCTTGCGAGGAGGTGCGCACCACGTACTTGGGCTCCATGTCCTCGTACAGGCGGTAGGTGCCGCAGATATGGATGATCGTCAGACGCTTCAGCTCTTCGGCTACGGGGGCGATCGCCAAGCAGTTCGCACTCGATGTGTAGCCGATGACGATGTCCATGCCTTCGTCGAGCACCAGGCGCCGGTAGTTGGTGACCACCTGATCAACGGTGCCGGCCTCATCGACCAGCTGGTAGTTGACTCGTACCCCGCCGATGCCGCCTTGCTCGTTGAGCTGGTCGAGCAGCAACTTGCCCGCGTTGAGCGCGTTGATGCCAAACTTCGCGGCGTTGCCAGACATGAAATCGACGAGCGCGACCTTGAGCTCCGCGGGCTTGTCGCCGCTCGTTCGTTGGACGCCCGGCACGCATGCACTAGCCACGAGGGCTGCAAGCAGCACCAGGCTCAAGATGGCCGTCTGAGTCGCTGTCTGGCGCATGGCTTCCTCCTCGCCGCTAACACGCCAGCCCTGCCCCCACCTGCTAGAGTGGCGCCATTCTATGCAACGACACGCCCGCGAGCAAGGGTACTGCACACTTCCTCTTCAAGGTTCCCAAGGCAGAAATCGCCTCACCACAGGGCGACTGCTGGCATGGCGCGGGCTCAGGGCCGTACAGTGAGGCCAGTAGCACACGGAGGTCCGGCGATGCAGCAGCCTGCTCCGAGCATCAGCGCCCCGGATGCGGTTCTAGCCGGGGCTGAGCACCTGTTCCTGTACGACCTGCGCGCGCCGCTGCGTGTGGCCGTGCGCGGCGAGGGGAGCTACTTCTGGGATGCCGCGGGCCGCCGCTACCTCGACGGCGCTGCGGGCTTCGTGGTCAGCAACCTGGGCCACGGCAACGCCGAGGTCGCCGAGGCCATGGCCCAGCAGGCGCGCACCCTTGCGCTGGCCCCGTTCACCATGTTCGCCAACGAGCCCGCGCTGCGCCTGGCCGAGCGGCTGGCGCGCTACACGCCCGGCGACCTCAACCATGCCGCGTTCGTCTCGGGCGGCTCCGAGGCCGTGGAGGTCGCCATCAAGCTCGCCCGCCAGTATTGGGTCGAGCGCGGGCGGCCCAGCAAGTACAAGGTCATCGGCCGCTGGCAGAGCTACCACGGCAACACGCTCGGGGCGCTGAGCGTCGGCGGCAACCGGCCGCGCCGCAGGCCGTACGAGCCGCTACTGCTCGACCTGCCGAAGATCCCCCCCTGCTACCCCTGTGTCTTATACCCAAAGCCGAGGCCCCGGGGCCCGAGT
>JADGHJ010000246.1 GCA_019686175.1 Chloroflexota bacterium | reverse complement strand
CCGCCCGGCCAGTCCGACGTCAGGATCCCACCGCCGCCTGGACCGGAGGTGCAGGGCACGCGGGGCCCGACGGCCCGCGCCCCGACCGCCGCGCAGACCAGCGCCTACCTGGCCGGGAGCGTCACGGTGAGCATCATCTACGTGCAGTCGGGCGCGCCGAGCGGCAACTGCAACCCGCCGGATCCCGTCACCGAGCGCTGGGACGACACCCGGCGCTCGCAGGTGTTCAACCAGATCAGCCAGGGGCTCAACTTCTGGGCCACGCGCAACAACCGCCCCGCGGCCGTGACCTTCGTGTTGGATGACCTGGGCGTGCAGCTCACCTCCTGCGAGCCGATCAACCGCCCCAGCACCCAGGAGGGGCTGTGGATCGCGGACGTGCTCACGCGGCTGGGCGTGTCCGCCACGCCGAGCAACTACATCGACCCGGCGCGACTGCTGGCGCACCAGCGGCGCACGCAGCGGGGCACCAACTGGGGCTATCTCATCTTCGTGGTCGATAGCCTGAACAACACCAGCGGGACGTTCACCGACGGCGCGTTCGCCTACTCCTACCTGCAGGGCCCTTTCATCGTGATGACCTACGACAACGACGGCTGGGGCAGCGACCGCCTGCACTTCGTGGCCGCCCACGAGACCGGCCACATCTTCGGGGCACTCGACGAGTATGCCAGCTCGGGCTGCAGCCCCAGCGACACGGGCGGCTACTTCGGCGCGCCGAACACCTCGTGCAACAACGGCGGCATCACGACCGACGTCTCGATCATGGGCGAGCCGAGCGAGCAAACGAATCCCAATGTGGACGTGTCGGACTCGGCGCGGGCGGCGATCGGGTGGCGGAACCCGACGCCGCGCGGGGACGGGACGGCGGTGGTGGACGTGGTGCGGACCAGCACGGCGAGCGTCCAGCCGTACAGCCCGAACCCGACCACCAACCCCCAGCCGACGTTCAATGCCACGGCCAGCAACCAGCCGGCCGGCGGGACGGGCTGCACGGTGATCGGGGGCGTCACGCGGTTCTGCGCCACGCCGGTGAACATCGCGCGGGTAGCCTCGGCGGAGTGGCAGGTGGACGGAGGGGCCTGGCAGACGGCCGGAGTGGCGCCGGCCGACGGGGCGTTCGACAGCGAGACGGAGAACTACACGTTCACCCCACCGGCGCCGGTGGGCAATGGGACGCACACTTTCGCCACGCGGGCGACCAACAACTTCGGCCACACCTCCGCCGCCGCCACCACCAGCCTGACGATCAACGCCACTCCGAGTTGTGCCGCGTGTCAAACGACGGGGGTGTTTCGCCCGAACACTTACACTGTCTATCTCAAGCTGACCAACAGCACTGGGGTTGCCGACATCCAGTTCCTGTACGGTCAGCCTGGCGATCAGCCGCTGGCGGGGGACTGGACGAACAAGGGGTACAAGTCCATCGGCGTGTATCGGCCGTCGAACAGCACGTTCTACCTGCGCAACAGCAACAGCACTGGGGTGGCCGATCTGGTAGTGCTGTACGGGATGCCGGGTGACCAGCCGGTGGTGGGCGACTGGGACGGGAACGGCACGGACACGGTGGGCATCTACCGCAATGGCGTGTTCTACCTGCGGAACAGTAACACGCCGGGGTTTGCCGACCTGGTGATTCCCTACGGGAACCCGGGGGACATCCCGCTCGCAGGGCACTGGAGCGGCGGGGCAGCGAGTACGATTGGGGTGTATCGGCCGTCGAACAGCACGTTCTACCTGCGGAACAGTAACACGCCGGGGCCAGCCGACCTGGTGATTCCGTACGGGATTCCTGGGGATGTTCCAGTGGTGGGCGACTGGGACGGGGACGGCCGGACCACGATCGGCGTGTATCGCAACGGGACGTTCTACCTACGGAACAGCAACACGCCGGGAGTTGCTGATCTGGTGTTTGGTCTAGGGATCCCGGGCGACCTGCCGATTGCGGGGCGCTGGGCCCCCTAGCTCGGTTTAACCGACCTGGTGCCCACGCTGGCACACGCCGCTCCAGGCCGGCTATACTGCGCGGGGTTACGCACCGTAGCCTGACCGGGACAGGGCTGAGGCTGGACGATCCGGAGCGCGGCAGGGGATGACACAGGTCGCCACGCAGCCAGCAAGTAGCGTCACCAACGATGTCAGTGCAGCAGGCGGCGTCAACACGTCGGTGATCCTGCCCGCGTACAACGAGGCCGCGGCGCTACCCGTTGTCCTGAGAGCCCTCCAACAGGCGCTGGGGCCTGGCGACGAGATCGTGGTGGTCGACGACGGCTCGACTGACGAGACGGCGGCTGTCGCGCGCCACTATCCCTGCCGCCTGATCCAGCACGGGCGCAACCGGGGCAAGGGGGCGGCCGTGCGCACGGGCCTCCAGGCGGCGCGCGGGCGCTATATCGTGGTCATGGACGCCGACGCCACCTACCCCGCCGACGCGCTGCCGGCGCTTGTGGGCTTGCTGGCCACCCACGACCTGGTTCGCTGCCCGCGCCAGTACGACGCCAAGAGTATGCCCACGATCAACCGCTTGGGCAACCACTTGTTCGCCGTCGTGCTGCGCGCAGTCCACGGGCTGGAAGGGCATGACCACCTGTCCGGCCTGTTCGGTCTGCGGCGCGAGGCGCTGCACCGCATGCGGTTGAGCGCCCATGGCTTCGACCTCGAGGTGGAGATCAACATCAAGGCCCACGCCTACGGGCTGCGGCAAGCCGAACTGCCCATCGCCTATCAGGAGCGCATCGGTGCCAAGAAGCTGCGTCCGCTGCGGGACGGCTACCGCATCCTGCGACGCGTGCTGACGCTGGCGCTGCTGTTCAACCCGTTGCTGATGTTCGTGCTGCCCGGCCTAGGGGTGTGGGCGGTGGCGCTGGTCCTCGCTGCCCTGCTCAGCAGCGGGCCGCTCGTGCTCTCGCCGTACCTGGGGCTGAGCATCCACAGTTTCCTCGTGGCGGCGCTGGGTATTCCGCTGGGTTTTCAGTTCATCCTGTTCGGACTGGCGGCAGCCCTGTTCGCCGTCGAGCTAGGCATTCCCCCTCAGCCGTGGCTGGTCCGGCTGTGCCATTACCGCACCCGTCTGGTGTTGTTGTGGGTGGGCCTGGCGGTGGGCTTGGCCGGCGGGGCGAGCCTCGTGGGGCTAACCGTCGGCTGGCTGCTCAGCGGGCACGGGGCGTTCACCCAGACCGAGCAGCTCGTGCTCGCGTCAGTAGGTGCGCTGTGGGGTGCCCAACTGGTCGGGGGCGCGCTATTCCTGACTGTGTTCTCGCCCGTCCTGGACCAGGTTGCCGCCGCTCGGGCAGGTGGCGATGCGTGTTAGCCCGATGGCGCAGGCGGCGCCCGCGCCCCGCCAGAACCGCCAAACCTGGCCGCTCGTCTCGGCGGTGGTGGTGAACTACAACGGTGCACAGCACCTCGCGCGCTGCATCGATTCGCTGTGCACCGATGGCTACCCGGCGCTCGAGGTGCTGGTAGTCGACAACGCCTCGACCGACGGCAGCGCGGCGCTGCTCACCGGCTTGCAGATGCGCCACCCGCGTCTCACAGTCCTATCCAGCGCGCACAACCTCGGCTACGCTGGCGCCGTCAACCTGGCCCTCCCGCACGCCCGCGGCGACTACCTGGCGGTGCTCAATATGGACCTGGAGGTGCAGCGCGGCTGGCTAGCGGAACTGGTCGCGTTCCTAGAGGCGCATCCACAGGTGGCCGCCGTCAACCCGTTGGTCGCTCTTGCCGATGGGGAGTATGTGAACGCTCTGGGCCAGGACGTTCACGTGACCGGGTTGGGGTTCAATCGCGGGCTGGGTCGTCCTGTCGGCACGGTGGGACGCGCGCCGTTCCCCGTGACTGGTATCCAGGGTGGCGCCTTCGTGGTGCGCCGTGCTGTGCTGGAGCAGATCGGCGGGATGGATGCCGCCGGCTGGCTTTATCACGAGGATGTGAACCTCTCCTGGCTGCTGCAGCTCCTAGGCTACGACCTGTACTGCGTGCCGACCGCGGTGGTGCGCCACGACTACAAGCTGACCATGTACCCTGTGAAGCTGTACCTACTGGAGCGCAACCGCTGGGCGATGCTGGCCAGCTACCTGCGCTGGCCTACGCTCGTGGCGCTCAGCCCCCTGCTGCTGTTGACCGAGGGCCTGATGTGGAGCTACTGTGCGCTGAAGGGCCCAGCGTTCCTCGTGGCCAAAGCGCGCTCTTACGTCTGGGTGGTCGCGCAGTGGCCACGCCTGCGCCACCGACGGCGCTGGGTGGAGCGCGCGCGCGTGCGAACCGACTGGGCGCTCTTGCGCCGGCTGCGCTGGGGCTACGCCTGGAACCAGTTTCTTATCCTAGGCCGCGCCCGCGGCCGGTCGGAGCGCGCTCGGATCCGCGAACTACCGCCAGTGTCGCCCCCTGAGCGACCGCATCGGCGTTCAAGCGTCGCTCGCCATGCGCTCAAGAACGATCGATGGTGAGAGCGAAGTTCGGTGCTGAGGCCACGCAGCGTGCGTGCCCGAGCTGCGGCGAGCAGCGCGGCGCATGGTTACTCCAGGTCACTCCACGCCGCCTCTCACACAGCACATTCACCGTTGTTCGGTGCACGCGTTGTGACCTCGTGTACACCACACCGCTGCCCACCTCCTCGGACCTGGCGTCGCTGTACGACCAGCAGTTCTATGGTGTGGCACCCTCGCAGCAGCGTACGTTCTGGGAGCCACTTCGCCATGCCCTCCACCTCTTCGTGCTGGAGCAGCGGCGCCGAGCGCTGCTGGGGCGCCCGCCCGGCACCGTGCTCGATGTCGGCTGCGGCGACGGCGATTTCCTGGCGTTCCTGCAGCGCCGCGGCTGGAAGGGGGTTGGCACCGAGTACTCTCCCGATGCGTGTGTGCTAGCGCGACGCAAGGGCGTCCGCGTCATTCAAGGAGAGCTGCGCGAGGCGGCCCTCCCGCCTGACTCTCTGGATGTGGTCACGCTCTGGCATGTCCTGGAGCACCTGCCCCAGCCGCTCGAGGTCCTGCAAGAGGTCCATCGGCTCCTGCGCGGCGACGGCCTGTTGGTGGTCGAGGTGCCTTGTATCACCTCGCCGACGTTTCGCCTCTGCGGGGAGAGTTGGTTCCCGCTGGACGTGCCCCGCCACCTCCAGCACTTCAGCCAGCAGACCCTCACGCGGCTCCTCGCGCGGGCAGGATTCACCCCCGTGCGCTGGCAGCACTACCATCGTGCCCAGGTCGCCAGGGACTTCCTGGCTCGCCGCCCAACAGCCCGGCGGCAGTTGGAGCAGCTCTCAAGCTACGCAGCCCAGGGTCCTCCCAACGAGGGCGTTTGGCACTATCTCAAGCACGTTCTACTCCGGAACCTGCGCTGTAGGGATCCACTCGTGCGCCGACGTGAACTGAGCCTGGCTGTCAAGCGTCTGCGCCACAGGCACCACATTCCGCATGGCTGTACCATGACTATGGAGACATGAAACGAGGAGCGCCCGCCGATACTCCGCCGATACTCCACGGCCCAAGCCTCCATCTCGCGATTGCTGGAGACGCTTGAGCAGACCTGCAAGCCTATACCGCGACCAGCAAGTGGAGGTAACTCCAGGAATGCCGTTGCCGCCTGAATACCTTTCGAGCACTCGAACGCTCCTCGCCAAGCTCGGTACCTTTCTGCCCTTCATTGTTGCGCTCCTGATTTACACACTCGTGCTTCGCATAATGCATCCTATTCCAACCACTGATGAGCCGCATTATCTCATGGTAGCTTATAGTATTGCTTACGATCTCGATCTAGATCTTTCCAATCAGTACTATGGGGATGCAGTAAAGCTGTATCTTGGATCCACCGAGACATCAGGCGTAGATCATCACACGCGAGATTATCGCGGTACCGGCGAACGTATTTCTGTGCGTCCAGTCGGCCTCGCGATGCTACTTGCGCCGGTTGTTAGGTTGCAGCCGGCACCCGTTGCGGCTCAGATGTTGATGGTGCTCCTCACAGCTTTGCTCTCGTTTCAACTGATGTTGCTCCTAAGAGCGACTGCCTGGGCAACTGGTTGGCGTCTGTGGCTCATTTGGGCAGGTGTGTCGTTCTCTATGCCTATCGTCGTTTACTCGACTCAGATATTTCCTGAGATTCCGGCCGCTATTCTTATCATCGTTAGTGCGCGTTATCTAATATCGATGGAGATGCGGTATCGCCACACTCTGTTTATAGGATTGTCTTGTGCAGTGT
>JADGHJ010000245.1 GCA_019686175.1 Chloroflexota bacterium | reverse complement strand
TGGGCTGGGTTTTTTTTATACCCCACAGCCGCCGACCCCCCCCCGGGCGGCGCCGCCGCCGACCGCCACGCCCATCCCAGAGAGCGGCGAGGCTCCCGCCACGCCCGTGACGATCCCTACGCCCCCGCCGTCCGCCACGCCGACCGTGCCGCCGACCGCCGCGCCCACTGCCACGGGGACTGCCTCGCCCTCGCCCACACGGGCCACGACGACGCCGTCCCCATCCGCACCGCCACGATAGGAGAGCAATAGTGCCATGGCCAAACCACTGGTCGCCCTGGTCGGCCGGCCGAACGTCGGCAAGTCGACCCTGTTCAACCGTTTGATCGGGCAGCCGTACGCGGTGGTCCACGACGTACCCGGCACCACCCG
Organism: Chloroflexota bacterium; assembly: GCA_019686175.1. Classification (GTDB taxonomy): domain Bacteria; phylum Chloroflexota; class UBA6077; order UBA6077; family JAJPHF01; genus JADGHJ01. Next base: position 5,840 of record JADGHJ010000245.1, on the reverse strand, counting down.
CGACCGCCTGTACGGTACGGCCGAGTGGGCCGGCGTGGAGTTCACCCTGGTGGATACCGGGGGAATCGGTCTGGAGGTCGAGGGGGACATCATGGCGGGCACGCGGGCGCAGGCCCAGGCCGCCATCGACGAGGCGGACGTCATCGTGCTCGTCACCGACGGCCAAACCGGTCCCATCGCCGCCGACTTCGATCTAGCCGACTTGCTCCGCCGCACCCAGAAGCCCGTGCTCGTGGCGGTCAACAAGACCGAGAGCCAGCGCCACGCCCTGGCCGCCGCCGAGTTCCACGCTCTCGGCTTGGGCGAACCGATCGCCATCTCGGCTATCCACGGCACGGGGGTAGCGGACCTACTCGATGCGATCGTCGTGCGCTTGCCGCGAACGCCCGAGGAGCCGCCCCCGGAGGACGAGATCGGTCTGGCGATCGTCGGTCGGCCCAACGTCGGCAAGAGCTCGCTGCTCAACGCCCTCGTCGGCGAGCCGCGCGCGATCGTGAGCGAGATCCCCGGCACCACGCGGGACGCCGTGGACACGATCTTCGAGTACGGCGAGCACCGCCTGCGCTTGATCGACACGGCCGGCATCCGTCGCCGCGGCCGCATCGTGCCGGGCGTCGAGAAGTACAGCGTGCTGCGCGCCCTCCGGGCCATCGACCGGGCCGACGTCGCGCTGCTGGTGCTCGACGCGTCCGAGGGGATCACGGCCCAGGACGCCCATATCGCAGGCTACATCCAGGAGGCGGCCAAGGGCGTGGTGCTGGTCCTCAACAAATGGGACCTGGTGGAGAAGAACCCGCGCATCCAGACCGAGTGGACGCAGGTGGTACGCCGCAACCTCCAGTTCCTCGACTACGCCCCGCTGCTGTTCGTCTCGGCCTTAACGGGCCGGGGCGTGCGTCGCGTACTGGATGCTGCCATCGCCGCGGCGCAGGAGCACCGCCGGCGCGTGCCCACGGCGCGCCTGAACGCGGTGATCGGCCAGGCCATCGAGGAGCACCCGCTGTACGTCAAGGGCAAGCAGTTCAAGGTGCTCTACGTCACGCAGAGTGGCGTGCGGCCACCCACGTTCGTCTTCTTCTGCAATGCCCCCGACCTGCTGCACTTCTCCTATCGGCGCTACCTGGAGAACCGCTTGCGCCAGGCGTTCGGCTTCGAGGGCACGGGCCTCAAGCTGGTGTTTCGCGGCCGCCGGGAGGAGTGAGCGGGAAGCGTGCTAGCGGCGTGTAGCGCGGGCCGGCCGGCCGCAGCTCGCTGCGCATGAGCGTCACCGCGTCGACCGTGAACGGCGGCGGAGCAGCGGGCAGGGAGAGGCTGGGCAGTCGCTGCGCGAGCAGGCGGCCTGACGCTGGATCGGCCCCCTGCCGCGCCCGCCCCAGCGTCAGGTGGGCGACCAGGGGCTTGCGGTCGAACACCACGCCCTCGGCGGCGAGCGCCTCGCCCACGGCCGCATGCAGCGCTTCCAAGGCCCCCCCGGGCGCCCGCGCCCCCATCCACAGCACGCGCGGCTGCGTGCCACCGAAGTGGCCGAGCCGGCCCAGCGCCAGCGGGAAGGGCGGCTGGCCGGTGGTGCCGGTCTGCAGGGCTCGCTCGATGGCTGCGCGCTGTGCCCACGGCTGTTCCCCGAGGAACACCACCGTCAGGTGCAGCCGCTCCGGTGCGACCCACCGAGCGTAGCCCGGGGCCAAGCGCTCCAGCTGGGCGGCGCGCTCGGCCAGGTAGGAGCGCCACGTCTCGGGCAGCTCGATGGCCACGAACAGCCGCAGCCGCTCGTTCGGGGGCGGCCGCGGGGCGGCCGTCGTGCTGGACGCCTCAATGCCCATTGCCGTTGTCGCCCCCGGCTTGCGAGCCGTCGCGCTCGGCCCGCGTCGCATCGTCGAACGTCCCCAGCTCGCGGCCGACGAATACCGACACGATGAAGTCCTCGCGGGCGACGCCGGCCGTCCAGACCAGATCCTCATCGAGCTGATCCAGCAGGGCGCGGATCACGACCGCCTCGAGTTCCTGCTCCAACAGCAGCAGCCCATACACGAGGCCCTGGGCGAAGTGCAACTCGAGCCGGCCGAGCGGCACTTCGCCCAGGCTCAGCAAGTACGCTTCCGAGGCGAGCGTGCGATACAGTCGATCGTAGCGCAGTGCGCCGGTCTCGCGCACCGCCACCCTCCTAGTAGACCTGCAGGTAGCGCTCGATCTCCCACGGCGTGACCTGCTTGCGGTACTCGTCCCACTCCTGGCGCTTCGCCTCCAGGAACCAGTCGAACACATGCTGGCCGAGCGCCTCGCGCACCACGTCGTCGCGCTCCATCTCGTCGAGCGCCTCCGCGAGCGAATTGGGCAGCACGCCGACCGCGTGCTTAGCCATCGCCTGCTCGTCGAAGTGGAACAGGTCCTCCTCGATCGGCGGCGGCAACGGCAGCTGGCGCTTGATACCATCGAGCCCGCACGCCAGCATCACGGCGAAAGCCAGGTACGGGTTGCAGCTCGGGTCGGGGCAGCGCAGCTCGATGCGGGTCGAGGAGGGGCGCCCCTGCGTGATACGCGGCACCCGCACCAGCGCCGAGCGATTGATCCGCGCCCAGCTAATGTACACTGGCGCCTCGTAGCCAGGAACGAGCCGCTTGTAGGAGTTCACTAGCGGGGCGAGGACCGCGCACATGCCCCGCGCATGGTGCAGCAGCCCGGCCATGTAGTGGCGCGCAACGTCGGACAGGCCGTACTCATTGCTCTCGTCATGGAACAGGTTCTTGCCAGTGTGGAGGTCGGCGAGGCTCTGGTGCGTGTGCATGCCCGAGCCCGCCATGCCGTAGAACGGCTTGGGCATGAACGTGGCGTACAGTCCGTGCCGCTCGGCGATCGCCTTCATGGTCACACGGAACGTGATCGCGGCGTCGGCGGTGCGCAGGGCCGGCCCGTAGCGGAAGTCGATCTCGTGCTGACCGGGCGCCACCTCGTGGTGGCTGGCCTCGACCGTGATCCCCTGCGCCTCGAGCGCCTTGACCATCTCCTTGCGCACCTCGGCGGCCTCGTCAGTGGTCACGTCGAAATAGCCGGCGCGGTCGTGCGGCAAGCTCTCCAAAGCGCTGGGCCGCTCGCCGCGCAGCAGGAAGAACTCGAGTTCAGGCCCGGTCTGGAACAGGAAGCCCATGCGAGCGGCCTCGGCCTCGGCGCGCCGCAACACGTACCGCGGGTCGCCCGCGAACTCCGTGCCCTCGGGCGTAAACACGTTGCAGATGACCCGGGCCGTGGGGTTGTCGTTCTGCTCCCAGGGGATCGGCCGGAAGGTCGTGAGGTCCGGCTCCAAGTACATGTCGCTCTCGTGGATGCGCGCGAACCCCTCCACCGACGAGCCGTCGAACCACAGCCCGTAGTCGATCGCGTCCTCGAACTTGTGGATGGGGATACTGACGTTCTTGACTACCCCGACGATGTCGGTGAACTGCAAGTTGACGAACTTGATGCCGCTCTTCTCAGCCTGGCTGAGCACTTCTTGCTTCAGCTCGCGATTGGTCCGATTGGTCATGCGCTCCCATCCTCTCTCGCGCGCGCCGCGCCGGGCGGCCGCCCGACCGCGCGCCATTACCGATCTCCGGGGCCGGCGCCCGAGCGCTCGGCTCGGGCGGAGCCGTTTCCGCCATGGCAGGCTGGCGCCGCAGCGCGGACGCCGGGCGCAGGCGAAGGGCGACCTGTACCGCCAGCCGCACCTCGGGATCGTCGAGGTCGAGCCCGGCGATCGCCTGGATGCGCGCGAGACGGTACAGGAGCGTGTTGCGGTGCAGGTGCAGCGCCTCGGCGGCGCGCACGTGATTGCCGTGGTGAGCGAAGAACCCCTCGAGGGTGCGGATCAGCTCGGTGCCGTGGCGCTCGTCGTAGGTCTCCAGCGCCCCGAGAAACTCGTCGTAAAATGCTTGCAGCTCCGGCGAGCCGCGCAGTGGGAATAGCAAGCGGCGGATGCCGAGGTCGGCGAAGTGCGTGGTGCGGCTACCGCCTAGCAGGGCCTGCCCGATGGCTAGCGCCTCGGCCGCTTCCTGGTAGCTCGCGCTCAGCCCCGTGACGCCACGGTAGGCGCGGCCGACCCCCAGCGACACCGCCGCGTCGTCGAGCAGCTCTGCCAGCGTTTGCCGCAGCGCCTCGGGCAACCGGCCACCGCGAGCCGTGGCGGGGCTGGCCGGCACGAACGCCACCACGCGCTCCTCCTCCTGGCGCAGCAGGTACGGCGTGCCGCGCTCGTCGAGCACCCGCCGCAGCGCGTCCCGGAGCCGGAGGCGCGGCTGCTCGACCGTCGCTCTATCCCTCGCGGCGTCGCTATCGAGCGCAACCGCCAGCGCGACGTGCTCCCCACTGAGGTCGTAGCCCAGCGTGCGCGCCCGGCTGGCCAGCTCGCTCTCGGAGGCGAATCGCCCCGCGAGCGCCGCGTCGAGCACGTCGGCCTGCAGACGGTACTCGGCTTCGGCCACCGCCCGCTGCTTGGCGATCTCCAGCGCGCAAACGATCGCTGCCGGCCCGATGACCAGGCGATCCAGCTCGTCGCAGGTGGCCGCCGGCCCAACCGCGCTCAAGAACCCAGCCATGGTGCGCTTGAGCACAATGGGGACGACGACGCGCGCCAGGCCCGAATCGCCTAACAACTGGACCTGGGGGGGCGGGGCGTGAGCGCTCAGCTCCTCCCGGCGCGGCCAGGGTAGCTCGCGCGTCCGTGCCTGTAGCTCGGCGACCGCCGTTGCCAACGGCGGAAGCGGCACATCGGAGCGCGCCGTGCGAGGGGCCGCCGCCTCCTGGACGACGCCGTACTCGTCCTGGATGACGACTAGCTTCTCCATCGTATCGGCCAGCGCCTGCACGATGGCGCCCAGCCCTCGATCTTCTAGCGCGATGCGCGTGAGCCGCTGGTAGGTCTCGTCGGCACGCTGCTGCAGGTGAGCACGGCGGTCCACGATCAGGGCTACGATGGCGCGCTCCAGATCGGCCGGCCGCGCCGTGGCGGGAGCGACCAGCAGCGGCATCGCCACCCGCTCGGCGGCCTCGACGAGCGCCTGCGGCGGCGGCTGCGCGACTAGCAGGCCTGCCACCCGCATCTCGTCGAGCAGAGCGACCAGCCGCTGAGCGCCCTCGCCGGCCACGGGGGGCGGAAGAGCTGCGAAGATCACCAGCTCGCCCTCTTCCAAGGAGCCGGCCGCGAGCGGGCGCGTTCCAGCCACACGGGCCCAATGCACGGGGCGCTGGAGATTGGCCGCACCGGCAACCACGCGCGTATCGGGAGGCAGCGCGAGGCGCAGGATCTCCGCCAGGGTCAACTGGCGCAACCGGAAGGCCCTTTCTGCGTCGGGTGGCTGGATCCGCAAGCTACTAGCAATTCCGTCCGGGGGGCGAGCGGCGACGACGTCGGCGCAGCCAGTCTCCAGTCTGTGCAAAGTATATGAGCCGCTCGCCCTCGACGCAAGTCCACCCACGATCTGATCGATGCAATGTTCAATCGGGATTGGGCGTGGCGCACGAACGCACCGGTGGCAGCGGCGCGAGGCTGGTGACTGTGCTCCATCACGATATAGCCCGGCCCACAGTCGAACCACTCCACCACTTCGGCGCCGGGGGCGACCGCCTGGCCTGGGTCGAGTAGAAGTAGCCGTGATGTTGGCGGCGCTCCGATGCGCCGCCGTCGATGTTGCACTGGAACGTCTGAGCCTGCGCTCCTGGGATCAACACGTTACTCATAGGCGAAGCAGTCGCCTAAACACGTGGTTGGGCTAGAGACTCACCCTGCTGGATGGAAGCGCGAACAGGCGGTCATGAGGCTGGGGAGGGACGAAGAGTAGGCGGCGGAGCAGCCGCAGGACATGACCGGGCGC
>JADGHJ010000244.1 GCA_019686175.1 Chloroflexota bacterium | reverse complement strand
AAAAATCGGGGGGGGGGGCGGGGCCCCGGCGGGGGCCCCCGCGCGGGGCCCCCCCCCGGCTCCCGACGCCTTGCGGCCGCGGTTACGTGCCGCCCGCCTCGTTGTCACTGGCGAACGGGGTGTTGTTCGCGGCGAAGAACGACTGGTCGGTAGTGAACGACGACTGCGGTGTGAACTCGTCTGGCACCGCTGGTTCGTCGGCCGGGCTCTGCGGCGACGTCATGGCCGTGGCCGAGGGCCCCGCAGTAGTCCTGTCCTGGGCGTGCGCGCTGAGCGGTAGTGCCACAAGGCTGATGCTAAGCGCTGCCGCCCAGAGTAGCTTGCGCAACAATAGACACCTCCAACGGATCGCCATCAGTTGGTCCGCGCGGACCCTTGGTTACTGTAGCGACCGGAGCCCCGGGGTGTCGGAATTTCCCAAGCGTGCTGCCGCGGCCGCGACGAAGGCGCGGAACAGGCGGGCACTCGGCTCGTGGCCCGGTACCAGTTCCTCGGGATGGAACTGCACCGCCAAGGCGAACGGGTGGTGGGCGACCTCGACACCCTCCACGATCCCGTCCGGCGCCCAGGCTACCGCGCGCAGGCCCGGCGCCAGCCGAGCGACGGCCTGATGGTGGATGCTGTTCACCCGCAGCGCGGGCGCGCCGAGGGCCGCCCCCAACCGGCTGCTGGCGGCCACGGCCACGGCGTGCACCAGCTCGGTGCGCGCGTCGGGCTGTCGATGCGTGAGGCTCCCAGGGGCCTCGATGGCGAGGTCCTGGTACAGGGTGCCGCCCGCCGCCACGTTCAGGACCTGCTGGCCGCGGCAGATGCCGAGCAGCGGCCGGCCGTCGTCGAGCGCCCAGCGCGCGAGGCGGAGCTCGACCTCGTCGAGCAGGACATCCACGCCATCGACGTGGCATTCCGGACGCACCCGCTGCCCGTAGCGCGCCGGATCGACATCCCCTCCACCCGGAAGGAGCAGCCCGTCGAGGCACGCATAGAGGGCCCGCAGCGTGTCTGGATCATCGAGGAGCGGCAGTAGCACAGGCAGCCCGCCGGCAGCGGCGACTGCCTGCGCGTAGGCCCGATTCTGGCGCCAGCCGGCCGTGTATGGGGGGCGCGGGGGCAGCGGCCCGGTCGTGATGCCGATCAGCGGGCGCCGGGCCGGCTCGGTCATGGGAAGGGACGCGCTAGCTCGCGGCTTGCGAGACCGCCTCCGCAGCCCGTCCGCGGCGGCGCTTGCGCCCCGGCTCGATCTTGCGGAGCCGGTCCAGGCTATCGAGGCGATCGACGTACAGGATTCCGTCCAGGTGATCGATCTCGTGCTGGAGCGCCTGCCCAAACAGGCCCTCGCCCTTCAGGCGCACGTCCCGGCCCTGGCGATTCTTGGCCCGGACCCACACGGCCCACGACCGCTTGACGTTCGCCACGTAGCCCGTGACGCTCAGGCAGCCCTCCTCGGGCTCCCACTCGCCCTCGCGCTTCACGATCTCGGGGTTGATCAGGACGGTCAGCTCCCCGTCGATCTCGATGACCATCACCCGCAGCGAGACACCGATCTGGGGCGCGGCTAGCCCGATGCCGGGCGCGGCGCGCATCGTGTCGATCATGTCCTCGATCAGCGGATCGAGCGACCGGTCGATGTGCTTGACCCGCTTCGCCTTCTGCCGCAGGATCGGGTCGCCGATCTGCACGATGGGACGTACCGCCATCTCCGCCTCCGCGCCGCGAGGGCTGTCCTGGTTGGTGCCCGCGCTGCCTCGTTCGCCAGGCTGGGGGCGCCGAGGTAATCATAGCATACGCTCCTCGACGCCCTTGCGCGGAGGCTGTGCCCGCCGCGCGCGCAGCAGCAGTACCGTGATCCCGAGTCCCAGAACGAGGGTGGTCGCCAGGCTCGCCTCCGGGCCGAACTCCCCCCCACTGAGTGGGGCCGGACCGCGCGGCTCCAGGGCCAGCAGCGAGGGGCCGAACTCGCCTCCGCTGACGGCCAGCCCGAACAGGGAACCCTGCGTCCAGTTCCAGAGCGCGTGCCAGGCGCTGACTCCCCACAGGCCGCCCTCAGCGAGTGCCCACAGTGCCAGGAACACCCCCACCAGCACCAGATTGACGAACGCCAGTGCCGTCACGCCCGGGTTGAGCCCGTGGAACACGGCGAACAGCCCCGCGCTGACGACCACCCCGATCCATGGACGGCTCCGCGCGCCAATCGTCGGCAGCAGCCAGCCACGGAACAGCACCTCCTCTGCCGGCCCTTGCACGCCATAGCCGACCAGCATCGCCAGCACCGCGCCCAACGCGGCCGGCCCCACACGCTCTCGTTGGGGATCCCAGGCGACCGCCCCGGCCACGGCTAGCAGCGCCACCACCGCCGCGAACATCCCGATGCCCAGCAGGGCACCGCCGAGCGCTTTGCGGCCAGCACCCTGGCCCTCGAAGCCCAGGCTGCGAAACGGCCGGCGCTCGAACCACGCGAGCCAGGCCCACAACAGCAGATACAGCGGCAGGAACAGCACCACCAGCCCGAGGGCGGGCGCGATGACAGGAGAGGCGGCGAGCAGCAGCGGTAGCACAAGCACCGCCCCCGCTACGGCACCCAGGCCGCCAACCAGGATGGCCACGAGCACGGCCAGGAGCGGATGCGTCTGGCGCCGGCCGCTATTGGCGAGGGCGAACAGCCGGTTGCCCGAGCTCAGCAAGACCGCCACGGGGTTAGCTCCTCATGCGTATTCGAGTGGCGGATCGCTCGGCCCCGCACACCCTAGCGCGGCCCGCGCCTCGGCCACCACGTACAGCGAGCCGGCGACCACGATCAGGTCGTTCGGCCCCCGCTGGCGCTGCGCGTGCCGAATGGCGGCGCTGACGGTAGGGATGCTCTGGGCGCGCAGTCCCGCCGCGCGCGCGGCGGCCAGCACCCGCGCGCGCGGCATGGCGCGGGGTTGATGGGCCTCGGTGGCGTAGACGCGGTCGACCCCGGAAGCCAGCGCGGCCACGATGCCGTTGATATCTTTATCGGCGGAGACCCCCAGCACGAGCAGACGGCGCATCCCTGGGAAATGGTGCTCCAGCGCGGCTGCTAGCACCGCCGCGCCCGCCGGATTGTGCGCCCCGTCGACCAGCACGGGCGGCGGCCCCGGATCGAGTATCTCCAGCCGGCCGGGCCAGCGGGCGTGGGCCAGCCCGGGCGCTATCGCCTCGACCGGTGCGGCCACGCCGCGCTCGGACAGCGCCTCAGCAGCGGCCACCGCCGTGAGGGCGTTGGTCCACTGGTGATCCCCCAGCAGGCCCAGCCGCAGGTCCGGGTAGCGCGCCCGCGGCGTGACGATGGTCGTGCCCTCCAGGCGCGCGGCCCCGTCGCCCACAACGCGCAGTGTCGCTCCGCGGGCCGCGGCCGTGGCCGCGATCACGGCGGCCACCGCAGGCCGCTGGGGCGCGCTTACCGCGATCGCGCCGGGCTTGATCACCGCCGCCTTCTCGGCAGCGATCGCCTCGGGGGTATCGCCCAGCACGCGCGTGTGGTCGAGGTCGATCGGCGTGAGCACGGCCACCTGGGCATCGACGGTGTTGGTGGCATCCAGACGACCGCCTAGTCCCACCTCCAGTACTCCCACATTGATGCCGCGCTCCGCGAAGTGCAGCAGCGCCAGTGCCGTGGTGGCCTCGTAGGTCGTCACGGGGCCGAGAGCGGGAGCGTCGCGGGCCACTTGAGCGATGGCCTCCCGCACCCGCGCCACGCCCGCGGCGAACGCCTCCGGCGCGATCGGCTCGCGGTCCACCTGGATGCGCTCGCGGTAGGTGTGCAGGTGGGGCTGTGTGTACAGCCCCGTGCAGTGGCCCGCTTGGCGCAAGATGCTCTCCAGCATGGCCGCCGTGGAGCCCTTGCCGTTGGTCCCGGCGATGATGGCGACGGGATATGGTGGCGGCAGCAGGCCGAGCGCGCGGTAGAGGGCGCGCGGACGCTCGAGGTCTTGCCGAGGCGCGCGGTCGGGCTGCGCGGTCTCCCAGTTGGGCAAGGTGAGTAGGTAGCGGAGCGCGGCGACGTAGTCCCACACGGGTGGCGATTCCTCTCGGACGATGGCGGCCCGCTCTCATTCTAGGCGATCAGCAGGGGGCGTCGGCTGCGTGCCCCGCAGGCCGCCGCGTGCGATAGCATCGCTCAGCCGCGCCACCAGTGCCATCTCGCGAACGTCGTGCACGCGCACCACGTCGGCGCCTGCCCGGATGCCAAGCGCCACCGTGGCCGCGGTGCCCTCGATGCGCTCGTGGGGTGGCACCCCCAGCGTGAGACCGATCACCGACTTGCGTGAGCTGCCCAACACGATCGGATGGCCGAGCGCGCGCAGCTCACCGAGCCGCGCCAAGAGGACCAGATTCTGCTCACGCGTCTTGCCGAACCCGATGCCCGGATCGACGAGCACCTGGGCAGGCGGCAGCCCCGCGTCGACTGCGCGAGCGATCGCCGTTCGGAGCTCGGCAAGGACCTCGCCCAGCAGGTCGTCGTAGGCCACCGTAGGGTTGTGGCCGCCCAGCGGCCCAACGGCAGCCGGCGCCGGGCGGTTGTGCATGACGATCAAGGCCGCTCCATGCCGGGCGGCGAGTGTCGCGAGAGCGGGGCCGTCACGCAGGCCCGTGATGTCGTTGATCACGCACGCGCCCGCGGCCAACGCCGCCTCCGCCACCGGCGGCTTGTACGTGTCGATGGACAGTGGTAGCGGCACTGCCTCGCGCAGCGCCCGGAGCACGGGGAGCACGCGCTCCAGTTCCTCCTCGACCGAGAGGGGAGTGAAGCCGGGACGGGTGGATTCCCCACCCACATCCAGGAGGTCGGCGCCGGCAGCGGCGAAGGCGCGGGCGCGGGCGACCGCGGCCTCGATCCCAGCGAGTCCGTCGCCCGAGAACGAGTCGGGCGACACGTTGAGGATGCCCATCACGTAGGTACGATGGCCCCAGTGCCACCGCGCGGCGCCCACCTGAGTCGGGGGTGGGGGCGGCCCGTACTGGTGGCGCCAGGTCGCGGCGATTGCCTGCCCGAGGCTGGGCGCGGGCGCTGGCCGCTCGGCCAGCTCGGTGGCCAAGGCCACGTGCTGCTCTGGCGTGCCATGCACCAGCGCGCCGCGCGGCTCGATCAGCGCCGCCGCGCCCACGGCGGCCGCGCCCTCGCGCAGCGCTGCGGCCTCGGCCGGCGTCAGGCCAGCGAGCCGCAGTACCGGCGCGGTGTCGGGCGGGTCAGCCACGTGCTGGAGATAGCGGGGGTTCCAGCGCAGGACGAGATCAGGCATGGCTCGCGACCAGCTGCGCGTAGATCCGCTCGGCGGCGCGGCGCAGCGCCACGGTCGTGATGCCCGCGCGCAAGGTGGCTGCCACCGCCGCGCCGCCTGCGCCCACGCCCTCCTTGACCAGAAACTCCTCGTAGCGACGGAGCGCCGGGTAGCGCGAGCGGGCGAAGCTAAGCGCCGTCCCGAGCACTGGGAAGGGACCGAGCGGCGCCACCAGCCCCGGCAGATCGGCGGTGGGGTCGGCAAGGACCCAGCGTGTGGTAGCGATGGCCACCTGCCGTGGGTCGAGCGGGACGCGCTCGCGCTGGGCCAGCCCACGAGCGAGGGCCAGGACCGCCGCCATCTGCGTGCCGCCCGCCAAGAGCAACGGCACGCGGCCGGCGGCGCCGAGCAGTAAGCCGGCTACCGCCGCCTGCATCGGATCGCCCACCGCGGCCACGGCCTGGAGCGGATCGTCCGCCACCGGCAGCGGCGCGAGGTGCGCGAGGCCGGCGCGGGCGACGGCCTCCTTCAAGGCGTGCGCGTTGCCCGCCATTGAGCTACTGACGCGTCCAGTGGCGTCGATGCCCAAGGCGAGCAGCACGGCCAAGGCGGTGGTTGTGCCCCCGGGCACGCTCTCGGCGAGTACGAGGTAGTCGGCACAGCCCGCGAGCTGCTGGCCCAGCAAACGGCCGCGCGCGAACAGCTCGTGCGCGTTGGGGACGGCGTGGCCGGTGGTGATGCAGGCGCCGGGCCGCTCGCCCAGGATGATCGCCGGCACCTGGGCGCGGACACGGGTACCAGCATCGACGATCAGGAAGGGGATGTGCGCCAGGCGCAGGGCGGCCACGGTGATGATGGCCGGCCCCGGGGGGCCGAGCGGGTTGGACGGTACCCCATGCAGGCAGCGCGCGCTCCCGTAATACAGCGCCTCCGCGTCGGCCGCGGGCGTCAGCTCGCGCAGGGCGGGGGTGGCCCCGGCCGCGGACAA
>JADGHJ010000243.1 GCA_019686175.1 Chloroflexota bacterium | reverse complement strand
ATTTCCCACCTGGCGTCCGGTTGGTCGTCGAGTTGGCGCCGCGGCCTGGAGTGCTCGCCGCGCAGAGTGCCCTGGAGCAAGCCGCGGCGGCACTGTGGCTGCTGGTGCAGCTGGGCGGCGTGGGGTCCCGCTCGCGCCGCATGGGCGGCAGCCTGTCCGCGAGCGAGGCGGTAAGTGCCGCCGGGCTGGCGTTCGCACTGGAAGGGGCGTCGGCTGCCGAGGTGGCCAACGAGCTGGCAGCGGGGTTGCGCCAGGTCCGAAAGATTTTCCAGCGCACGCGCGGGGACACGGCATCCGCGGAGCCCGGCGAGCCGGAGTTCGACGTGTTGCATTCGAGCACGTGCACGGTCTGGGTGCTCGGCGAGTATCCGAGCTGGGGAGACGCCGCGGAGGCCGTGGGCGCAGCGCTGCGCAGCTATCGCATCGCCGCCGCGAACTCCTCCAAGACCGCGCCGCCCCTGCTGGACCGCGCGGCGTTCGGCCTGCCGCTGAAGGGCGTCAAGATCCAGAGTAGACCCGCGATCGACCGGCGGGCCTCGCCGCTGTGGCTGAAGCTGTCCAAGACTCGCAAGGGGCGCTACGTGGCGGTGGCCACGCTGTTCAAGTCGCGGTTTCTCCCCGATGGCGTCCAGCTCAACGGTAGCGCGCCGCCGCAGGGCTACGGGCTGATCGAGCGCTGGATCAAGCAGGGGTTCCCGCAGCGGGCGGAGGTGCGCTATGCCTGACGCGGTGCTGGTGTTCACCTTCGGACCGATCCAGCCGTTCATCGCCGAGGCGCGCCGCACCAGCGACCTGTATGCCGGTAGCCAGACGCTCGTCGCGCTCGCGCGCGCGGCGGCCGAGGCGCTGATCGCTCGGGGCGGCACGTTGGTGTACCCCGCGGGGCTCACGGCGAACGGTGGCCACCAGCAGGCCGCCGCCGCGCAGGATGTGCCGAACAAGCTGGTGGCGATCGTGCCCCACGAGCAGGCCGAGGAGTTCGCGCGGGCGGCCGAGCGGGCGCTGTGGGCCGAGTGGCACCGCCTGGCCGAGCAGGCGCGGCGCAGCTTCGCGACGAAGGTGGGCGCGGCGTTCGTAGACGACACGTGGCTCGCTACCTGGCGGCGGCAGACGGGCGAGCCGGCGGACGCCGCCGACGCGCCAGGGCCGGCGGCCTCCCCCTGGGAGGTGTACTGGGCCGCGGCGCGACTCGATGGGCCGCGGGAGTCGCATGCCTACGCGAAGGCGTACGAGCAGGCCAGCCGCGGGCTCGACGCCGCCAAGCGCACGCGCGCCTTCGTCGCCGCCGAGGAGCACGGCGACAAGGACAGCCTCAGCGGCCGCCGCGCCGCGCTGCACACGACCAACTTACCGGCCCGCAAATACTGGGAGCAGGTCAGCGCCCAAGCGTCGCCGTCGTTGCTGCGGCCCGAGGGGCGCGAGCGGCTCGACGCGCTCGGTGTGTGCAAGCGCTTCAGCCGGCTGCTCGACGACGTGCGGTTCCCGTCCACCAGTACGGTGGCGACCGCCGACTTCCTGGCCCGCGCCAAACAGCGCGCCCCGGACGCGCTGCGCGCCTATCGCGAGGCGCTGGAGGCGTTCCTCGGCCGCCGGCTCTACCGCGCGCGCGCCCACGACGCGAGCTGGCCCTACGACGGCGACCTGCTGTTTGCGGAGACGCTGGCGCCCGAGCGTCTGCGCGACTCGTACGGCGCAAAGCCCCAGGAGCTGGACCCGCGAGCGCTGCGGTCGGCGCAGGAGACGCTGCGCGCGCTGCACCAGACGGCGGGCGGCGCGCCGTCGCCGTACTACGCCGTGGTGGTGCTCGACGGCGACAGCATGGGCCAGCGGCTCGGCGCATGCCTCGCGGCCGGCAACCCGCTGGCGGCGCACCAGGAGTTGAGCCGCCGGCTCGCCGCGTTCTCGGACTGGGTGCGCCAGCGGCTCACCCCCGAGAGGGGGCTCGTGTACAACGGCGGCGACGATGTGCTGCTGCTGGCCCCGCTCGCCGAGGCGCTGCCGCTGGCCGCCGAGCTGGCCGCCGAGTTCCAGGCGCGGACCGCCACGCCCGAGACGCAAGGCACCGCCTCGGCGGGCATCGCGGTGGCTCATCACCTGTACCCGCTCGACGCGGCGCTGCGGGCGGCCCGCGAGGCCGAGGCACGCGCCAAGCAGGTCACGGGCAAGGCGGCGGTGGGCGTGGCGGTGCTGCGGCGCAGCGGCGAGCGGCGCGAGCTGGTCAGCCCCTGGGCGGCGCTGGACGCGCTCGGCGAGTTCGATGCGCTGGTGGCGCTGTTCCGCGACGACGGCGCGGGCTCCCTGCTCGCCGGCCGCTTCCCCTACGAGGTGGCCGACGCCGCCCGCGTGCTGCCGGTGGCCAACGACCTGTTCGCGGCCGAGCTGCGCCGGCTGCTGGCGCGGCACCACAACCAGCGGCACCCCCAACCGCTCACCGACGAGCGGCGGGCGGACTGGGCTCACCGCCTGAGCGCCTGGGCTGCGTCGCTAGCCAGCACCGTCGGCGGAACGCATGACGGGACGACTGGCACCGCGCTGGTAGCCGACTGGCTGGTGTTCGCCCGCTTCGTGGCGCAGGGAGGGGGCGAGTGATGCTGCTGTTTCTGGAGCCCATCGATGTCTGGCTGTTCCGCGACGGTCGACCGTTCGACGCGGGCAGCGACCACCGCGCTCAGTCGCGCTTCCCGCCGTACCCCACGGTTCTCCAGGGCGCCGTGCGCTCGCACCACTTGGTCGTGCGCGGCGTCGACCTGCGCAACCAGCAGGCGGTGGCGGCCGCGGTGGGCACCGCCGACGACTTCGGCGCGCTGCGGATGCGCGGGCCGTTCGTGGCGCGGCGCGAGGGCGCGCGGCTGGTGCGCTACCTGCCGCAGCCGGCCGACGCCGTGACGCTGGGCGAGGCGGAGCTGGCGCGAATCCCGGCACAGGAGCGCGATGCCGGGCCGTGGTGGGTGCGGCCGGCCGCCCCGCCGCGCGCGCCAGGCGAAGGGCTGCTTACCAGCGCGCCGACACCGCGGCTGCTGGGCCTGGGCGACGCGCCGCGCAAGGGCCGTGAGGGGCTGTGGCTCGCCGAGGACGCGCTGCGTCGCTACCTGCGCGGCGAGGCGGTGGCGGCGCTGCCCCGCGAGCGACTGGTCGCCCGCGAGAGCCGGCTGGGCATCGCGCGCTGCGACACCCGGCGCACCACGCGCCAAGGCGCGCTGTATGAGGTCGAGTTCGTGCGGCCGGCGCCCGCCGGCGGGCGGCGGGCCGAGGGGGCGGGCGACGACGGCTGGCCCGCGCACGGGCTGATGCGCCTGGGCGGCGAGGGCCACGGCGCCCGCTTCGCGCAGGTGGGCCACGGCGAGACCGACCTGGCGGGCGTAGACGTCGCGCCCTGGCCGGCGCCGCCGGAGCCGTTGCCGGCGCGCTTCAAGCTGTACTTCGCCACCCCGACCTACTTCGCGGGCGGCTGGCAGCCGGCGGACGGCAACTGGGGCGGCTTCTTCGCGGGGCGCGTCGAGCTGGTGGCGGCGGCGGTGGGGCGCTACGAGAGCGTGGGCGGCTTCGACCTGGCCCGCAACGGGCACAAGCCGGCGCGCCGCTACGTGCCCGCGGGCAGCGTGTACTACTTCGTCGCCGACGGTGCGGCGCGCCTGCGGCCCGAGCTGGTACAGCGGGCGGTCACCGACTGGGGCGCGGAGATCGGGTTCGGGCAGATCCTCGTCGAGGAGTGGCAGGATGTTTGAGGCGAGCGGCTTACTGTTCATCTACGTCGAGACCCCGCTACACGCCGGCACGGGCCGCGGGCTCGGGGCGGTGGACCTGCCGATCCAGCGCGAGCGCACCACGGGCTACCCGCTGGTGCAGGCCAGCAGCCTGAAGGGCCGCCTGCGCGCCGAGGCGCAGCGACGCCAGGTGCCGGACCTCACGGCCATCTTCGGGCCAGAGGTGGGCAACGCCAGCGAGCACGCCGGCGCGCTGGCAGTGGGGGACGCGCGCCTCCTGCTGTTCCCCGTACGCTCGCTGGCGGGCGTGTTCGCCTGGACCACCAGCGTGGACACGCTGGCGCGGTTCCAGCGCGCCGCGGCGCTGGCGGGCCACGCGCTGCCCTGGTCCTTGCCGACGGCGCCCGCGCCCGCGAGCGTGCTGGTCAGTGGCGACGACCTCGTCGCGGGCGACCACGTGGTGCTCGAGGAGTTCAGCTTCCAACCCGAGCGCAGCCAGGCGCTCCCCGCCATCGGCCAGTGGCTCGCCGACAACGCCCTGCCTGCGCGGCCCGCCCAGGGCGACGACCCCTATGCCTACTGGCGCGCCGCGCTGCCGCGCAAGCTGTGCGTGCTGCCCGAGGACGCCTTCCGCGACTTCGCCCTGTACGCCACGGAGGTGCAGACGCACGTGCGGCTGGACCGCGACACCAAGACGGTGGAGCAAGGCGGGCTGTGGACGACCGAGAGCCTGCCGCCCGACACGCTGCTGTATGCGCCGCTGTTGGCGAGCCCCTCGCGCAACGGCGCCAAGCTGACGGCCAGCGCCATCTTGCAGCGGGTCGCGGACATGGGCGCCGAGCGCACGCAGCTGGGCGGCGACGAGACGACCGGCCAAGGGATCGTGGCGCTGCGCTTCCTGATCGCCGCGGGGAAGGAGAGCTAGCCATGGCGCAGCAGACGACCGCGCAGAGCCGTCAGCGCTCGCTGGAGCAGCAGCGCGCCAAAGCGGCCTGGGAGTGCGTGCAGCAGGTGAAACGGGCGGAATTCGCCGCGGAGTACCGCAGCCTAGCGCGCTCGGCGACGGCCGACATCCAGGCCAACGGGCTGGGCCAGACGCTCGCCTTCTGGCGGGCCAAGGGCTACGAGAGCGGGCAACCGAAACAGAACAGCGAGCACCGCGCGCTGCTCGATCACGTGTCGCAGTGGCTGGCGGGCCAGCTGAAGTGGCCGGGCGGCGGCGACGCGCTGGCCTGGATCACCCAGCAGGCCAGTACCGACGATTACCGCCGGGCCTCGACCGAGGCCATCGCCTTCCTGAACTGGGTGAAGCGGTTCGCCGAGGCCGAGCTGCCCAGCTCGGAGCGATCGGAGAGATAGGGGGGCGTCATGCAGGGCCGTGCACCACACCGCGGAAGCCACCAGCCACAGCCGCCGCACTCATCGCCGCAGAAGGCCCAAAAGAGTAGCGCGCTCCGCTATCCGATCCCACCGCAGAGCGCAGCGGCGTGGGAGTACTGGCGCACGAAGGCAAAAGGCGCCTGCAACCCCGGGCTGCTCTTCGACCGCTTCGCGCCGGACTGGAGCCTGTCCCAGCCCTCCGACGACAAGGACGGTCCAGGCAAGAAAGAGGCGAGCGCGGGCACGCTCAAGAAGCTCGGGCTCGAACAGGTCAAGCGGGCGGCTGCCGAGCGCGGCGATGCCCAGCTGCTGCGGGCCTACCAGGCGCGCTGGCAGGCCATCGCCGCGGCGGTGGGGGCCGTGCCGTTCCAGATGCGGAGCGACTGGCGGCTGGTCACCGGCCTGGGGCGGCACGGCCCGCTGGAGGTAGGTTTTCGCTTCGACCGCTACGGGTTCCCGATCCTGCCGGGCAGCGGGCTGAAGGGCCTGGCGCGCACCGCGGCGCTGCTGGAGATCGCCGAGCGGCTGAGCGGGCTGCGCCTGGGCCAGGTGGAGCGGGCGCTAACGAACGCCGAGGAAACACTCCTGCGGCTTGGCGGCGTCGAGCGGCAGCGAGCCGCTGCGGATGCGAGCTGGTGGCAGCGCGCGCTGGCGGGGCACGGGCTCGCGGAAGTCGATCGCGCGGTGGGCGAGCTGGCGGCCGCTTTCCACGCCGTGTTCGGGGCGGTGGGCGCGGCCGGCGGCGCCGTGTTCCTCGACGCTATCCCCGCCAAGCCGCCCGAACTCGAACTCGACATCATGAACCCGCACTACCCGCGATACTACCAGAGCAACGGGACCGAGCCCGCCACGGGCTGGCAGAGCCCGGTGCCCGTGTACTTCCTCACCGTGGCGGCGGGCATGGCGTTCTGGTTCGGCATCGGCTGGCGCGGGCCGCTCGGCGACGCGGAGGCGCACCGCCAGCGCGCCGAGGATTGGCTGCGCCGCGGCCTCGCCGAGCTAGGCGCGGGCGCCAAGACCAGCGCGGGCTACGGCTACTTCCAGGCCGAAGGCACACGGCGCGCGGCGACCGCCGGCCAGACAGCGCAAGCCGCGGTGCCGACGGCTGTCCACCCCGCGGAGGCCGCCCCGCCGGCCGCTGTTACGGCG
>JADGHJ010000242.1 GCA_019686175.1 Chloroflexota bacterium | reverse complement strand
CCCCGCGTCCGAGCTGCCCCCCGGCGGTCGGCCGTGAGGAAGGCCACGAGGGTGGGTAGGTGCCTCAGCCTGCTGCTTCGGCCAGATGGGCTTGCACCGCGGGGTGGCGCCGGTTGAGCCGGATCAGGCGGACGGGGCGAACCTCGCCACTGTCTGGGTCTAGCTCCCGACGCCGATCCACGAATAGACGCTGCTCCTGAACGGCGCGGTCGATCTCCGTCAGCAGCTCGTGCGCGTCGCCCCTTGCCTCGGCCGACCAATGTGCTTGCACGGTGGCGACGGTAACGAACGGCAAACGGTCCTCAAGCTGCGCCAGCAGCCGTACCAGGCGAGCCCACTGGTCGGTCATCCCGGACTGCCCAGCAGCGTGCGCAGCAGCCCAGCGGCGAGGGCGAGCTGCACGAGCACCGGCGCGCTCCATACGAGGCGCGCGGCCAGGATATCGCGGCCGTAGAGCAGCGTCCCGAGCAGCACGTCGACGAGCAGGACTACCGCGCCGATGCCCGGTAGGTAGAACAGCTCGAAGCGCGAGTACATGTTGATGGGCTGCCCCAAGGGATCGAGCTGGAGCGCGAGCAGCTCGGGCAACGCTTCGTAGCGAGCGATGATCGCGCCGAGCATGCCCAAAAGCAGCACCAGCGCCAACCCGACCGAACCGAGCAGCCAGCGATCGGCTGCCGCGCGGGTCAGGCCACCACGTACGGCGCCTGCGCGGGGACGCGCGGTTGCCTCTCCGGCGCCGCGCGCCAGTTCCAGCCGCTCCACCAGCGCGGTACGAAAGGCGGGGTCGGGCGAGAGGACGTAGCCGCCGAGATCGGTGAGCAGGATCGTCAGTTCGGCGCGCTCGAGCGTGGTCGCGAACACCTGGAGCACCCCGAGGTTGCGGGCGCGCGCCCGGCCCACGTAGTTGCCGGGCCAGATCACGCCGCGGACCTGCAGCGGCTCCGTCAGCCGTTGGCCAGCATAGAGCGCGCTAATGGTCGTGTAGGGGATCACGTCCTCCCGCAGCAGCCAGACGATGCGCAGGGTATCGGGGCCGAGGACGTAGTACAGCGTATAGTAGCCCAGGGTCCACAAGGCGAACAGGATGCTGAGAGCCAGGCTCGCCACGGCCAACAGGAGGCCGATGAAGACGCCGAGCCCGATTGGTTGCTGGGTCACCCACCAGCCGGCACCCACGGCGACGAGCAGCGTGGCGACTGCAGCGCCGATACCGATCTGCCCGCCTGCGGACGGCTGCGGGCGCCAGACTTGGGGTGCGACGTCGTGGAGCAGAGGTGTCGTCGGCCGAACTACCGCTCGAATAGCGCTTCCCCCGCATTCACAGGCCCCGCAGCTGGTGCTGCACCCGCCGCCACGGAGCGCAGCCGCTATCGGGGCCTACTGAGCCGGGGCCACTATAGCACTGTCGCGGCCTCTGTTCAAAGGCGCCCGTGCGGACGGGCCGGCGATTGTTATGCGCGACGGCAGGCGGATGCCGAATAATGGGGAGGGGCACCGGGGCGACCCCACGCCGGTGCCGCGGAGGCGGAGGAGGTTCCATGGGCCACGTCGAGGTGTTCGTTGAGATCCCGGGCGGCAGCCGCAACAAGTACGAGTATGACAAGCAGCGACGCGTGTTCGTCCTCGATCGCGTGCTGTACTCCTCGGTGCACTACCCCACGGACTACGGGTTCATCCCGGAGACCCTCGCCGCGGACGGTGACCCCCTCGACGCGCTGGTGATCGTCAACGAGTCCACCTTCCCGGGCTGCCTGATCCCCGCGCGGCCGATCGGCCTGCTGGACATGTACGACGACAAGGGGGACGACCAGAAGGTGCTGGCCGTCCCGATCGGCGACCCTCGCTACGAGGGCGTGGAGGCGCTCGGTGACATCTCCCCGCACTGGCTGCGCGAGATCGAGAACTTCTTCCAGACCTACAAGACGCTCGAGAACCGCCTCACCCACATGCGCGGCTGGCGCGATGTAGCCGCTGCCTGGGCGCTCATCGAAGAGTGTCGGGCGGCGTACCGCCAGCACGAGGCCGACCGCATCAGCGGCCGCCGGCCGGGGCCACCCGTGGAGCCGTCGAGCGGTGCCTGAGAGGGAGGATGGGTGCTAGACCGTGAGCAGATCCAGGCCATCCTGCCGCACCGGCCACCGTTCCTGTTCGTCGATCGCATCATCGAGCTCGAGTACGGGCGGCGCGCCGTGGGCGTCATGGACGACCCCGGCCAGCACACCGCGGTGCTGCGCGGGCACTTCCCCGGCTATCCGGTCTTCCCGGGGGCGCTGCTGGTGGAGGCGCTCGCCGAGGTCGGGGCAATTGCCGCGCTTGGCCTCCCCGCGCATCGCGGTAAGCTGGCCGTGCTGACGGGACTCGACCACTGGCGGTTCCGCCGCCCCGCTCTACCCGGGCGGGCCGTGCGGCTCGAGGTCGAACTGATCGCGGCGCGTCACAACTACGGCCGCGCTCGGGCCCGGGCGCTCACCGACGGTCGGCTGCTGGCCGAGGGCGAGCTGTCGTTCGCCCTTATCGCCAAGCCAGCGGAGTGGGCGAGCGGGGAGGCCGCTGCACCCACTCCCTGATTCCGACGACCGAGGGGCACTAGCCGCGGACCTGGCGGAGGAAGCCGGTCTGGTCGAGCTCGCGCACCAGGCTGTCGTCGACATAGTCGGCGGGCTGCAGGGAGCGCGCGGGCGGGTGGCCCTGCCGGCGCGCCTCGTCCTGGGCGAACTCCAGCACCGTGCGCAGGCCCTGCTCCGAGGGGTACGGCACGGCTTGCAGGTCGTCGACGAACAGCTGGATGCTGCGGGTCAGGATCTCCTCGTCGTCCGTCTTCAGGTTGGCGGCCAGCACGCGCTTGGCCAGCTCGCGGTCGCGCTTGATGGTCTCCACCGCCTCGATGTGGGCCTGCAGGAAGCGGCGGACCACGTCGCGGTTCGCCTGGAGGTAGCTGCGCTGGACGGCGATGGCGTTGGGGACGTAGGGGACGCCGAGCTGCTTGGTGTCGGTGATCAGGCGGGCGCCCTCGCGCTCCACCTGCAAGTTGGTCGGCACGGCGACGACCACTGCGTCCACGGCGCCCGCGGTGATGGCCCCCACCTGGTTCTGCGCCGTACCCAGCTCGATGATCGGCACGTCGCGGCCGTAGACGAGGCCCGCGCGCTCAGTGAAGATATGCGCCGCATGGTCGATGGCGCCGCCGCGGCGCGTGATCCCCACGCGCTTGCCGCGCAGGTCTTCGAGCTGCTGGATCGCCGGGTCGCGCGCGTACAGGAAATAGCGCATCGTGTCGCTGTAGCCCGCGACGATGACCTGATCGCCCCCGGCCAGGTTGAACTCGGTCACGCCCGCGCCAGTCGTGAGCCCGATCTGGACCTCGCCGGTGCTCATGGCGGGGGCGAGCTGGGCGCTGGTCTGGAAGGAGGCGGGGGTGACGTCGAGCCCGTACTTGCGGTAGATCCCCTGGTCCAGGGCGATCCAGATCGGCAGGGTCTCCACGGTGATGAACGCATGGCCCACGGTGATCTTGGCCTGGGCGGTGGCGCCTGCGGTGGCGGAGGGCGTGGTGGCACTGCTCGTGCCACCGGCGGGCGCACCGCTGGGTTGTGGACCCGTCGTACCGCCCGCGCAGCCTACCGAGAGCACGAGCAGCGTCAGCAGCACCCCGCAACGAGCGAAGAGCTGCCGGCCGGCGGCCATAAGCATCTCCTGCATGCACGATCTCCTCAACCAGTACACGTGGCGGCGCCCGTGAGGATAGCCAGGCGCGGAGCAGGGCACACACCATCGTGCCCATACGGTACTTTCCCGTGCCACTGTGGATCCGGCAAGCGCTGCGCAGGGAGGGCGCGCCTGAACGCGGTAGCGAGAAGGACTCTCTCCTACCGCTGGGACCCCTACGACGCAGGTGGCGCGAGCGCTACAGGACCGATCGGCGACAGATCGTCTGCTCGCGCTGCGCGCCCACCGAAATGATATCGAACGGCACGCCCAGCAGCTCCTCCAGCCGCTCGACATACCGCCGCGCTGCTGGCGGCAGCTCCTCGTAACGGCGACAGCGATGGATCGAGGTCTGCCACCCGGGGAGCTCCTCGTAGATGGGCCGGCAGCGCTCCAGCACGCTCGGGATGCCGCTGAAGTAGTCGATCCGCTGCCCGTCCAGCTCGTAGGCGACACATACCTGGATGCGGTCCAGCGCGTCGAGGATGTCGAGGCGGGTCAGCGCTGCGGAGTCCAGGCCGTTGACCTGGACCGAGTGGCGAGCGGCGACGGCGTCGAACCAGCCGCACCGGCGTGGCCGACCGGTGGTGGTGCCGTACTCGTGGCCGCGCTCGCGTAGCGCCTCGCCGATCGCATCGTGGAGCTCGGTGGGGAACGGCCCGGCGCCCACGCGCGTGCAGTAGGCCTTGAACACCCCGACAGCGTGGGTCAGCCGCTTCGGGCCGATGCCCGCGCCCAGACAGAGCCCCTGCACCGTGGGCGACGACGAGGTCACGAACGGGTAGGTCCCGTAGTCCGGATCGAGCAGCGTGCCCTGCGCGCCCTCGATCAGCACTTTCTGTCCCGCCGCCACGGCCCGATTGACGATTGGAACCACCTCGCGGATGTACGGGGCGAGCCGTTCCGCGTAGTCGAGATAGCGCGCGGCGACGGCGTCGATGTCCCACACCGGGTCATCGGGCACGTCGGCCCGGATGGCGCGCTTGCGCTCGGTGGCGAAGGCGAGCTTGGCACGGAACTCGGCCGGGTTCAGCAGATCGCCCGCGCGCAACCCCGTCCGTGACACTTTATCGACATAACATGGCCCGATACCTCGGCCCGTGGTGCCGATCCGCGCCGGGCCGAGGCTCGCCTCTTCCACGCGATCGATCAGCAGGTGGTAGGGGAGCACGAGGTGCGCGCGCTCGCTGATCAGGAGGTTGTCGGTGCGCACGCCCCGCGCGTGGAGGGCGTCGATCTCCGCGAGCAGCACTTCCGGGTTCAAGGCCACCCCGCTGCCGATCACGCACAGCGTGTCGGGGTGGAAGATGCCGGCGGGGACCAGGTGGAGGGCGAAATGGCCCTGGGGATTGATCACCGTGTGGCCGGCGTTGTCGCCGCCCTGCGCGCGGATCGCCATCTGGGCCTCACCGGCCAGCAGGTCGACGATCTTGCCCTTGCCCTCGTCACCCCACTGTGCGCCCACCACCGCCGTCACCGGCATCGTGTGTTTCCCCCCATGGCCTGCTCTGCGCGGCCGCGGCCTCTCTCTCGGACAAGCCGGCCGTCAGCGCTGCAGGAGCCGCGTGCGGTCCTCGTAGTTCTGTCGAAAGTACTCTCGCTGGCGCTGAAGCAGGGGGCGCCACCAGTCCTGGTGGTCCACGTACCAGCGCACCGTGGCCTCCAGGGCCGCGTCGAACGCGTGGGCGGGCCGCCAGCCCAACGCCTGGATCCGCGTGCTGTCGACCGCGTAGCGGCGGTCGTGGCCCGGCCGGTCCGGGACCGACTGGATCAGGTCCCGCGGCTTGCCGAGCAGATCGAGCACCTGCTCGGCCAGCGCGCGATTCTCTCGCTCGTTGCCCCCGCCGATATTGTACGCGCTGCCTCGCTCGCCGCGTTCGAGGAGCAGCTCCAGTGCCGCGCAATGGTCGTCGACGTACAGCCAGTCGCGCCGCTGGCGGCCGTCCCCGTACAGGGGGATCGGGCGCTCGTCGAGCGCGCTGGCGATGACCACGGGCAAGAACTTTTCGGGGAATTGATAGGGGCCGAAGTTGTTCGACGCGCGGGTGATCACCGTGGGCAGCCCGTAGGTGATGTGGTAGGCTCGCACCAGTAGCTCGGCCCCCGCCTTGGTAGCGGCGTAGGGGCTGCGCGGTGCGAGCGGGTCGCTCTCCCGCGAGGCGCCCACCGGTACGTCGCCGTACACTTCGTCGGTGCTGATCTGGCAGAACAGCGCGGCGCCCACCAGGCGCGCGGCCTCCAGCAGCACGTAGGTGCCTTTGACGTCCGTCTCCACGAAGCTGCTGGGATCGAGAATGGAGCGGTCGACGTGCGTCTCGGCAGCGAAGTTGACGATCACGTCGCCCGGCTGCACCAGCTCGTGGACGAGCGCCGCATCGACGATGTCCCCGTGGACGAAGCGATAGCGCGGGTTGTCGGCCACCGGCGCCAGGTTGGCGAGGTTGCCCGCGTAGGTGAGCTTGTCCAGCACTACGATAGTGTCGTCCGGGTAATCGCGCAGGTGATTGCGCACGAAGGCGCTGCCGATGAAGCCCGCCCCCCCGG
>JADGHJ010000241.1 GCA_019686175.1 Chloroflexota bacterium | reverse complement strand
CAGTACTGCTACGCCCGCGCGTTCTACGCCCGGGCCGAGCATGGTGACGCTAGTCGCGACTTCCAGAGCCGCGTGCTGGTCAAGCGCAACATCGCGGCGGTGCTGCGCGCCGAACTACAGCACAGGCGCTCGCGGAGCGAGACCATCGCGCTGGGCACGGCCACCGACTGCTATCAGCCCATCGAGGCACGCTACCGCCTGATGCCCGGCGTGCTGCACGCGCTGTGCGACTGGCCCACGCCGGTGGGGATCGTGACCAAGGCGCCGCTGCTGCTGCGCGACCTGGCGCTCTGGCAGGAGTTGGCTCGCGCCACCACTGTGCGCGTGTACTACACGGTCACCACGCTCGATGCCGCTCTGTGGCGCAGCGTCGAACCGGGTACTCCCAACCCCTGGCGACGGCTGGCGGCCGTGCGCCGCCTCAACGCCGCGGGCGTGCCGGCCGGCGTGCTGATGGCGCCGCTGCTACCGGGCCTCACCGACAGCGAGGAGCAGATCGCGCGGGTGGCCGCGGCGGCTGCCGAGCATGGGGCCGCGTTCTTCGACGCCGGGCCGCTGCGCCTCGCGCCCGGCGTGCGCGACCACTTCTTCGCCTACCTGGCCGGTACCTTCCCGGCGCTGCTGCCCCGCTACCGCCGGGCCTACTGGGCCACCGATGCCCCCGCGCCCTATCGCGCACGGCTCGCCGAGCGCGTGGCCGCGGTGCGGGCGCGGTACGGTTTCGCTGCCGACCCGCAGCGCGCCCGCGTGGGCGCCCGTGCAGAGCCGGGCCTCGTGGTGCGGCGCGGCCCCCAGCTGGCGCTACCCCTGGCAGCCGATTGAGCGCAAGGAAGCGCGTCACGTGAGCGCGTCGGTCGGGCAATCGGGGGGCTGCCGCGCGGAAAGGGCTCAGCCGCCGTGCTATAGTGCGTAGCGAGTATCTGACGGAGACGAGGATTCCGTGTGATGGTCCGCGCGAAGGTGAGCAGGCAGGACCAGATCGCCGCCCCCCTCGGCGATGCAAGAGCTGCTCGGTGGCGGGAGCGGCGACGAGCCACTGGTCGAGCCGCGTGAGGGCTACAGCGTGCCGCTGCCCGCATCTCGTGACTGCAGCCCGCGTCGCCGTCGCCTGCACCGCGCGGCCTGCGCAGGCGTGGACCCCCAGGCGCCCGCGCGGCGCGAGCGTGACGGGCGGCAGCGTTAGCCGCCCGCCTCGGGCACCGCACCTCGCACTGCACTGCAGACCGCCTTGTCGAGCATCGCGACCCTAGTCTCAGCGCGCACCTATGGGAGGACGCTGCATGGCGTTCAAGGTCCTGGCGGGGAGTCCGCACCCTCTGGGGGCGACGTGGGATCCCGCGGCAGGCGGCACCAACTTCGCCTTGTTCTCGGAGCACGCCACCCGCGTCGAGCTGTGTCTGTTCAACGATCCCTGGGGGCCCGAGGTGGAGCGCATCGCGCTGCCCAAGCGTACGCGCCACGTCTGGCACGGGTTCGTGGTGGGGGTGCGTCCGGGCCAGCTCTACGGCTATCGGGTGTACGGGCCGTACGCGCCCCGGCTCGGCCAGCGCTTCAATCCCGCCAAGCTGCTGATCGACCCCTACGCGCGCGCCATCGCGGGCCAGGTCGACTGGAGCCAGCCGGTGTTCGGCTACCGCTTCGGCCGGCGCAGCGAGGATCTCACGCGCGACGTACGCGACTCCGCGCGCGGGATCCCCAAGTGCGTGGTCGTCGACCCAGCCTTCGATTGGGGCGACGACCGCCGCCCGAACGTCCCGTTCAGCGACACGATCATCTACGAGACCCACGTCAAGGGCCTCACCATGCAGCACCCGGACGTGCCCGAAGCGCTGCGCGGCACCTACGCCGGGCTGGCCAGCCCGCCCGTGATCGACTATCTCCGCTCCCTGGGCGTCACCGCGATCGAGCTGCTGCCCGTCCACCACTTCGTGAACGACAAGTTCCTCCTGGACCGCGGCTTGACCAACTACTGGGGCTACAGCTCGATCGGCTATTTCGCGCCCGAGGCGCGCTACTCCGCCTCCGGCCTGCTCGGCCAGCAGGTGGCCGAGTTCAAGCAGATGGTGAAGGCGCTGCACGCGGCCGGGCTCGAGGTGATCCTCGACGTCGTGTACAACCACACCGCTGAGGGGAACCATCTCGGCCCCACCCTCTGCTTCCGCGGTATCGACAACCTCGTCTACTACAACCTGGTGCCGGGCCAGCCCCGCTACTACATGGATTTCACGGGCACGGGCAACACGCTGAACGTCCACCACGCCCAGACCCTCAAGCTGATCGCCGACAGCCTGCGCTACTGGGTCGAGGAGATGCACGTCGATGGCTTCCGCTTCGACCTGGCGATCACACTCGCCCGCGAGCCACACGGCTACGACAAGGGCGCTGGCTTCTTCGATATCGTGCACCAGGACCCCGTGCTCTCCCAGGTAAAGCTGATCGCCGAGCCGTGGGATATTGGCGACTACGGCTATCAGGTGGGCAACTTCCCGGTCCTGTGGAGCGAGTGGAACGGACGCTACCGCGACAACGTGCGACGATTCTGGAAGGGTGACGAGGGACAGGTGCCCCAGCTCGCCTCGCACCTCACCGGCAGCAGCGACCTCTACGCGCCCGGCGGCCGCGGCCCGACCGCCAGCATCAACTTCATCACCGCCCACGACGGGTTCACGCTGCGCGACCTGGTCTCCTACAACGAGAAGCACAACGAGGCGAACGGCGAGCACAACGAGGACGGCCAGAACGACAACGAGTCGTGGAACTGCGGCGTGGAGGGGCCTACCGACGACCCCGAGATCAACGCCCTGCGCGCGCGCCAGCAGCGCAACTTCCTGGCCACGCTGTTCCTGTCGCAGGGCGTGCCGATGCTGCTCGGCGGCGACGAGTTCGGGCGGTCGCAGCAGGGCAACAACAACGCCTACTGCCAGGACAACCCGATCAGTTGGTACGACTGGCGCCTCACCGACGAGCAGCGCGCGCTGCTGGAGTTCACACGGCGCCTGATCGCCCTGCGCAAGGAGCACCCGGCGCTGCGCCAGCCCGAGTTTCTGAAGGGCGAGTTCCTGCCGGCGGCTGACATCAAGGACCTCACCTGGCTCAAAGTCGATGGCACAGAGATGACGGAGGCCGAGTGGGCCGATCCCCACGCCCGCTCGCTGGGGATGCGCTTAGCGGGCGTGCCGGCCGAAGGGGGGGAGGGGGCCGACCCGGCCGCCGGCACGCTGCTCGTGCTGATCAACGCCTACCATGAGGAACTGCCGTTCGTGTTGCCCGAGGCGGGCGCGGAAAGCACGCAGTGGGAAGTGCTCCTCGACACCCGCAGCGCCGAGCCGCCGCTGGCCGACGGGGCGCCGCCGATCTATGACGTGGGCGACGAGTACCCTCTGGGAGGCCGCTCGGTCGCCGTGCTGCGGCGCGTGCCGCCAGAACGGACTGCGGCGCCGGAAACGCCGCCGCTGCTGCCGCCGCGCCCTTGGCCCCGCGCGCGGCCGGTCGATCCAAAGGGCTGATAGCATCAGGGCCCGCGTGAGGCCCGAGCCCGTAGCTCGTTGACGTGGCGCGCGCCGCTCTGGTACCATTTTTGGGCACGGGCAGGTAGCTCAGCTGGTTAGAGCACCACGTTGACATCGTGGGGGTCGGAGGTTCGAGTCCTCTCCTGCCCACCCCCAAGCAACCGCATAGCGTACCGCGACGACCGGGACGAGTAGGGGCGGGCAACGCGCTCAGCGAGCGAGGGCTGGTGGGAGCCTCGCGGCGACCGGCCTCGAAAACCCCCCGGGAGCGCGCCTCGGAAACCGCCCAGGGAGTATGAGGCGACGGGTTGCCCCGTTATCGGCAGCACGAGCGCGCCGCCCGGCTCGATCCCGCGGCGCGGAAGCAGGGTGGAACCACGAGGGCCTCTCGTCCCATGCGGACGGGAGGCTCTCCGCGTTTAGGCCACTGAAGCGAGGGATCCAATGCCCGATATCGAGACGATGCGCCACAGCGCGGCCCATGTGATGGCTGCCGCCGTGCAGCGCCTGTTTCCTGGCACCAAGCTCGGCATCGGCCCGGCGATCGAGAATGGCTTCTACTACGACCTCGACGTCCCCCGGCGCCTCACCCCGGAGGACCTCGCTGCCATCGAGGCCGAGATGGCCCGGATCGTCACCGAGCGGCTGCCGTTCGAGCGTGAGGAACTACCGCTCGAGGATGCCATCGCGCTGTTCGCCGCGCGAGGCGAGAACTACAAGGTCGAGCTGCTGCGCGACCTGCGCGAGCGCGGTACCACACGCCTCGACAGCCACGAGGATGTCGACGTCGATCCCGCCAACACCCGCACCGCCTCGATCTACCGCACCGGCGAGTTCGTGGACCTCTGCCGCGGCCCCCACGTCGCCGACTCGGGCCAGATCGGCCCGTTCAAGCTGCTCAGCATCGCGGGTGCCTACTGGCGGGGCGACGAGCACCGGCCGCAGCTCCAGCGCATCTACGGCACCGTGTGGCCCACGCAGGAGGAGCTCGATCGTTACCTTTGGCGGATCGAGGAGGCCAAGCGGCGCGACCACCGGCGCCTGGGCCGCGAGCTGCGCCTGTTCTTCTTCGACGACGTAGCCCCGGGCCAGCCGTTCCTGCTGCCCAAGGGCATGACCATCATCCGGGCGTTGGAGGAGCTGTCGCGGCGCGAGCACGCCCGGCGCGGCTACCAGGAGATCAGCACACCCTCGCTGGTCAAGGCCGCCCTGTGGGAGCGCTCGGGCCACTGGGGTTTCTACCGCGAGAACATGTTCCTCAGCGAGGTCGAGGACGAGCAGTACGGTTTCAAGCCGATGAACTGCCCGGAGTCGACGCTCGTGTACAGCTCGGAGACGCGCAGCTATCGCGACCTGCCCCTGCGGCTGGCGGAGACCACGCGGCTGCTGCGCAACGAGCGCTCGGGCACGCTCAACGGGCTGCTGCGCGTGCGCCAGCTCACCATGGACGACGCGCACATCTTCTGCCGGCCCGACCAGATCCAGGCCGAGGTGTCGGGCGTACTCGACTTCCAGCGTGCGATCTACGACCTGTTCGGTTTCCCGCGCCGCTACTACCTCAGCACACGGCCGGAGAAGGCACTGGGCGATCCCGCGCTGTGGGCGCAGGCCGAGCGAGCGCTGGCCGAGGCGCTGGAGGCGAACGGCATCGCCTACGAGCTCAAGCCGGGCGAGGGCGCCTTCTACGGGCCGAAGATCGACGTGGACATCGACGACGCCCTCGGGCGGTCGTGGCAGCTCGCCACGATCCAGCTCGACTTCCAGCAGCCCGAGCGGTTCGCGCTAGAGTACATCGGCGATGACGGCCAGCCGCACCGCCCCGTCATGATCCACCGCGCCATCTACGGCACCTACGAGCGCTTCCTGGGGATCCTCACCGAGCACTACGCGGGCGCCTTCCCGCTGTGGCTCGCGCCGGTGCAGGCGGTGGTGATCCCGGTGGCCGACCGCCACGTGCCGTACGCCGAGCAGGTGGCTGCGCAGCTACGCGCGGCCGGGCTGCGCGTGGAGGTGGACGGCCGCAGCGAGCGGATGCAGGCCAAGATCCGCGACGCCCAGCTCCAGAAAGTGCCGTACATGCTGGTGGTCGGCGACAAGGAGGTCGAGGCGGGCACGGTGGCGGTACGCGAGCGCTCGGGCGAGAACCGTGGTCCACAGCCGCTGGCGGATTTCGTGCGCCTGGCCACCGAGCGCGTGGCGCGCTACGAGTAGCCAGCGGGAGGGAGGGGAGCCGATGAGCGAGCAGCAGGTCGCCACCAGCGAGGGCGTGACCGCGCGTCTGGCGGCGTTCGTCACCGACACGCGCCTGGAGCAGATCCCATCCGCGACCCAGCACGTCGCCAAGCGCGCGCTACTCGACGTGCTGGGGGTGGCCCTGGGCGCCACGGAGGAGCCCGCGGTGCGGATCGCGCGGGACGTGGCGCGCATGCTGGGCGGCGCGCGGCAAGCGACCCTATGGGGCACCACCGAGCGCACCAGCCTCACGCAAGCCGCCCTGGTAGCCGGCATCATGGCCCACGTGTTGGACTACGACGACACCCACCTGCCGACGATCCTCCACCCCAGCGCGCCGCTCGCGGCTGCGGCGCTGCCCGTGGCCGAGTGGCGGCGCGCCAGTGGCGCCGAGCTGCTGGCCGCTTTCCTGGTCGGCTTCGAGGTGGAGGCGCGCGTGGCGCTGAGCGTCTGCCCCGCTCACTACGACGCCGGCTGGCACGTCACGGGCACGGCCGGGGTGTTCGGCGCGGCGGCGGCGACGGCGTGCCTGCTGGGCCTGGACGCGCGGCGCACGGGGGCGGCC